>JAIRSC010000090.1 GCA_031255645.1 Treponema sp. | reverse complement strand
CTATGTGAAGGGCGCCGGAGTCCCCGGAGACCCGGTCATTAAGGATATGACTATCCGCTACGACGGCTCCGTGAATATGGCGTTCAGCGGCACTTCTTACATAGGCTTGGTTGCCGGGTACGCGGAACACACATCCTTTCAGAATATAAAGGTTCTGGCGAATTTATCCATCGACACCACCACCCGTCCTAATGCAGGTGGAATCGCGGGCTATATCAGCAACAACACGGAAATTACCAACTGCCATGTTTCAGGCGGCATTATCGGAGATTTTGCAAACACTGCGTATGATGTGGGCGGTATCGTGGGATTTGCGCATCTTTCCAGCATAACGAAGGCTTCCTTTACCGGAAACCTCGACGTCACCAATACCGCTGGCTCCGGCGGTGCCGGGGGTATAATCGGATTCGGGAACGGGGGCCAGATTAGTTCCTGCTACGCCTCAGCCAAAATAGAGGCCAGGGGGGCGCCGGCTGCTTCTGTCTATGCGGGCGGTATAGCCGGGCAGATTAATTCAACCGGGAGCGGGGAGGGCGTTATCAAGGCCTGTTACGCCTGGGTTTTGGTAACGGCCGGCGGCGGTTCCGCCAACTACAACCATGCGGGAGGAATCGCTGGTAGCATGGACAATCCCGTCACTAACTATCCCAGTATCAGCGGGTCGTATGCCCGGGGTACGGTTAAGGCGGTTAACGATGCCGTCACATCCGCATACGCCGGCGGTATTGCCGAGGGCAATGTGGGAAACATTGCGGGCTGTATAGCCCTGAACGACAGGATAGAAAGCAGCGCATCAAGCGATGTTCACGGCATCGCCGGACATGGTTCGGGTACCTATTCAAACAACTACGCCGCCAGCGGTATAACTTTTGTCCGCTCCGCTTTTACTCCCAATGTAGGCTTGGACGGCATTACAACCAAGGCCTACGCGGACTTTAGAGGGTCGGCGAATGTAGGTAATTATCCCAGCGCTTATTGGAACTTCGCCGTCAACGGCGACTGGAGGTGGATAAACGGTTACGACTACCCCGTACTTGCGTGGCAGACAACAGCGCCCCGGGATCCGGCGACGCTGTAAAGGGGAAACATGAAGCGCGGATTCCCGGTTCTGCCCGTCCTGCTCTTTCTTTCGCTGACGCCCCTGGCGGCCCAGACCGCGGCGGAACTGGAACGGATTCTGGCGCTTCCCTCGCTCAGTTACGGCGAGGCGGCCTGGGGCGTCCTGAACGCCGCCGGGGCGCCGGAAGATTCCTCGGGCGGCGCCTACCGCGTCGCGGCGGACAGCGGCTGGCTCCCCAAAAACGCGGCGGAGGCGGATCCTGTTACCATGGATAGTCTTTCGTTTCTTGTCATGAAGGCCCTCAACATCAAAGGCGGCCTTATGTACGCCCTGTTCCCCGGCCCCCGTTACGCCTACCGGGAACTGGTATACCGGAAGATCATAACGGGCCGCGCTTATTCCACCATGACCGTATCCGGGCAGCGGTTTTTGCGGATACTGAGCCGGGCCCTTGACTATGCCGGGGACGCGGCGGTGACGGAAGCCCCGCCGGAAATTCCGCCGGAAATACCGGCGCCGTCGAGGGAAGAGCGGGAACGCATCGCGGAGATTATCCACACGGAACTGGAAGAAAAAAACATAACCGATACGGAAGTACGGCCCAGCGACGAAGGCATAACCATCAGTCTGAACAACATCCAGTTCCTCCCGGATTCAACGGAATTGACGGAGGCGGAAAAACAAAAACTCCGGAACATCGCCGCCATTCTGAACGAATTCCCCAATCGCCGGATACTTGTCGGGGGGCATACGGCCCTGGCCGGTACCGCCGAAGGCCGCGAGAGGGTCTCCGCGGACCGGGCGCGGGCGGTGGCGGATTATCTTGTCGGCATCGGCTGCCGGGCGGAGGACGAAATTACCGTCCGGGGTTACGGCGCGGAACAGCCCCTGGGCGATCCCGCCACCGAAGCCGGACAGGCCCTGAACCGCCGGGTTGAGATCACCCTGCTGGACGAAGGAAGCGGCGGATGAACGGAAAACGGTTTCTCTGTATCGCGGCTGTCCTCTTTTGCGCCGGGGCGGTTTTCGCCCAGGATTACGGCCTCGTCCTCCGTTCCCTGCCGCTGTTCACCGGCGGGGACGACCCGGTAAACATGGAATATACCGCGAGCGCCGTCCCCTGGTTCGCCGCCCCCCTTGGGGAACAGGGCGATCTATACCTTTCCGGGGGAATCTCCGCCGAATACGCCGGCGGGGAATGGAAGCCGGTTCCCGAACTGTACCGTTTTGAAATCGAGTACCGCTTTGCTTCCGGCCCGCGCCTTAAAGCCGGACGCCTTGCGTACCGGGAACCGCTTAATCTGCTGATGAACGGACTTTTTGACGGCCTTGGCTTGAGTATCGGCCTGGGAGAAACACGGCTTTCCGCGGGCGCCTTTTATACCGGGCTTTTGTACAAAAAAGCCGCCCACATTGTGCTCAGCCCCGGCGACTATTCGGCCTATTACGACCGGGGCGTGTATTTCGCGTCCCGGCGGCTGGCCTTTGCCCTGGACTGGGAAATTCCGGCTGTCGCCGGTACCGAAGCGGCGCTCAACCTGGGAATCGCCGGACAGTTCGATTTGAACGAACCGGACGATCAGATTCCCGGGGACAGAAAAATTCATTCCCAATACGCCCTGGCCGAATATACCCTGCCCTTTTCGGATTATTATAACGCCAGACTGGGGGCGATCGCGGGAATACTGGAGGAAGACGGCCGGGCGCCGGGCTTCTGTTTTGCCGTATCGGGCGGTTTAGCCTGGCTTCCTCCGGGCGGCGTGAACGACCGGCTGTCCCTGGATATCAGCCTGTCTTCCGGGTCCTGGAACGATACCATGAGGGCTTTTCTTCCCCTCAACACCATAGCCCAGGGAAAAGTACTGCGGCCGGCGATATCCGGCCTCGCCCTGGCTGAACTGGGCTATGTCGCGCGGCTTCATACGGTCCTTTCCGTGGAAGCGTGGGCGGCCTATTTTTTCAGAACCGATTCCCACACCTACAACGATCCCGACCTGGACAGGTTCTCACGTTCCCCCCTGCTTGGGGGCGAAGTTTACGGCGGCCTTGTCTGGGCGCCGGTTTCGGATATTTCCTTTACCCTGGGCGGAGGCGCGTTCTTCCCCCAACTGGGAAAAGCTTTTGGCCCGGGCGCGCCCGTCAAGTGGCGTGTTTCTCTGGAAACGATTTTTTCTTTTTAGTGGAGGACAGGATATATGAACCACGGAAAACATTTTTTTGTATTGGCCCTTGTGTTGAGCGGCGTTTTGTTTTTTCCCCGGAGCCTTTACGCCCAGGAAACCGCTTTTTTCCGGGAAATAAGCGGAACGGTGGAAGTCAAGGCCCCCGGTTCGGCGGTTTGGACAAATGCCGCCAAAGGAGACCGCGTAGAAAAAAACACCCTGGTCTCGACCGGCTTTAGAAGTACCGCCGTCCTTGTTTTGGGAGATTCGCTTATAACCCTGCGGCCCGTAACCCGCCTGAGTCTGGAAGAAATAATCAGGGATCAAAACACGGAACAGGTAAACCTCTATCTTCACACGGGGAGGGTCCGGGCCGAGGTAAAGCCGCCCGCCGGGGGAAGAACCGATTTTACCGTCAGGAGCCCCAACGCCACCGCGTCGGTCCGGGGTACGTCATTTGAATTTGATACGGAGCGGCTCCGGGTAGACGAGGGGCGCGTTCAATACTTCCTGACCGGCGGGAGAAACGTATCCGTAGCCGCCGGCGGAATGAGTTATGTGGACGAAGCCAGCAATACGCCGGTACGTTCCTTTGACGCGGCGGAAGAACTCCTCGTTCCCGCCGATCCGCTGGGAAACAGTTCCGGCGGCGCGGCGGGGGACAGCGCTCCGGCCATTATACTGCCGGGCGCCGGGCTGGAACTTGGCTATAGCTGGGACTAGACGATCAAAACAGCCGCCCTTATTTCCGTTTGAATACCGGCGGTTCCGGCCCCAAAACCGCCCGGCTTGTTCGGGCCTTCAAATGGCTTATTCGGGCCTTCAAATGGCTTATTCGGGCCGCCAAATGGCTTATTTGGGCCGCCAAATGGCTTATTTGGGCCGCCAAATGGCTTATTCGGATGTCCGAATGACTTGTTCGGATGTCCGAATGACTTATTCGGACCTCCGAATGACTTATTTGGGCCGCCAAATGACTTATTCGGATGTCCGAATGACTTATTCGGATGTCCGAATGACCTGTTCGGACCTCCGAATGACCTGTTTTTGGGGCAAAACGGCCCGTTTTTGGGGCAAAACGGCCTGTTTGGGAATTTGTTTGTATTGCCGGGATACCGGTTTTAGGAGGAAGCTATGAAAACGACCGCATACACAAAGGCAAGAGGAACCCGGCGATTGCTCTTTCTCGCCGCCGCCCTTGCGCTTTTCGCGGGCTGCGGGAACCCCTGGATGCGGAGTATTCTGGCCCCCTTCTATCCCGAAGAAAATGCGGGATACCCCTTGCACATGACCGTTTATGTGGCCTCGTCCTCATCTTCTCCGGCGGGGAACGATGCCACCGGCGACGGCTCCCGGGACAATCCCTTCGCCACAGTGGGCAGGGCGTTGCAAGTGATATCTAACACCTATGACAGTTCCTGGCCGAATTACCAGAAGAGCGCCAACCCGGCCTGGCCCCCGGCGGCGGCCAAAATCATGATTAAAGGGACGATTACAACGGGAGGCGATGGAACCAATCGGGTCATTATTAGCGACACCGCCGGTATCGGCCTCTACGGCGAGTATCCCCCCATTATTCTGGCGGGAGACGGAATGGGAACCAACGAGATCCAGGGTGGGGCCACACTGCGGGTACTCAATGTACAGAACGCGGACGTAACCCTGGAAGGCAATCTTACGTTGACTGGGGGAAACGGCAACGACGGCGGCGGGGTACTTGTAGCCGGCGGCGGAATCTTCAAAATGAACGGCGGAACCATTGAGAGCAACACGGCTGTCAACACAGGCGGCGGGGTGCTTGTAAACGGCGGAACCTTTAACATGAGCGGCAACGCGAAGATCAGCGGCAACACGGTCACAGGCATTGCCCCAAACGGCAACGGCGGCGGGGTGCATGTAAACAGCGGAACCTTTAATATGAGCGGCGGCGCGGAGATCAGCTACAATGAGACCACCAGCCCCGGCGGCGGAGTGTTTGTAGCCAATGGAGACTTCAATATGAACGGCGGAACCATCCACGACAACGAGGCCAGCAGCGGCGGCGGGGTGAATTTTGTCAGTAGCAACGGAAACTTCAACATGTATAGCGGAACCATCCACCACAACGAGGCCACGACCGGCTCCGGCGGCGGGGTGTTTTTTGGCACTACCAAAAACTTCACTATGAGCGGCGGAACCATCAATGATAACACAGCCGCTAACGGCGGCGGGGTGAGTGTATTTAGCGGACAGTTAAACATGAGCGGCAGTGCGGAGATCAGCAGTAACATGTCCACGAGCACGGGCCCCGGTAGCGGCGGAGGCGGGGTGTATGTTACCGCCGGAACCTTCAACATGGAGGGCGGAACCATCAGCGATAACATAGTCTCCAGCTCCAGATGGGGCGGCGGGGTGTATATAACCAATACCGGAACCTTCACCATGAGCGGCGGAACTATCAAGAAGCACACGGCCTACAACGGCGGCGGCGTGTATTTGGATATGAACAGACCCTTCACCATGACTGGCGGAATCATCAGTGGCAACGAGGCCTCCAATAACGGCGGCGGGGTGTATGTCGCCGCCGGCGGAATCTTCAACAAAACGGGTAACAGTATTATCTATGGTAGTAATGGGGGAAGCGACAGAAACATCGCCAGCACTACCACCAGCGGCCCCGCGGTATACACAGCTGCAGGACAGTGGCGGGACGCTACCGCGGGAACGGGTGTTAACCTCAGTACCTCCTCACCCATCAATTGGGGTACATGACTTAGCGCCCGTAAATAATAGCCATGGAACGTAACAGTGGTTTTATGACCGCGTACACCTTATGCCGTGACAGGGCTTTGCGCCGGGGTCAATTCCGGAAACTGTGAATCGGCGCGGGAATCCGGCCGCCGCGGGCGATAAAAACGTCGCTCTTTGCCGAATGAACCGGCATAATCGGGGCGCCGCCCAAAAGACCGCCGAACTCCGCCCAGTCCCCGGCCTTTTTCCCCGGTACCGGAATAACCCTGACCGCCGTGGTTTTGCCGTTTACCATGCCGATAACCATTTCGTCGGCGATGATGGCCGACAGCGTAGCCGCGCTCGTGTCGCCGGGAAGGGCTATCATGTCGAGGCCGACCGAGCAGACGCTGGTCATCGCCTCAAGCTTGTCGAGGCTAATCGCGCCCGACCTGACGGCGGCGGCCATGCCCTCGTCCTCCGAAACGGGGATAAAGGCCCCGGAAAATCCGCCGACCCGGGCGCTGGCCATAACCCCGCCCTTCTTGACAAGATCGGTCAGCAGGGCAAGCGCCGCCGTCGTGCCGTGGGTTCCCGCCGCCTCAAGACCCATTGTCTCAAGGATACGGGCGACGGAATCGCCCACCTCCGGGGTCGGCGCGAGGGAAAGGTCGAGTATGCCGAACGGAACCCCCAGGCGCTTCGCCGCTTCCATGCCGACAAGCTGCCCCATGCGGGTAATCTTGAACGCGGTTTTTTTGATAATCTCGGCGATTTCGTCAAAGTCCGCGTCCGGCCTTTCCTCAAGCGCCGCCCTGACGACGCCGGGGCCGGAAACGCCGACGTTAAGGCAGCTTTCCCCTTCGCCGGGGCCGTGAAAAGCGCCGGCCATAAACGGGTTGTCTTCCGGGGCGTTGCAGAACACGACAAGTTTTGCGCAGCCAAGACCGTCCCTGGCGGCGGTTTTTTCGGCGGTTTCCTTTATCACTTCCCCCATGCGCCTTACCGCGTCCATGTTGACGCCGCTTTTTGTCGAGGCGACGTTTACCGACGCGCAGACCCGCTCCGTGGAAGAAAGGGCGCGGGGAATCGAATCGATAAGCTTCCTGTCTCCCTCCGAAAAACCCTTCTGCACCAGGGCCGAAAAGCCCCCGACAAAGTCGACGCCCAGCTCTCCGGCGATTTCGTCGAGAAGGACGGCGTAGGGAGCGTAGTCCGTATCGTCCGACGCGGCGGCGACAAGGGCGAGCGGCGTAACCGAAACGCGCTTGTTGATAATCGGTATGCCGTATTCCAGCTCGATTTCCCGGCCCGTCCGCACAAGGGGGCCGGCAAGACGGAACAGTTTTTCCCGTATCCTGCGCCTGGTTTCGGCTCCCGCCGAGGCGGCGCAGTCCAGCAGGGAAACCCCCAGCGTAATGGCCCTGATGTCGAGCTTGTAGCGGAGGAACATATCCACCGTTTCTTTTATTTCCACAGGCGTAAAAAGCATCGGTTTTCCTAAATGCGGTGCATGGCGCTGAACACCTTTTCGTGCATCAGGCTGATGGAGACGCCCATCACGCTTCCCATTTCGGCAAGCTCGGCCTTTACGTCTTCCAGGGCTTTGCTGCTTTTGGAAAGATCCACCATCATCATCATGACAAAATTTCCCGACAGTATGGTCTGGCTTATATCTTCAATGTTGATGTTCCGGTCGGCGAGAAAGGCGCTGACCCTGGCGATGATCCCGACCTTGTCGGTTCCCACGACGGTAATAATTGCGTTCATGCTGCCCCCGTTCGACGACGCCGCTTAATTCTGTTCCTGGAGGCTTTCCCAAAACTTCAGTTTTTGGGAAAGCAACCTTGAAATTCGCGGTTTTGCAAGGCTGAAGGCCTGAAAAACCGCAAGAGCCTGTCCAAAAGCCGTGCGCGCAGCGCACAGTCAATTAGTTTTGGGACAGGCTCCCTGTTCAATCTTGTGTTCCGTAAGGAAAAGATCCAGTACGGTAAGAAAAAGAATCACCACCATGGGGCCGAGGATAATCCCCTTAAATCCAAAAAGGCTTATGCCCCCCAGTATGGCAAAGAAAATTATCAGCGGATGAAGCTGTATTCTGTCTTTCAAAAAAACAGGGCGAAGCAGGTTGTCCAGCGTCGAGATAAATATACCCGAAACGGCAAGAAAAAGAATACCCCCGCCGATATCCCCGTAAAAAATCCGCAGCAGGCCCAGCGGAAGCCACACAATGCCCGCGCCGAATATCGGGATAAAGGCGCAGAAAAAAATAAGGGAGGCAAAGACAAGGGCGCCTGTAACCTTGAAAATCGAAAATACGATAAACGCCATAAACGCCTGCACCAGGGCGACCATAATGTAGCCCAGCACAAGGTTTTTTGTTATCTCCTTGAATTTTCTCACCAGGGCCGTCATGTAGTCCTGCCGTATCGGGACAACGTGGAGAACAAGACGCGAAAGGTACACGCCGTCAAGGAAAAAGAAAAAAAGGCTGAACACCATAAACGCGAGCCCCGTGAAAAAATAGCCCACGTTCATCACAATATCGCGCGAAAACTGCAAAAGGTTCTGCAGGCCGGAACTCAGGAAGGCAAAGAGCCTTGAGCGGATTTCGGCGGCGCTGAAAACAATCTGGCCCGAACTAATATCCGCTATCTTTTTGGCGATCTCTTCAAAGAGCGACACCTCCATTTCCTGCCCGGAATGGGAGCTCAGGTAATTCCTGACAAGGTAGATTAAGTCCGTAACCTGCCTGAAAAACTGAAACCCGATAAAAACAAGCGGGATAAGTATGATGACCACCGTCCCCAGCGAAAAAACGGCCGCCCATACGCTGCGGAGGATCATTCCCTTGAGCTTTGTCCGGTCCAGAGAGGACACGAGCTTTTCGTGAAGCGGGCTGAGCAGCACGTAAAAAAGGATCGACCACAAAAGAACGGTAAAAAACGGGGCGAAAAGCCGGCATACGAGAATAAAGAGGATGATGAGTATCGCGCCGAATACGATGTTTTGTACCGAAAAACGCTTTTCGGGATTTTTGCCGTCCTGGATCATAGTTCAGCGAGAAGCTTTTCCGCTTCGGCCCTGCCGGTATAGGAGGGGTTTTTTTCAAGAAGGCTGGCAAGGTACTGTTTCGCCGCCGCGGTGTCTCCCGTACCGGCGCAGGTTTTACCCAGCTCAAACAGGGCGTCGTAGTTCATCGGGGCAAGTTTGAGCACTTCAAGATACGCTTCCTTTGCCAGGGGAAAGTTCCCCGCCTTTACATAGGCCCTGGCAAGGTTCATCCTGACCGTTACGTTCGCGCTCTGCCGGGAAAGGGCCGCCCTGTAGCGTTCCACCGCGGCGTCCCAGTTTTCCATGCGGACATAGACGTTTCCCAGATTGTTGTTTACCTCAAACGAAGACGGCTCGGCTCTGTAGGCTTCCATAAGATACGAAAGGGCTTCGTTGAGAAACCCGTTCTCCAGGTAGAGAAGCCCCAGGTTGATTCTGGGCCGCGTGTAGGAAGGATCCCGCGCCGCGTTTTTATAGGCGCTTATCGCCGCGTCAAGATCGCCCGCCTTTTCACTGGCCAGGCCGAGGGTATAGGAATACCGCGCGACGGCCGGCGCGGCGGCGGCGGCTTTTTTCGCGTACTGTACCGCCTCGGGATATTTTTCAAGGGCAATCTTGACGATAGCCATATTGTCGTTTGTCTGGGGATCGCCGGGATCGGAAACAAGGGCCTGGGCGAACGAGGTTTCGGCGGCCTGGTTCTGGCCCGCCTGGTTTTGGGCGTAGCCCAAATCCCGAAGCGAGGCGATGTCACCGGGGTTATAGGTGATGGCCTTGTTAAAGGAATCTATCGCGCCCCTGTAGTCCCGTTTTGCCGAAAGAATCCGCCCGATTTCCCTGTGGGCGACGGCATAATCGTTTTTTATCGTGACCGCCCTGCGGTAGGCGGCCAGCGCGTTGTCGCTCCTTCTCAGGACGGCGTAGGTTCCGCCAAGGTTATACCAGGCCGGCTCAAAATCGGCGTTGAGTTTGACGGCGCTTTCAAACGCGACACGGGCGTTCTCGTATTTTCCGGTACGGAAACTGCTCCTGCCAAGATCGAAGGCGTAAAGGTAGTTGTTCGGATCCAGTTTTGCCGCCTCCGCAAAGGCCGTTTCGGCGCCGAGCCAGTTGCCCCGGTCCCGGTTTATTTTGCCCAGCGTATAGTGGGGAAGGGCCAGGGCCGGATCTTTCCGTATCGATTCCTGCGCGCCGGACACGGCGTTTTTCGCCGCCGTTTCTCCCAGGGCGCTGCCGTTGTTCCTGACAAAGCCGTCGTACCACGCGTCGGAAATTTCCGCGTGCTTTTGGGCCTCAAAACGGGTTTCTCCGCGGGGCAGTTTCGACAGGGCCCGGGAAAAGCTTTCTTCGGCGGCGTCAAAATCGTTCCGCCGTACCGCCGCCCTGCCTTGTTCGACCAGGGCGTTGACCTCTTTCATCTGGGCCTGGACGGCCGCCGAGGCGCGGGCAAGTTCTTCGGCTTCGGCCCGCCGTCTTGCCGCCGAGGCGGCTTCGGCAGCCAGGGCCTCGGCGGCCGCCGAAGCCGCGGAGGCCTCCCGGTTTTCGGTTTCCCGGTTCCGGCCGCCCGCGGCCATTCCCGGCCCGGCCTCTTCCGTTCCGGCGTTTCCCGTTCCGGCGGTTTCCGTACCCGCCGCGCCGTCCGTCAGGGCAAGGCCCTGTTTCACCCTCAGCGCCTCATCTCTCAGGTTTCTTGCCTGCTCGTCGTCAGGGTTGGCGATAAGAAGGCCGTCCAAAAGATCCAGCGCCCGCTGGTATTCTCCCTGATCGATATATTCACCGGCGAGCCGCAGGGTATTGTCCCGCGCGGCGCCCAGACTTCCCCCGGCAATATCTCCCCCGGCCGAACCCCGTCCGGCAAGGAAAAAAAACGCCGTCGCGGCAATAAGCAGGGCCAGGGCCGCGCCGCCCGCAAAAAGTGCTGTTTTGTTCATTCCAGTTCAAATTCTCCTTCATAACCCGTTACATCTTCGGAACCCGCCGTAAAACCCTGTGTTTCCTCGGCCGCCGCCTGAAGCGAGGCCGAAACCTCGTCAATAAGCTGCCGCCGCCGTTCCTCTTCCGCCCTGGCGGCCGCTTCGACGGCCAGTCTGTGCCGTTCGGCGGCGGCGGCTTCTTCCTCGACAAGCGAGATAAGCCGCTCAATCTGGGGACGCTTGGAAGAAGCCGGCTCCAGGGCAAGGTACAGCTCGTAGTCGGGAACGGCTTCCGCCAGGGCGCCGGTTTTTATCCGGGTGTTCGCCCTGTTAAGGTAGGCCGAAGCGTAGCCCGGATCGGCCTCGATTGCCTGGGTATAAAACTGTTCCGCGAAAGCCGCCGTGCCTTTGGCATAATACACGTTGCCAAGGTTAAACGCGATAAGGGCGGTATATTCCCCGCCGGCGGGAAGAATCCGCCTGTAAACGGCGATGGCGTTGTCCGCCCTGCCGAGCTGTTCGTAGGCCATCGCCAGATACAGCGCCGCGGGTATATTGGCCGGCTCGGCGGCGTTGACTTTTTCAAGAAAACCGACGGCTTCGGCGGGCCTGTTCCTCAGAAAAAGCTCCTCGCCCTGCCGGAAATCCGGCGACGATCCGCCCGGCGAAGTTCCGCCCTGCGAAGATCCGCCTGGCGAGGTTCCACCCGGCGACGATCCGTCCCTAATGCCGGGATTCTGGGCGAAAAGAACGCCCGTTATAAGAAAAAAAATACAACATTGATTGAAACGTCTCAACGCTCCCTCCCGATACCTTTACATAAAACCGTTTAAACCACTATTATAATTATATCGGTAAAGATACTACATTTGCATGAAAAAATCCTGTGCCGGGCCCGCGCCCCGTTGTCAAGCCTTTTTTCCCGATTTTTTCTTCATGCCGGCGTACCCGGCCCGGAGCGCCGGATGACGTTTGTAATCGTCGTAAGTATTTTTATCGCCACGGGATCCGGCTTTCTGCTGTTTTTTATCATTAAATCCATAGCCCTGCCCAGGCGGGTCGAGGGAATCAACGAACTTGTCAAGCGGGGCAGGGCCCAAACGGCGATCAAGGCCGCGAAAGCCCTGCTCGCCAGGGAACCGAAGAACGCCGACGCCCGCTATATGCTTGGAAAAGCGTATCTTGTCGATAAAAAAGACGATCTCGCCCTGGCCGAATTCAAAATCATTACCGAGTCGGGAAACCTCGGCGAACAGATTCCGGAAGAGGAATTCCGCCGGGAACTTGCCAGGCTTTTTGCCAAAAATAAACAGAGCGAAGACGCCCTCAAGGAATACGTTCTTCTTATCAGGCTGAATCCCCAAAAAGCGGATTACTACTACGAAGCGGGAAAACTCTTCACCGAAAGAAACCGTCTCGATATGGGGGTGAATTATTTAAAAAAGGCCGCGGAACTTTCCCCAAGGAATCCTGAAATTCAGCTTGAGCTGGGAAAGATGCTTTATAAAAGCAAGAACGTCGCCGAAGCCAAACCCGCCCTGGAACGTTCGCTCAAGTTAAAGTACGACGCCGCGGCCTATTACTATCTTGGAAAAATACAAAAAGACGGAAAGGATTTTCAGGACGCGATAGCCACGTTTGAAAAGGCCGCCCGGGATCAGGGCTTCCGTCTGCGGGCGCTTCTGGAACGGGGCGGCTGTTATATGTCGCTTAACGCCCCGGACAGGGCGATTCCCGATCTGGAACGGGCGGTGCGCGGCATTACCGTGGAAAACGCCCAGGAAAGCCTCTACGCCCGGTACTTTCTCGCGATGTGCTATGAAAAAACCAGGAACATGGACAAGGCGCTTGCCCAGTGGGACAAGATTCATTCGGTAAAGCAGGGTTTCAGGGACGTTGAAGCGAAACTCGCCCAGTACCAGGATCTTAGAAGCGACGACGCGGTAAAGGATTTTCTCAGCGCGAACCAGCAGGGTTTTATGGCGATCTGTACAAAACTTATCGAGGCCGGGTTTTCCCTCCAGGTCAAACAGTCCCGTTCCATACCCGACGGCGGGGAATTTGTAGCCATAGAGAACGATTCGGCAAAATGGCGCAATACCCGTAAAATGCCCCGGCTGATACGAATCTACCGTATCCCGGATCCGGTGGACGATTCCAAAATACGTTCCATACTGGACGACGCCAAGGCGCAGAACATGGGCCGGGCGGCGGTCATTTCAAGTTCCGGTTTTACCGGCGCCGCGCTGGAATACGCCGAATCCCGCTCCGTGGAACTGTTCAACAAAGAAAAACTCCAGCTTCTCCTGCGGCAGACATAATCCGGCGCGAATGAAAATACTCTGCGTTTCGGACCAGATTGATCCGCTTGTGTATTCGTCGTCAATCAAGATTCGTTACGGAGATGTGGACATGGTACTCTGCGCGGGCGATCTTCCGCTGGATTACCTTGATTTTATCGTCTCAAGCCTCAACCGGCCCCTGCTTTTTGTCTACGGCAACCACAACTTCGAAGGCTACGAACGTTACCTGAAGCATCCGGGCAGTTCGGGCCTTACCCACATAGGATCCAGGGTAAAAGCGGAATGTGGCCTTATCGTCGCCGGTCTTGGCGGATCGATGTGGTACAACGGCGGCAAAAACCAGTATTCGGAAGCGATGATGTTTCTCGAAATCGTAAAACTCGTTCCGTCGCTGATTCTCAACCGGATCTTTCGGGGGCGCTGGCTCGACATACTCCTTACCCACGCTTCGCCGAGGGGAATACACGACCGGGAAGATCCCTGCCACCGGGGTTTTAAATGCTTTCTCTGGTTTATGAAAACCTTCAGGCCCCGGTATCTTGTTCACGGCCATATTCATCTTTACGACCTCGCGAGCGCGCGAAGCACTGCCTGCGGGAAAACCCTGGTAATAAACGCCTACAGTCAGTATCTTTTAACTACGGAAGAAAACGCCCATGACGGGAACAATTAAAAATCAGGCGGCGGAGGATTTTTCCAGGGCCCGCGCCAGAGAATTCTTTCAGCGGATCATGCATTTTTTGGACCACGACAAAATCACGCTGCTTTCCCTTGACGACGTAAAACGGATACTCAGGCCGAAAAGCGAAACCTACAGGGGGATGCGGGCGGTGCCGATACGCCTTATCGTGGGAAGCGAAGGCCGCTACAGGGATTTCAACAAGTACTTTCTTCCCAAATCGGATCATCTGCGGCCCCGCTGGGAACGGATCGACGAAGCCCGGCTCAGCGACATTACGCTGCCGCCGATACAGCTTTACGAAATCGGGGGAGTGTATTTTGTCAGGGACGGGAACCACCGGGTATCAGTCGCGAAAACCCAGGGCATAGAGAATGTCGACGCGGAAGTGATAAGCCTTTCCACGGAGATAAGCATAAGCCCGTCCATGACCGTGGACGATCTGCGAAAGGCTCTTGTCGCATACGAGAAAAAAGAGTTTTGTCAAAAGACTGAATTTGAAAAAATTACCGGCTGCGGCAGCCTCGATTTTACGATACCGGGCCGCTACGACGTAATCTACAACCACATTCTGGTTCACAAGTACTTTCTTAACCAGGAACAGTCCGGCGAAATCCCTTTCGGCGAGGCGCTCTCTTCCTGGTATAACAATGTATATACGCCGATTGTGGACATCATCATCAAGGAAAACCTCTGCGGCCAGTTTCCGGGCAGAACCCCCAGCGATCTTTACGTGTGGATCGTCAAGCGCTGGGATCTGCTCAAAAAAAAGTATGGGCACTATTCGATTCTCGACGCGGCGCGGGACTTTGGAGACAGATACGGCATCGTTCCCCGGAAGCTTCCCGCCTTGATTCTGTCGCTTGTAAAGGGTATCTTTGGAAAGAGGCGTCGTTAACAGGTTTGTTAATGTCCGATTGAACAACGGCGGCGTTTTGCCGCTTTGGTAAAAGGTGAATCCATGGCTGTACTTTCAATACAATCTCACGTCGCGTACGGACACGCCGGAAACAGCGCCGCTGTTTTTCCCCTTCAGCGCCTGGGCCGGGAGGTCTGGGCGGTGCATACGGTCGAATTCTCGAACCACACCGGCTACAAAGCCTGGCGCGGCAAGGTGCTCGGCTCTTCGCTCGTGGAGGAAATCGTCCTGGGCCTGGAAGAAAGGGGTGTCCTGGGAAACTGCGAGGCGGTGCTGTCCGGTTATCTGGGAGACGCTTCCATGGGCAGGGCCATTCTCGGCGCGGTAAAGCGGGTGCGGGCCGCCGCTCCAAAGGTCCTCTATTGCTGCGATCCGGTAATGGGGGACGTGGGGAGGGGTTTTTATGTAAGCCCCGACATTCCCGACATGTTCAGGCGCGAAGTGGTTCCGCTCGCGGATATTATTACCCCGAACCAGTTTGAGCTTGAGGCCCTTACCGGAATCGAAACCGCGGGCCTTGACGGCGCGGTTGGGGCGATAGAGGCCCTCCACAAAGCGGGGCCGAAAATCGTGCTGGTTACCAGTTACCGGCAGGGCCAGGTTTCAGGCGCCCTCGCCGATCCCGCTTCCGAAAGCCCGCCGCCGGACGAAAACCCGGCTTCCACGGAAAGCTCGGCTTCCACGGGCGGCTCGACTTCCACGGGAAGCTCGGCTTCCACGGGAAGCCCGGCTTCCCGAAACCTCGAAATGCTCGCTTCGGACGGCAGGGATATCTACAGTGTGTGTACCCCCGAACTGTACTTCGAGAATATTTCGATGATGGCGGGTTCAGGCGATCTTACCACGGCGGTGTTTCTTTCCCGCTATCTTGAAACCGGGGACATACGCCGGACGCTGGAACTGACCGCGGCGTCGGTATACGGCATTATAGAGGCGACCCACAAGGCGGGGATTCGGGAAATCAGCATTGTCACCGCCCAGGAAGAACTTGTTAATCCTTCCCGAAATTTTAAAGTGAACAAACTCTAGCCATGCACGAGCTTTTCCGTAAAGCGCCCTATACCCGCTTTATGGAATTTATCGCTCCGGACGCGGATCGCCGTTCCCTGCTGTGCTCTGTACTTGAAGAATCGGGCCTTGATTTTACGGAACTTGTCCTGGGGAAAAACAGGCACATCGTCGTTTTTCCCCGGAAAAGGGCCTTTTCCGCCGTCGCTTTTACCGCCCACTATGACAGGGCCGAAGGCAGTTCCGGGGCCAACGACAACAGCGCCGCGGTATTTATGCTTCTCGACGCCGCTCTGGGTTTTCGCGGGGCGGCGGAACGCGGCGAAGGGCCGTCTCCTGTTATTTTTTTTACCGATAACGAAGAACTCAAAACCGGCGAAACCCTGGAAGATCAGGGCGCCTATGCCCTGGCGCTTTACCTTAAGGAAAACGGCTTCGACGGCAGAATTTTTATTTTTGACGCCTGCGGATCGGGAGATACGCTGATTGTTTCCACCGCGGCGGATACCTTGCTGCGAAATGTCCGCGATTCCCGGGCCGCGGCGTTCCGGGGCAAAGTACGGGAACTGCGGGCGGAGGCGCTGGAAGCGGCCCGGAACGCCGGAATCGAAAAAACCCTGCTTCTTCCGGCGCCCTTTTCCGACGACGCGGGTTTTTTCCGGGCGGGACTCTGCGCCCAGACCATTACCGTCCTTCCCTCCGGCGAGGCGGCGGCCTTTTCCGCCCTGGTACGCGGACAGAGCGGCGGCCACGGCGCGGCCCGGTCTCTGCTTTCGGACGCCGTTCCCCGGCCCGCGGACAGGCGGCTTATCCCCGAAACATGGCGTAACCTTAACGGCCCCGGCGACAGCCACATCAGGCTGACAACGGAACACTGGAAAAAGGTCGTCGCGTTCGCCGGCGCGCTGGGACGAAGACAATAGGCGGTTCCGGGTTATCCGGGCTGCTTGAGCAGTTCTTTTGCCGTTTCCACAAACTTGCCGGCGGTCAGGCCGAAGCGTTTTGCCAGGTAATCCTGCGAGCCGACTTCGCCGAACTCGTCCCGAATGCCGATACGGGCAAATTTACAGCCGGCGCCGTTTTCCGCGAGAATTTCCGCGACGGCGCTGCCAAGGCCGCAGGCTATTTGGGCGTTTTCCGCGCTGATAACGGCCTTTACCCTGCCGGCCTGACCGAGGATCGTCTCTTTGTCTATCGGCTTGAGCGTCAACACATCGACGATACCCGCGTCGACGCCGTCTTTCGCGAGTTCTTCCCTGGCTTTAAGCGCCTCGTTTACCATAAAGCCTCCCAGACAGACAAAACAGACGTCTTTGCCTTCTTTTAAAAGCTTTGCCTTCCCGATTTTGAAGCTTTCGCTTTCCGAATAGAGTACGGGAACGGGCTTGCGGGGCCAGCGCATATAGACACAGCCGTAGAGTTCCGCGGCTTCTTTTGTCAGAGCCTTGCAGCTGTAATAGTCGGAAGGCTCGATAATCGTAAGATGAGGGATAACCCTCATCAGGGCGAGGTCCTCAAACGGCATGTGGGTGCCGCCGTTCGTCGCCGCCGTTACGCCGGGGTCCATGCCGATAAGTTTTACGTTAAGCTTCGCGTAGTTGGCCGAGATAAAAAACTGGTCGTGAACCCGCCGGGAACTGAAACAGCCGAAACTTGAGGCGAAGGGGATTTTCCCCGCCGCCGAAAGGCCCGAAGCGATCCCGACCATGTTGGCTTCGGCAATGCCGACGTTGACAAACTGTTCGGGAAACGCCTTTTTAAAGCTTCCCGTATTGGTACAATTTGTCAGATCGGCTTCCAGAACCACGATATTTTTGTTTTTTTCCGCCAGGGCGGTCACGGCTTCCACATACGCCGCCCGCATTTCTTTAAGTTCTTCGTTTCCCATTGTTAACCTCTATATAAAAACGGCCGTAAAGCCGCGCGCAAAACCGGACATGAAACGCGGTTCCATGACATCCCTTAATCCGCCGCGTCCAGCGCGGCGATAGCTTCTTTGGCCTTTTCCATGTTGAACGCCATGCTGTGGTTCTTTTCAATTCCCTCAGCAAAGCTGCATCCTTTGCCCTTGATCGTATCCATGATAATCATCGACGGCTTTTCGTTTTGGGCCCTTGCCGCGTCGACAGCCTTGTCCAGCGCCTCAAAATCGTGGCCGTCTACCTGCTGGGTAAACCAGCCGAACGCGTTCCATTTGGCGGCAAGATCGCCCAGATCAAGAATGTCTTTCGTGTATCCGTCAAGCTGCTGTTTGTTGTAGTCGGTAAAGGCGATGATATTGCTGATGTTCTTCGCGGCGGCGAACATCGCCCCTTCCCATATCTGGCCCTCGTCGCTTTCACCGTCGCCGATAATCGCGTAGACGGCGTTGGGCTTTTTGTCCATACGGAACGCCAGCGCTATGCCGATGGCGGCGGAAAAGCCCTGCCCCAGGGAACCGGCCGTCATGTCGACGCCGGGCGTCAGGGTTCTGTCGCAGTGGCTGGGAAGCTTTGTTCCCCCCTGGTTCAGGGTTTTAAGCCAGTCTACAGGGAAAAATCCCTTCGAAGCCAGCGCCGCGTAGACCGCGGGCCCGGCGTGGCCCTTGGAAACCACCAGTTGATCCCGGCCTTCCCAGCGGGGATTTGAAGGGTCTACCTTCATCTTGTGGTAATAGAGCAGGGTGAGTACGTCGACAATCGACATCGACCCTCCGATATGGCCGGAACCCAGATTGCCGATTTCCTCAATAGTCAGCTTCCTGATTTCCCTGGCCCTGGTTTTTAGCATATCCAGTGTCGTTTTATCCATAAAAACCTTCCTTATAAAATAAACCGTTTTTGCCGGAATTTTCCGTATATCGCATACTATATCAGGGAAGCCCCGTTTCAGCAACTAACGGCCCTCCGGCTGCCGGAAGAGGAGTAGAAACGATGAAAGCGCTCTTCTATTTCTGCTATGCACATTCTACACACTTAAAACCATGGCGAAACAGCAATCTTTCGGCGCTTTCCCCTTTTTTCGACGAAATTTTAATTTTTTTCGCAAAGGGGCTTGACCTTTTTTTTTTGTTTTGATACCTTTTTAATTCAGGGTTCCCTGAAACGTTGATTTTTGGGTTTTCTCTGTTATAAATACGGCTTTTTCATGATCCTTCGGTCATGGAGACCCGTTTTTCGTCCGCTCCGCGGCGGGGCTGACTTATATTTTGACTCCTGGTTTATATCATACCTTTATTTGGAGTCTCTGGACCGTGCGTAGGGCGTTTTGCGTCCGGCGGGCGGATATGGCGGAATTCGCCGGGGAGTTTTTAGTGCCTACGATCAATCAGCTGGTTCGTTTTGGAAGACAGCAGGTTACCTCCAAGACAAAATCGCCGGCTCTTCAGTCCTGCCCCCAGAAACGGGGGGTGTGTACGCGGGTAATGACCGTTACCCCCAAAAAGCCCAATTCGGCCCTCCGTAAGGTGGCCAGGGTGCGCCTTTCCCACGGGACCGAGGTTACCGCCTATATTCCCGGAATAGGCCATAATTTACAGGAACATTCGGTGGTGCTGGTTCGGGGCGGCAGGGTAAAGGACCTTCCCGGCGTGCGGTACCATATTATCCGGGGCGCCAAGGATACATTGGGCGTGGAAGACCGCAAGCGGAGCCGTTCCAAATACGGCGCCAAGCGGCCAAAGGCGTAGTACAGGTCGGGGTATATGGGTAGAAAGAAGAAAACCGTAGATCGGGGCATTTTGCCCGATCCGAAATACAACAGCGTCGTGGTTTCCAAATTTGTAAACCGCATGATGTGGGAAGGCAAGCGTTCTGTCGCCCTCCGCCTGGTCCATGAGGCCTTGGGGGTACTTCAGTCCAAGACGGGAAAAGAGCCTTTGGAGGTGTTTCTGAAGGCCATCGACAACGTAAAACCGGTTATCGAGGTAAAGTCCCGCCGCGTCGGCGGCGCGACCTACCAGGTTCCGATAGAGATACGGGAATCCCGGCGCGAAGCCCTCGGGATGCGCTGGATTATCAACGCCGCCAGGGCCAAATCGGGCCACGGTATGGGCGACAGGCTTGCGGCGGAACTGCTGGATGCGTATAATAATACCGGTACCGCTTTCAAGAAGAAAGAAGATACGCATAAAAACGCCGAGGCCAACAAGGCTTTCGCGCACTATAGATGGTAAAATGCGGGAGCGGTCCGCTTTCCGCATGGACGCGATCCAAACCGATCATCAGTTTTGATGAGATAGGTGGAATGACAGCTTACTGTTCTTTGGCAGGGCTTTTGGGCCGAAGGAACAACGCGCGGCTGTCTTTTTCCCCCAAAACAAAACTGATTCCCGGATGGACTGGACAGGAATTTATTTAGGTCTTTTAATTTTTAGGAGGAGAGTAATGGCAAAAGACAAGTTTAATCGTACCAAAGTACATATGAATGTCGGTACGATAGGACATGTGGATCACGGAAAAACGACTCTTTCCGCCGCCATCACGATGTACTGCGGAACGAAGTACGGTGACAAGGTCATGAAATTTGACGATATTGATAACGCCCCGGAAGAGAAAGCCAGGGGTATCACTATCAATACCAGGCACCTGGAGTATCAGTCCGAAAAGCGCCATTATGCGCATATCGACTGCCCCGGACACGCCGACTATATCAAAAACATGATCACCGGCGCGGCGCAGATGGACGGCGCGGTTCTCGTCGTTTCCGCTCCCGATTCGGTTATGCCCCAGACCAGGGAGCATATCATTCTGGCGCGTCAGGTCGGCGTTCCCAACATCATTGTTTTCCTTAACAAAACCGATCTCGTAGACGATCCGGATCTGCTGGAAATCGTCGAGGAAGAGATCAAAGACGTTCTTACCGCGAACGGTTTCCCGGGCAACGAAGTCCCGATCATCAAAGGTTCCGCCTTTAAGGCCATGTCCGAACCGGACAACGCCGAAGCCTGCGCCTGTGTCGAAGAGCTTCTTACCGCGATGGACAGCTATTTCCCCGATCCGGTTCGCGACGACGACAAGCCCTTCATTATGCCGATTGAGGACGTGTTTACGATCCAGGGCCGTGGAACGGTCGTTACCGGAAAAGTGGAACGGGGTATCCTTAAGCTCAACGAGGAAATTGAAATCGTCGGGATCAAACCCACGAAGAAAACCGTCGTTACGGGCATTGAAATGTTCAACAAGCTGCTCGATCAGGCCCAGTCCGGCGACAACGTCGGTACGCTGCTCCGCGGCATCGAGAAAAAGGAAGTCGAACGCGGTCAGGTTCTCGCGAAACCCGGTTCGATAACCCCGCATCTCAAGTTCAAGGGCCAGATATATTGTCTTTCCAAAGAGGAAGGCGGACGTCACAGCCCGTTCTTTACCGGTTACCGGCCCCAGTTCTACTTTAGAACTACCGACATTACCGGTACGGTTAAACTTCCCGAAGGGAAAGAAATGGTTATGCCCGGTGACAATACCGAGATTCTCGGCGAACTCATTCACCCAATCGCGATGGAGAAAGGGCTTCGCTTTGCTATCCGCGAGGGGGGCAAGACCGTTGCTTCCGGCCAGGTAATTGAAATCATCGAGTGACGGAAAAATAATGGTTGGCGTTTCTTTTGAAATGTCAGCCATTTCTTTTTCCCGGAAGCGAAGGGTGGAGGAATAATGACGAAGGAACGAATTCGCGTCATGTTGCGCGGTTTCGATGTGGAGTTGATCGATCAGAGCTCTAAGTCTATCGTTCAGACGGTTCAGAAGGCCGGGGCCAAAGTTACCGGTCCCATTCCCCTTCCGACCAGGATCAACAAGTTCACGGTGCTGCGTTCACCCCATGTGAACAAGAAAAGCCGCGAGCAGTTTGAAATGCGCACTCATAAGCGCCTGATCGATATTATCAGCCCTTCTTCAGAAGTTATGGATTCTTTGATGAAGCTTGAACTTCCGGCCGGGGTTGACGTTGAAATTAAGCAGTAGCGTTTAATGCCCCGTCCTTTACGACGGGTCATTTCGGGCGGACGGTTCCCGCGGCAGAATTTTTCGGGAATGGCGCGCCGTTTTTTGGAGTATACCATGTTGGGTCTTATGGCCAGAAAAGTGGGAATGACACAGATTTTTGACGACACGGGTAATCTTGTGCCGGTTACGGTTTTACGCGTGGATCCGAACACGGTCATAGCCCGGAAAGAAAAAGAAAAAGACGGCTATAAGGCTGTTGTGCTTGGGCTGGGCGAAAAAAAGCCCTGGCAAAAAACCAAAGGCTCAAGGCGGGGCAGCGTGGCGAGCAAGCCCTATACGGGGCAGTTTCCCGAAGAAACCGGCCCGCAAAAGTACGTCAAGGAATTCAGGGATTTTGAAAAAGACGTGAATCCCGGCGACGCTGTTGGGTTGGAGTTGTTCGAAGGCTGCCGTTATGTCGACGTAAGCGGCATTTCAAAAGGCAAGGGTTTTCAGGGCGTTGTAAGGCGTTACGGTTTCGGCGGCGGCCGGGCTTCCCACGGTTCCAAGTTTCACCGCGAGCCGGGTTCCACGGGCCAGTCCACGTATCCCCACAAGACCTTCAAAAACGTAAAAATGCCCGGCCGCATGGGCCGCGAAAAGGTTACGGTTTTAAGCCTTAGGGTTGTCAAGCTTGACGCTGAAAACAAGCTTCTTATGATTCGGGGCGCCGTGCCCGGAATAAACCAGAGCCTTGTCGTGGTACGCTCCGCGGTGAAGAAGTAGGGGAAGGAACATGAACCGGACGGTGTATTCAAAAGACGGCAAGGAACTGCGCAGCGTGGAGCTGAACGAAGAAGTGTTCGGGCTTCCCGTTAACGAGGATCTTATCTGGTACGCGATCAACAGCGAGCTTGCCAACAAACGGCTCGGTACGGCCTGTACCAAAGACAGGGGAGAAGTTCACGGTTCCAACGCCAAGCCCTATAAACAAAAGGGCACCGGCAGGGCCAGGCGGGGCGATAAAAAATCGCCCATTTTGGTAGGCGGCGGTACGGTATTCGGGCCGAAGCCCAGGGATTTTTCCTGGTCGATACCGAAAAAGGCCAAACGGGCGGCGATGAAAACCATTCTGAGCCTCAAGGTTCAGAGCGACACCCTCAAAATCGTAGAGGATTTTTCGATTGAGTCGGGGAAGACCAAAGATCTGGCCGCTTTCCTCAATAATTTCGGCGGTCCCGAACGGACGGTTGTCGTTCTTAAGGACAACGACCCAATGACAAAGCGGGCGGGGGCCAATATTCCCTGGCTTTCGTTTCTTTCCTATAACCGGCTCCGCGCCCACGACCTTTTTTACGGGCGGCGGGTGCTTTTACTGGAAAGCGCGGCGAAAAATCTGAATGAATTTTACGGCGGGGAGGAAACCGGAGCATGAACTACGAATCAATACTTATTGAGCCGGTTCTTTCCGAAAAATCGAATATTCTCCGGGAAGAGGGCAAATACGTGTTCAAGGTCGATTTCCGGGCGACCAAGCCGGAAATCAAAGAAGCGGTACGCAGGCTGTTTAACGTACATCCCGTATCCTGTACCGTAATGGTCGTGGGCGGAAAACCGAAACGGCTGCGGAACAGGCCCGGCTATACTTCGACCTGGAAAAAGGCCATTGTGCGCCTTGCCAAAGACGAAAAAATCAGCATCTTCGAGGGCGTATAACATGGGTATCAAGACATACAAGCCGATAACCGCCGGCATGCGGGCCTGGACAAGCCTTGATTATTCCGAGCTTAGCAAAAAGAAAAAGCCGGAAAAGTCCCTTACGAGCGGGCGGGCCGAAAAAGCGGGCCGCGATTCCAACGGCAGGATCAGCGTCCGGCACAAGGGCGGCGGACACAAGCGGCGTTACCGGGAAGTTGATTTTAAGCGCGACAAGACGGGGGTTCCCGGCAAAGTCGTTTCCATTGAATACGATCCCAACCGCAGCGCCAATATCGCGCTTGTTTCCTACGCGGACGGGGACAAACGCTACATTATCGCCCCCAAGGGCCTGGCCGTCGGCGCCAAAATAACCGCCGGCCCCTCGGCGCCGATTGAGACGGGAAACGCCCTTCCCCTTGAAAACATCCCGCTGGGATTTACCGTTCACAATATAGAACTCAGCCTGGGCAGGGGCGGGCAGATGGCCCGTTCCGCCGGCGCGAGCGCTCTGGTCGCCGCCAAAGAGGGCGATTATGTTACCGTTAAGCTTCCCTCCGGCGAAATGCGGATGATTTTCAAAAAATGCTACGCCACAATCGGAACGGTCGGTAACGAGGATCACATGAACGTAAGCCTCGGAAAGGCCGGCCGGAAACGCTGGCTGGGAGTGCGTCCCACGGTCCGCGGCATGGCGATGAATCCGGTGGATCATCCCCACGGGGGCGGCGAGGGCAAGAACAAGGGCATTCATCCGGTCAGCCCCTGGGGGCAGCCGACCAAGGGCTACAAGACCCGGAACAAGCACAAACCTTCTACGCGGTTTATTGTGAGCCGCGCGAAGAAAAAGTAGCAGAGGAGAAAACGGCAGGTGTCACGTTCGATAAAAAAAGGCCCTTTTATAGAGAAAAGCCTGTATAAAAAGGTGCTGGAAATGAGCAAGGCCGGGGACAGGAAAATGATAAAGACCTATTCCCGCTGTTCAACGATTATACCCGAAATGGTAGGCGCTACGGTTTCGGTATACAACGGCAAGGTTTGGGTTCCGGTTTATATCACCGAAAATCTTGTCGGACACAAGCTGGGGGAATTCGCCCCTACGAGGATATTCAGGGGACACGCCGGATCCGATAAAAAGGCCGCGAAGTAGGGCCCAACAAGGACGATTCGAAGGGAACGATTATGGAAACTAAAAGCGGATACAGGGCCGAGACCAAATTTATTATCGCCTCACCCTACAAGATCAGGCCCGTGGCAAACCTTGTGCGGCTGAAAAGTTATCCCGAGGCGATGGCCCTGCTGGAAAGCATGCCTCACCGGGGGGCGCGGCTTGTCAGGAAAACCGTTAAATCGGCGGCTTCCAACGCCCTGAGTCTGAACAAGAAGCTTGACGAAGACATGCTGTATATAAAGGAAGTAACGATAGACGAAGGCCCCCGGATGAAGCGGATTTGGTTCCGGGCCAGGGGCAGGGCGGATATGCTTCTTAAACGGCTCTGCCATATCAGGGTCGTCATCGACGAAACAAGCGCGGCCGGAAAAAAGCAAAGTCCGGCAAAGGCGGCAAGGTAAATGGGACAGAAAGTTAACCCGGTCGGACTGCGGATAGGGATCAACAAAACCTGGTTTTCCCGCTGGTATGTTGACCCAAGGGAATACGCGAACACCCTTCACGAGGACCTGAAGCTCCGTACGCGGATTATGTCAATGCCCGAAACAAAGGGCGCGGACATAGCGGAACTGGAGATTATCCGCCACCCGCAGCGGATTACGATTGTGATCCACACCGCGAGGCCCGGGGTAATTATCGGGGTCAAGGGCGCCAATATCGAGAAAATCGGCGCGGAACTCCAGAAGTTTGTTACGAAGAAAATACAGATAAAGATAAAAGAAGTCCGGAACGCCGACAACAACGCGCAGATTGTCGCCCAGAACATCGCGCGTCAGCTTCTTGCCAGGGGCAGTTTCCGCCGGACGATGAAACAGGCGATTTCCAACGCGATTAAAAAAGGGAACGCCCAGGGAATCAAGGTGCGGCTGTCCGGTCGGCTCGGCGGCGCGGAAATGTCCCGTACCGAAGAAGCCAAGGAAGGGCGCATACCGCTGCATACCCTGCGGGCGGATATTGATTACGGTTTTGCCGAAGCCCATACGACCTTCGGCGCGATAGGCGTCAAGGTGTGGGTTTACAACGGCATGAAATACGGCAAAGAGCAGAAGGAAGACGCCGGCGCTCTTGTCAGGAAGCGGCGGGAACGGGTTCCCGCGCGGGCCGGTTCCTAGGGCCGGGGGGAGAAAGAGAAGATGCTGAGTCCCAAGCGTGTAAGACACCGCAAGGTACAGCGGGGCAATATGCCCGGCAACGCGACACGGGGAAACACCGTGGTGTTTGGCGAGTACGGCCTTGTGGCTTTGGACAGAATGTGGATCACCAACCGGCAGATAGAAGCGGCCCGTATCGCGATGAACCGTCATGTTAAACGCGGCGGTAAACTGTGGATACGGATTTTTCCGGACAAGCCCTATTCCAAAAAACCCGCGGAAACCCGCATGGGCAAGGGAAAGGGCGCCCCGGAATACTGGGTAGCCGTGGTAAAACCCGGTACGGTTATGTTTGAGCTTGGCGGTATCGACAAAAAGCTCGCCGAGGAAGCGATGATCCTTGCCGGGGCCAAGCTTCCCATTAAGACCAAGGTCGTGGCCCGCGCCGATTTTGAGCTGGCCTAAAAAAGCGCTGAAAAACGCGGTAAGGCGTTTTCAGTATGTCCCCAGGAGAAACGGATGAAAAATTCATTCAGAAACCTCTCTTTTCAGGAGCTCAAGGTTAAACGCGACGAGCTTTCCAGAAAATATATGGAACTCCGTTTCCAGATGGTAATCGGGCATGTCGATAACCCTTTGCAAAAACGGACGATGCGCCGGCAGCTTGCCAGGCTCAACACTCTGGTACGACAGCATGAGCTGAACGAAGCGGGAAAGTTTAATTCCAACGCGGCGCGGAAACCTTCGGGCGGCGCCCGGAAAGCGGCGGAGAAGAAGGCGTAGTATGGAACAAACCAAGGTAAAGAGCAGGAAAAAGGAATTTGTGGGTGTGGTCAAAAGCGACAAAATGGATAAAACCATCGTGGTCGCCGTGGAAACATTGACCTTGCATCCTCTGTACAAGAAGTACATTACCCGGACCAAGAGGCTTAAAGCCCATGACGAAACCAATGACGCCAAAATCGGCGACAGGGTGCGGGTAGTGGAATGCCGTCCGGTCAGCAAGGAAAAATGCTGGAAACTCGCGGCGGTTCTTGAAAGGGCGCGTTAAAAACGCGGAGGAGCGTTTTTATACACCATAGATTTGGGTTTGTCAGGCAGGGAATAGGCTAATTCCTTGGCCGGCAAACAAGTACAATCGGGATTCCCCGACGTTTTTAAAATGTTGGGGAATAACGCTGCTTTAAAGTTCGTGTTTGCGCGGAAACGGGTAAATACAGAGAGGCGCGCTGAAAAGCTCCGGGTTTTTCAGTACGTCCCCAGGAGAAAGAGATGGTTCAGGTAGAAACGTTCCTGAATGTGGCCGACAATTCGGGAGCCAAGATCGTTCAGTGTATCAAGGTCCTTGGCGGTTCGAAGCGCAAGTACGCGGGCATCGGGGATATTATTGTCGTTGCCGTCAAGGATGCCCTGCCGACTTCGGTGATTAAAAAGGGCTCCGTGGAAAAAGCGGTTGTGGTTCGTACCCACAAGGAATACCGCCGCCCCGACGGAACCTATATCCGTTTCGACGATAACGCCTGCGTTATTATCGACGCGGCCCATAATCCCAAGGGAAAGCGCGTTTTTGGTCCCGTCGCGAGGGAACTGCGGGAAAAGATCGGTTTTATGAAAATCGTATCCCTGGCCCCGGAAGTGTTATAGAGTTGAGGTATTGGTATGGCAGTCAGCGTGGAACATAAATACAAGCTTAGAAAAGAAGATACCGTCGAGATCATAACCGGCAAAGACAAAGGCAAGCGCGGGCGTGTCCTCAAGATACTCCGCGGCAAAGACCGCGTCGTGGTTGAAGGGGCCAATATGGTCAAGAAGGCCCAAAAGCGGAGAAGCCAGCAGGACCGCGGCGGTATCGCGGAAATAGAGGCGGCGATCCACGCTTCCAATGTGATGATCGTCTGCAAAAAGTGCGGGCCTACGAGGATCGGCTATAAGCTTTCGTCCGACAGGGGCAAGGCGGCCAAAACCAGGGTTTGCAGAAAATGCGGAGAGGCTCTGTAATGAAGAACAACGAACCGCGGCTTAAAAAAATGTACCGCGAACAGATCGCGGGTGAGCTTTTTAAGGAATTCGGCTATAAATCGCCGATGCAGACCCCAAGGCTGGAAAAAATAATTGTCAGCATGGGGGTGGGGGAAGCCCTTCAAAACAAAAAGCTTCTCGACGCGGCCATTGACGATCTTACCCTTATTACCGGGCAAAAGGCCGTCAAAACAAAGGCCAAAAAGAGCATCGCGAATTTCAAGATCAGAGCCGGTCAGGAAATCGGCGCGAAAGTGACCCTTAGGGGCGCGATGATGTACGAATTCTTCGACAGGCTTGTGAACGTCGCCCTGCCGCGCGTAAAAGACTTTCGCGGGGTAAACCAAAACGCGTTTGACGGTCACGGGAACTATTCGCTGGGCATTACCGAGCAGATCATCTTCCCGGAGATCGACTTTGATAAAATCGAACGGGTCGCGGGGCTTAACATAGCCATCGTTACCACCGCCCGAACCGACGCGGAGGCAAAAGCCTTCCTCGCCAAATTCGGGATGCCGTTCAGGAAATAGGCCGCGGGCCTTGACGACAAGGAGTAATCATTAACACTAGGTGTTACTGTCCGATTAACCTAAGCGGCGCCGCCGCTTTTTAGGAGTGAACATGGCAAGAAAAGCGATGATTATAAAGGCCCTGCGGGCGCCCAAGTACAAGACAAGAAAGGTTAACCGCTGCCGGATTTGCGGCCGGGCAAGGGGTTACCTGCGTAAATTTGAAATGTGCCGCCTTTGTTTCCGCAAACTCGCGAGCGAAGGACTTATTCCGGGCGTCACTAAATCCAGCTGGTAGGAGAAAAGGATGAGCGTTTCTGATCCCGTTGCGGATATGCTGACCAAAATCCGGAATGCCGGAATGGCAAAGCATGAAAAGGTTGATATTCCTACCTCGAAATTAAAGCTTGAGATCGTCAAGATCTTAAAGACAGAAGGGTATATCAAGAATTTCAAGAAAGTGAATCAGGAAGGAATCAATACCATACGGGTATTCCTTAAATACGATGATGAAACCGGGCCGGTGATTCACGGCCTGGAAAAGGTAAGCAAGCCGGGCCGCCGGGTATACGCGGGTTATAAAAACATGCCGAGGGTATACAACGGCTACGGAACGCTTATCGTTTCAACTTCCAAGGGTGTTACCACGGGGAAGAAGGCCGCCGAAAAGAAGGTCGGCGGCGAGATTATTTGTACCGTCTGGTAAAGGAAGAAAAGATGTCGCGTATCGGAAAAATACCGGTCAAGCTGCCCCAGGGCGTCAAGGTGAATTTTCAGAACGATCTGATTACCGTGGAAGGCCCAAAGGGAACGCTTAGCCAAAAATACCATCCGGTTATCAGCTTTGAGGAAAAGGACGGGGAGATTAACGTCGGCCGCGCGAACGAGGAAAAGCAGACAAAGGCGTTTCACGGCCTGTACCGCAATCTTCTTAACAACATGGTTACGGGGGTTTCTTCGGGCTTTACCAGGGTTTTGATCATAAACGGCGTAGGGTACCGGGCCGAAGTACAGGAAAAACTCCTTGTAATGAGCCTTGGCTATTCCAACGACATTTACGTGGGCATTCCCGACGGTCTTGCCGTAACCGCCGAGGCCGGCAAGGTAACAATTACCGGCATAGACAAGCAGAAGGTCGGGGAATTCGCGTCCCAGGTCCGCAGGCTCCGCGCCCCGGAACCCTACAAAGGCAAGGGTATCCGCTATGAGGACGAGCGGATAAGAAGGAAAGTCGGCAAATCCGGCGTTAAATAGGTGAGTAGATATGCTGCGTAAAATGTTGGATAAAAACCGGAAACGGCAAAAACGGAAGATTCATATCCGCAAGTACATAAGCGGTACCGCGCAAAAACCGAGGCTCAGCGTTACGCGGAGCAACAGGGCGCTTTACATGCAGGTCATCGACGATGAAAAAGGCCGGACCCTGGCCTCGGCTTCCACGCTGGAAAAGGATCTGCGGGGAATCAAGGCGACCGCCGCCGGCGCGGCCCAACTCGGTGAAATTATGGGGAAACGGCTTCTTGAAAAGAACATTACCACGGTAGTCTTTGACAGAAACGGATACTTGTATCACGGCCTGGTAAAGGCAATGGCCGACGGCGCCCGGAAAGCCGGGCTGCGGTTTTAGGATAATGCCGGAAAACGCCCGCTCGCGTTTTCGGTATTGGTTTGCTTTAACATGGATTTTTCGCGGTTTTTTCCGCGAAAAATGAGAAAAATAACGGGGATACGACAAAACACGTCAGGTTTTTGTCGTGTCCCGGGGGGCTGAATGGAACATTCGAGGGAAGGTCGCCGGGATAGAGACCGGGACAGGAATCAGGAAAAAGACAAGGAATTTGTCGAAAAACTTGTAAAACTGAACCGTACCGCCAAGGTCGTTAAAGGCGGGCGGCGTTTTTCCTTTTCCGCCCTTACCGTTGTTGGGGACAGGAAAGGCAGAGTCGGCTACGGTTTCGGGAAGGCGAACGACGTGTCGGAGGCGATTAGAAAAAGCATAGACAAGGCGAAACGCAGCCTGATAAAACTGCCGATCAAAAACGGGACCATTCCCCACGAAATCCAGGGTATGTTCAAGGCCTCCAGGGTTCACCTTAAACCGGCCTGTTCCGGTACGGGGATTATCGCCGGAGGCCCCGTCCGGGCGATTATGGAAGCCGGCGGCGTTACCGACGTGCTTTCAAAGTCCATAGGGGCTTCAAGCCAGTACAACGTGGTCAAGGCTACGTTTGAAGGGATAAGCCGCCTTCTGGACGCCAAAGCTCTGGCGAAAAGCAGGGGCAAATCCCTTAAAGAATTGTGGGGTTAAAGCATGGGACGGAAGATTCGGATAAAACTTGTCCGCAGCGTCATTGGAACCAAGCCCAACCAGCGCGCGACGGTTCGTTCCCTGGGCCTGCGGAAAATCGGTTCCAGCACGGTACAGGAAGCGTCGGCGGCGGTTTTGGGGATGGTTAAGGTTGTTTCCCATCTTGTCAGCGTTGAAGATATACAGGATTAGGGCGGCGGAGTTCCATCTTTGTTTGAGGAGAAGATGAATGCAGGATTATGATTTACACGCCCCCGCGGGCGCCAATAAAAAGAAGCGTATTATCGGCCGCGGTCAGGGTTCCGGCAGGGGCACGACGGCGGGAAAAGGCAACAAGGGACAGCAGGCCCGTTCCGGCGGAAAAACCTATGTGGGTTTTGAAGGCGGCCAGATGCCCCTGTACCGGCGTCTTGCCCGCCGTGGCTTTTCAAATTATCCTTTTAAGAAAGAATACCGGGTTATAAACCTTAAACAGATAGAGGCGTCTTTTGCCGACGGGGAAGTCGTCGATACGGCTTCTCTTGCCGTCAGGGGGCTTTCCAAGGGGGGCCCGGTAAAGGTGCTTGCCGTTGGGAATATAAGCAAAAAGTTTGATGTTAAGGTTGACGCGATTTCCGCGGCGGCCAGGGAAAAGATCGAAAAAGCCGGCGGAACGGTTACGGTGACGGAAAAGCCGAAAAAGGGAAAAGCGAAAGGCGGAAAGCCGAAGACCGGAAAACCAACAACCGAAAAACCGGCGGCATCGTCCGGGAAGGCGGAAAAAGCCGTTCCCGAAAAAAAGGAACAGGAATAGCAGATGGCAAATTCTCTGGTCGGTATTTTCAGGGTCAAGGAACTGCGGGAACGAATCGTTTACACGATCCTTCTCCTCCTCGTATTCCGCATTGGGGCGGTGCTTCCCATACCGGGGATAAACGTCCAGGCGCTTACCGATTACTTCCTTTCCCAGCAAAATACCGGTAATCCGATAGTAGATTATCTCGACTTTTTCGCGGGCGGCGCGTTTTCCAATTTTTCGGTGTTTATGCTGGGGATTATGCCCTACATTTCGATGTCGATCATCATGCAGCTGCTTATCATCGTGTTTCCCAGCCTGAAAAAGATTTCACAGGAAGAGGGCGGCAGAAAAAAAATCCAGAGCTATCAGCGCATGGGCACCGTGGTGGTCTGCCTTATCCAGTCCTTCGCGATTACCCGCTATGCCCAGGGCATTAGCCGGGAAGTAGCCGATTTTTTCACGATTCAGAATTTCTTGTTCTTTTCCATTTTGGCGATGCTTACCGTTACGACCGGTACCATGTTCCTTATGTGGCTGGGCGAACAGATAACCCGGCGGGGAATCGGGAACGGAATATCGCTGTTGATTTTCGCGGGCATTGTCGCGCGGCTTCCCCAGGCCCTGTGGGAACTGGGCGGCAGGGTTGTCAACGGTACGCTTAACCCGGTGTTTGTCGCCGTCGTGTTTATAATGTTTGTGGCCGTCGTCGCGCTGGTCGTGTTTGAACAGCAGGGGCAGCGGAAGATCTCCGTTCATTACGCGAAACGGATTGTCGGAAGGCGGATGTACGGGGCGCAAAACACCTATATACCGTTTAAAATAAACCCGTCGGGGGTTATTCCGGTAATCTTCGCGTCGTCGATCCTTACCTTTCCCCTCCAGATAGCCCAGACCATCGGGCAGAACGTCGCCTGGCTCGCGGCGGTTTCCAGGGCTCTTAGCCCCCAGGGCTGGCTTTACAATATCCTCTATGTTCTGCTGATTGTGTTTTTCGCGTATTTTTATACCCAGGTAAGCCTTAATCCGATAGAAATAGCCAAGAATATCAGGGAAAACGGGGGATCGATACCGGGAATACGGACGGATCGTATCGAGGAATACCTTACGAAGATACTTAACCGTATCGTACTGCCCGGTTCGATATACCTCGCGTTTATCGCGGTAATCCCCACGTTTATTCAGTGGGCCTTCAAGTTTCCCTCTTCCATTTCGTATCTTATGGGAGGGACGTCGCTTTTGATCCTCGTGGGAGTGGATCTGGACACGATGAGCCAGGTGGAAAGCCTCCTCAAGATGCACCACCACGAGGGCTTGACGAAAAAGGGCCGCCTGAGGGGGAGGAATCTGTAGGAACGGCGGATTTTGTATTCGGGGCGTTAATCCGGGGATGCCGCCCTGTAGACGTATCGGCGAAAATCCGCTTAAATGGAATTTTAAAAACGTGCTGAGAACACATTCGGGCGTTTTCGGCGTCGTTTTAGTGTGGATTTTTCAAATCTTCGGGTTTGGAAAGATTTGTAAAGGAGTAACGAGAATGAAAGTCCGGACGAGCGTTAAACCGATCTGTGACAAATGCAAGGTTATCAAGCGGAACGGCATTGTCCGTATCGTTTGCCAGAATCCCAAGCATAAGCAGAAGCAGGGTTAGGAGAAAAAATGGCGCGTATAGCGGGAATTGACCTCCCCAACAAACACGTAAATATAGCCCTGACCTATGTTTTTGGACTGGGCAGGGCCAGCGCGGACGAGATTTGTCAAAAGGCAAAGATCGATCCGATGCGGCGTATTAACGACCTTTCCACGGAAGAACTGAACGTTCTCCGCCAGCTTATAGAGAACGACTATAAAGTGGAAGGCCGCCTCAGGACCGAAATCGCCCTGAATATAAAGCGCCTTAAGGATATCGGCTGTTACCGGGGGCTTCGGCATCGTAAAGGCCTTCCGCTGCGGGGGCAGAGGACCAGAACCAACGCCCGTACCCGCAAGGGCAAGAAGAAGACCGTTGCCGGAAAGAAGAAATAACGCTGTTTTTGCGGAAACACGGAACGTTTCCGTTTGGTAATAGAACTTCGGTTTCCGCCGCCGGCGGAGATTTCGGAGGGCGGTAAAGCCGCCTGTGAATAAATTTTTGGAGGAGCTGTGGCTGCTACTACTAAGAAGCGCAAAGAAAAAAAGTCGGTTTATGAAGGGAACGTCTATATTCAGGCTACGTTCAACAATACGATTGTAACCATAACGGATCTTATGGGTAACGCGATATCCTGGGCGAGTTCCGGCGGTCTGCAGTTCCGGGGAGCGAAAAAGTCCACTCCCTTCGCGGCCCAAACGGTTACCGAAACCGCGGCCCAAACGGCGCTTCAGGTAGGCCTGCGGGAAGTTCATGTGTATGTAAAGGGGCCGGGTATAGGCCGCGAATCGGCGATTCGCCAGCTTGGCGTACTCGGCATAAAGGTAAAATCGATCAACGATGTTACCCCCATCCCGCATAACGGCTGCAGGCCGCGCAAGACCCGCCGTATTTAACTTTATAAGGGGAAGAAAAGATGGCAAGATATACCGGGCCGGCCTGCCGCCTTTGCCGGGCGGAACAGAAAAAGCTTATGCTCAAGGGTGACCGGTGCAAGAGCGACAAGTGCCCGATAAACAAGAAGCGTTCCGCTCCGGGGAAAGATCCCAAGGGCAGGCCCGGCAAAAGAAGCGATTACGGCGTACAGCTCAGGGAAAAGCAGAAACTCCGCCGGATCTACGGCATGCAGGAAAAGCAGTTCAGCCTTTTCTTTGAACGGGCCCTGCGCATGCCCGGCATTACCGGCGAAAATCTTTTTATCCTTCTGGAACGCAGGCTTGACAATGTGGTTTACCGTCTGCGCTTCGCGTCGAGCCGCAGCCAGGCCCGGCAGTTTGTGCTTCACGGTCATGTTACGGTAAACGGCAGGCGGGTGAACATCCCGTCCTATCTGGTACGGCCCGAAGACGAAATAACGATAAAAGAAAGCAGCAAGGGCCTTGTGGTAATAAAAGAGTCCCTCAAGGAATTCGGCAAATCGGGGGTAATGCCCTGGCTTCATCTGGATCCGGATACCATGAAGGGAAAGTTCCTTGCCTCTCCACGGCGGAGCGATATTACCGATCTCGCGGATATCAAGGAACAGATGATCGTCGAATATTATTCTAAGTAAGGAGGCCCCATGGCCCGTAAAAATCTTCTAAAAGGGTTCAAACGTCCCAAGGGTATTACCTTTGAGCACGGTGAACTTAAACCGAATTACGGAAGATTTACCGCAGCTCCCTTTGAGCCCGGATTCGGCACAACCGTGGGTAATACCTTGCGGCGTGTCTTGCTTTCTTCGATACAGGGTTACGCGATTACCGCGGTCAAGATTACCAGTTATGACGCGGACGGGAACGCCCATACGGTTTCAAGCGAGTTTGAGACAATTCCCAATATCGTAGAAGATACCCTTGAGGTCATTAACCACCTCAAGCAAATGCGCCTGCGGCTTCCCGAAGACACGGAACAGAACGTGCTTTTTTACGAATGGTCCGGCAAACGCGAAGTAAAAAGCGACGATTTTGAAAAAGAAGGCCAGCTGGAGGTTTTAAGCCAGGGACAGCACGTGATGACGCTGATGGATAACGCCCGGCTTGAATTTGAGGTACAGATCGACCTTGGCAGGGGTTATGTGCCCAGCGAGGTAAACGATCGTTATGTTGACGTAATCGGTACGATACCTTTGGACGCGATTTTTTCTCCGGTAAAAAAGGTAAAGTACGCCGTTGAATCGACCCGGGTAGGACAGCGAAGCGACTATGACAAGCTTGTGCTTGAGGTCTGGACGGACGGAACGATTAAGCCCGACGACGCGCTCGCGGAAGCCGCCAAAATCGCCAAGGATCATTTTTCGGTGTTTATCAATTTTGACGAAAACGGCCTTGGTTCCGATCTCGAAGACGACCCGGACGACGACAGAATCAGGCAGATACTCAATATTCCGGTAGAGGAACTGGAACTGTCGGTGCGTTCCTCCAATTGCCTGAAAAACGCGAACATCAAGACTATCGGGGAGCTTACCCGGAAAACGGAAGACGATATCGCCAAAACCAGGAATTTCGGAAAGAAATCCCTCCAGGAGATAAAAGAAAAGCTTAAGGAGTGGAATCTGGGCCTGGGGATAACGGACAGCAATGTTCTCAGAAACGCCGTTTGGGCCGCCCCTCAGCAAAAGGAAGAAGAAGATGAAGCATAGAAGAGGCTTTAATCCCCTTGAAAGGATGTCCGCCCACAGGAAAGCCCTGCTCAGGAACATGGTTACGTCCTTTTTCAGGGAAGAACGGATAAGTACGACCAGGGCAAAAGCCCTGGCCGTGCGGCGCAGCGCGGAAAAACTGATTACCCGGGCGAAGATCGATTCGGTTCATAACCGGCGTATCGTTTCAAGCCGCCTCTATGACGAAGGCGTGGCGGCGAAGCTCTTTACCGTCATCGCGCCCAGAATGAAAGACAGGCCCGGCGGCTATACCCGCATTATCAAACTGGGCCGTCGGCCCGGGGACGCTTCGGAAATGGTGATCTTGGAGCTTGTGGATTATGTTCTTATAACCGGCGAGGCGGAAGAAAAAAAGGCCAAAAAAGCGGAAAAAGCCGCCAGGAAGAAAGCGGCCGCGGAAGAAAAGAAAGAAAACTCGAAAGGGAACAAGGATTCCAAAAAGAAACCCGCGAAAGCGGAGTAGGGGAAAGGCATGTCGAAAGCTCATAGAGGAAAAGGAATACGCGAACTGGTCTCTCACGGCAGGGGCGAATGTCCCGTCTGTAAACGCGGTAACGTAAAAACGCTTTACGAACTGGAATCGGACGGAACGAAGGTCAATGTCTGCAAAACATGTAAAGCGGCCGTGGCCCACGGCAAAAAAAGCCTTCCGGCTTCCGGCGGAGCGGCCGCCTCCTGATTCACGGGCGGGGTTACCGTTTTGCCTGCCGTTTTTGACCCTCGGAATACCCCAACAACATCGCGGCTTTAAAAAACACAATATGAGCCGGTTTCAGGGCGCTGTTGGCCGTGGAGCTGCCGGGAACGAAACGCCGGTTTTGCCGGCTCCGGAGTTTCATGTATCTTAAATCCCGCAGATTTAAGATACATGAAACATCCATGTTCAGGGAAGCCGGACAAGCGGAACCTGTCTCTCCACAAGCTGAATTCCCGGAACAGCCTTACGCTCCGTTTTCTTCATCCTGCAGCTTTAAAAAGTAGTTGATCGAGTTAAGGATGTACCCTTGATACTTGGGGTCGAGGATGTCGTAAAGGGCTACCAGTTTGGTGTACTTTGTGTCTTTGTCTTCGGTAAACATGGGGCCCTCGCCGGTTTTCAGCCACTTGTCATTCGCGTTAAAGGAATCGCAGATAAGCTTAACGGTACGATCGTTTACAATACGCTTTTCGGTCTCGATACAGGCAAGCTGCCCCGCCGAGATGGTAATAATACTGGAAAAAGCATTTTGGGTAAGCTTGAGTTCCTTTCTCAACTTTTTTATTCGCTGGTTAATCGTTTCTTCCATACTTAATATAATAACATAGAATAGTTGACTATTCAAGTCAATAAAGCAAAAAAATCGTCGTTGGGAGCCTTTTAGCCAAAGTGGAGAATCGAACTCCAGACCTACACATTACGAGTGTGTCGCTCTGCCAACTGAGCTACTTTGGCGATATCTTACTATACCAAACTTATCATTTTAAGCGTAAGCCCCGGCAATACGCCGAAATCCGCGTATAAGTCATGTATGGGTCATATTATCGATAAAAAAATGAAAATTCAAGATAAGGTCTTGACATATTTGCCGGCAGGCTATATTATTTATAGCTAGATTTATGTCTACAAAATTTTTATATCAAAAGGAAGGAAAACATGGGAGCCATTGACCTGCCCAAAAGTCCTAACGTATTTCACCCGGAAAAACCGAGCGCGGTCGGATCGCGAAACTCTCTTGCCCAGGATTACCGGGATCAACAGGCTGAAGTAAATCAGCTTCTGGAGGAAGAGACCAACAAGATAATCCACCATATCAACGCGAAGCTGCCCAAAGACGTACTTGAACGTCTCGACATTATGGGCGGGCTTAAAGAAAAGCTCTACAATTATTTAAACCAGAACTACCAGAACATGTTTAACCGTTACATGGTAACGACTGAAGATGAAATGGTCAAAAAGGTCCGAAATTTTGTAGACAAGGAAGAAACCAAGGTTCTGGCCAGGTATACCCCCAAGGAAATCGCCAATCTGCTCGACGAAGTCGGCGGGGCCGACAAGTTCAATACCGGCGAAATTGAAAAGTCGATGATTAACATGTACGGTCATCTTCAGGGGCATATCCAGAGGGGGGTTAACGACCTCGAAAACCTTACCAACAGTATTTTGCGGCAAAAGACCGATACCGGCGCGTTTATCCGGGGCGAAAACGCCTATTCCATCGTAAAATGCGCTTTCAAAGACAGCTTGTTCAAGCCGAAAACCGTTACGGATGTTAAGCTTTCGGTTAACATTCTGGACGCGGAGCTTATCAGCCCCATTTACCATTATCAGGTTACTGTCGAGTACCTCATCAAAGAGCTGCTTTCCAAGCACATCATCGAAAACATCGACAAAGAAGTCGAGAAACTTAAAGATCAGCGGATCGATCAGGGGCTTGAAGAACTTACCGACAGTGAAATCATCTTTACCAAGATGAGTAAAATCGAAAAATATACCGACGACAATATGGAAGACGCGAAGTCCAGGCGTTACGACGTGATTTCCAAAACCGTTATGGATCGTCTGGTTGGATTGCGGGCGGAAATCGATCCTTCCGAATATGACCAGCTCAATGTCCGTGAAAACCTTAAAAAGATCGTCGATATTGAAAATATCCGGACCAGGGGCTTCAATACCGCGGTTAATTCCATCACTTCGATTCTTGATACCTCTAAAATGGGTTACCAGTATATCGAAAACTTCAAAAACGCCAGGGAGCTTATAATTCGGGAATATGAAGATACCGACGCCGCCCAGCTTCCCGACGAACGTTACGCGGTCAAAATGCGCTACTATGATCCCGCCCAGCTTATTGAGGAGCGGAAGGCCTACGACGTACAGATGAAGAGTTTCGAGAACGAAGTTGCCCATCTGTGGGATGTTCTTGAGGTTATTTACGAAGGCGGCAAACCGGCCTTTAAGGTAACGGATTTCAAAGACCTCGCCAAAAAGCAGAGGAACCGTATCCGCAAGGAAATCAAGGCCAAGACCGGCGACCCGATGTACGAGGATATTGCCAAGGTATGGGACGAGATTACGTTTATCAAGACCGGTGAGACTGAGGTCGAGCGGATGAACCGTACCTATGTCTACGAGAAAAACAAAGTGCATCAGAAGATTATTCTGATGCGGAACAAAATGAAAGCCATGTACGACTACCGCTATCCTGTGGAAAGGCGGGTTATGGAGGACAGGCTTGCGATACTGGAACGGGAATTTAACAAATTTGACTATATGATCAATCCCTACCATATCCAGCCCGGTCTCTTGCTTGATGTGGATATTACTTCCCTAAAACGGAAAAAAGTAACCCTTAACGGCATGGCCAACGTACTCAACGAATTCCTCCACGGTGTTTCCAAGGGCTTCCAGGACGCGGCGTTCGCGTCGTTCAGCCGCCGCAGAAGCACCGTCAGGGAAGACATCGCCCAGTCTTTTGCCGCCGACGCGGAGGAACCCGCTCCCGCTTCCAATGTCGTAGCGCCGGCCCAGGCCTATCTGGATATGCTTAATACGGATGAACCGGCCAGCAGCGCTGGTCTTGTACCCGCGAAAAGCGGGCGCGGCAGGGCCAAAGTCGCCGACGCCAAGCCCAAGAAGGGCGGGCGTGGACGCGGCAGAAGCGGAGGCCGCGGTAAAGACGGAATCCGCCAGATATAAGAGCCGGATATAGAAATAAAGACCGAAAGGGCCGTCCGTAAAGGGCGGCTCTTTTTTATTGCCGGTTGTCGCTGGGGAATTCGAATTGAGCGGGCCTGCGGGGTTTTACGCGCGCTTTGACTCCAGGTAAATACGGAGCTTTTCAATCACCACGTTAAAATCAAGGGGCTTGCCGATGTGATCGTTCATGCCCGAGGCAAGGCAGCGCTCTATGTCCTGGCGGAACACATTGGCGGTCATCGCGACGATTGCTACGGCTTTGAGGGCTTTTTCGGCCTCGAAGGCGCGGATACGGCGGGTGGTTTCGTAGCCGTCCATTTCGGGCATGTGTACATCCATAAAGATCATGCTGTATTTTTCCGGGTTTTCAGCGTAGAGCCGAAAGGCGGCAATGCCGTTTTCGGCGCAGTCTATGGTAACGCCGGTCGGTTCCAGCAGAGCAAGGACAATTTCCCGGTTTATTTCCACGTCTTCCGCGAGCAGTATCGTGTGTTCCGCAAAGTCGGCCGCGGGAAGTTCCTTTTTTGGGCCCGGTTCCGGATCGCCGGCCTGATCCGTTCCCCGCCTAAGTTCCGTCGTAAAAGAAAAGGTTGAACCCTTGCCGGGGGCGGAACGGACGGAAAAAGAACCGTTCAGCATTTCCACGATGCGTTTTGATATCGCGAGCCCCAGACCTGTGCCCCCGAAGCGGCGGGAAATGCCCGCGTCCGCCTGCTGGAAAGAACTAAAGAGCTTTGCCTGCTGTTCTTCGCTTATGCCGATACCCGTATCGCTGATCGCGATTTCGGCGGTTATGATTTCCCCCTGTTCCTCAAGAGGCCTCGCCTCAAGTTTAATCTGGCCCCTGTCCGGGGTGAATTTGACCGCGTTGGAAAGCAGGCTGGCGACGACCTGGGAAAGCCGCTGTTCGTCGCCGATTACATTGCGGGGCATCGCCTCGTCGAATTCAAAAGAAAAGGTTTGGCGTTTTTCTTCGATTTGGGGCGCCATAACGCCGGCGGCTTCCCGAAGCGCTCTTTCAAGGTTAAATTCCCGGCAGACAATCTCCAGCTTGTTTGCCTCGATTTTCGACATATCCAGAACATCGTTGATCACGCCCAAAAGATGGACGGCGGCGTTTTCGATTTTTTCCAGACAGTAATCTTTCCGCGCGATGTCGTGTGACGTCTTCGCCAGGCTTGTCATGCCGATAATCGCGTTCATCGGGGTGCGCATTTCGTGGCTCATGTTGGCAAGGAAATTACTTTTGGCCGTACTTGCCGCTTCCGCGTCAACGCGGGCCCTGGTAAGCTGGGTAATGTCCTGGACGATCATAATGACCGATTTTTCGTCCAGTATGCACTGAAGGCTTACCGTGTAGTTTCGCGGAATTCCGCCGGGATCGGGAAGCGAAAGCTCATCATAAAAAACGCCAAGACCTTCCCGGGGATCGAACAGGGCCTGCCAGTCCGGTTTGTTCAGAAGGGTGGAAAGCAGTCGGGGATCGGCGCTGTCGAAGCCGTGGCGTTTCAGAATCTCCGCCATTTTGCCGTTGATGTACAGCGGGGCGGCTTCGGCGTTGAACAGGGCGAGCGCGGCGGGCATGACGTTGAAATGGGAACAGAAAACATCCATCATCGCGTTAATCCCGGCAATGATAAGATGGTAGTCCCCCTGGTGATTCGCCATGTCCGCCCGTTCGTTAAGAAAGCCTTCCCTTGCCGATTTTGTAAGCTGTCCGATGTCTCCTATGACCCGGCTGATGGCCGCCGAAACCGAAAGGTAGGCTTCGCCGAGCCTGCCTATTTCGTCGTTCCGGCCGGTTATGCTTTGCGGCAGTTCTTCCCCAAAGATCCCCGCGGCCAACCTGTTGGCGCTGACGGTAATTGCCGAGAGGGGCCCGCTTAGTATGCGCTTCACCGTTGTCGCGAAGACAAGGGTAAAAGAGAACAGGAAAATGACGGTCATAAGCGCGCATATAACAACGGCGTTCCGCAGCGGAAGGCTAAAGTTTGCGCGGGGGGCCTGGATTCCCAGAAACCGGCCGGTTCCCTCAATCGGCGCGTAACCAAGAAAAATCCGTCCGCGGGGCGTGTTGAGAACCGTCGATCCTGTCCGGCCCGTGGTCATAAGGACAAGTTCTTCAGCGGTTTTGGAATTTACGCCAAGGCCGTCCGCGATGTGTTCCCTGTTGAGCGCCCTGTCCGGCTCCCAATGGGCGATTACGGTTCCTTCCGGGTCGATGATAAAAGCCCCGCCGCCCGCGCCGGGGTCAAACGGTATGTCGTCACGGAGCAGCAAAAAGCGATCCGCCAGAGTGTGGGGATCGCCTTCCAGGTCTTTGGCGGCGGTTTTCGCGGTTATCAGGAACAGCCGCCGCAGTACCTGTTCTGTCAGCATATTCATGAAAACGCCCATCAGGGTTACAAGAGCGACGCTGAAGACAAGAACGGCCAAAACGGTGGAGACGGTAATAGGGCCGGCGACGCTTTTCGTTTTACTCATGTTTCGTTGTATCCGCATATTTCGGGAAACCGTAACAGGACGCCTGAAGCCGTTTTTTTCTTGCTTAACGGCGGCTTTTGGCGCGGCCCGGTATCAAAACGGCAAAACTCCTCTGGAAGAAGCGGGGAAGTCCACGGAGCCATTATAAGATCGACCGTTTTGAAAACCCTGTTAAACAGTACCAGCTAATGCTGTTTTTCGCTAGTAGGCGCGGTTGATTCGCAAGCGGGGTTCATACCCAGGAGCTTGTTCCTGGGTTCTTCATTTGAACGCCGTATTGCGGCCCAAGAAAAATTACCGTAAATTCTTGACAGCGTCCTTTGCTCTTCATATGTTGTATGTATAGGGGGTTTTACCGCGGAACGTTGACGAGGCGGAACTTTTCGGCGTTTTCGAAAAACCCCAGAGTATTTAAAAATGAGAAAAGTCTATAGTCATCCTGTAATCATTCTTTGTGTAATCGGGATAATTACGGTTTTCTTCGCGCTTCAGCTTCCCAGAGTGGAACTGGACAACAATAATTTCCGTTTTATTTCCCCAAACGATCCCGCCCGCAAGGTTTCCGAGTATATTGACGATACCTTTGGAAGCTCTCTCTTTATTCTTGTCGGGCTTAAACGGCAATACGGCGACGTATTTGAAGCCTCGTTCCTTGAAGCGGTACGCGAATATATAGACAGGATCGAACTGATTGATATCGTCGATCCGGTTAGTTCCATTGTCAACGCCGACTATATTACCGGTTCGGGCGACGCCGTTACGGTGGAAAAACTGCTGGCCGACGATTTTTCCGGGACCAAAGAGGAAATCGCCGTATTAAAACAGCGGCTTCTTTCCTGGGATATGTACCGGCGTTCCCTTGTTTCCGACGATTTTACCGCCACGCAAATTCTCGTGCCGTTGAACGTGCCGAGCGAGGACGCCGGCAAGCCCGAAGTGGTGAGCAGTTTTATCCAGGTACGGGACATCGCCCTGGAGATGTTCGACGGGCGGGCGGAGGTCTATGTAACGGGGATTCCGGTAATCAGCGCGACGATCAGCGAAGCCGTCGTCTCTGATCTGATGCTTCTGGTTCCGCTGGTAATTCTTGTCGTGTTTGTCGTCCTTTTCTTTTCGTTCAGGCGCCTGTCCGCCGTGATCCTGACTCTTTTGACGGTTCTTGTCGCCGCCGTATGGTCCGTGGGGGCCATGCCGTTTTTCGACGTAAAACTTTCGGTAATTTCTACCGTGCTTCCGGTAATACTCGTCGCCGTGGGAAGCGCCTACGGGATTCACGTTATTACCCATTACCGGGACCACATTGGAGTTTCCGGCGGGATCATGAGCAGGGAAGAGCACTTTGAGCTTGTATACGCGATGGTAAAAAAGATACTGAAGCCGGTTTTTCTCGCCGCCCTTACCACGTTTGTCGGTTTTTGCTCGTTTTGTTTTACCACGGTCCTGCCTATCCGGGAATTCGGCTTTTTTTCGAGTTTTGGGGTACTGGTTTCGTTTGGCGTCGCCATGACGATGATCCCCGCCCTCCTTATCCTGCGGGGGCCGGAACGGAAAAGCCCCGGCGCGGCGCGGCGTTCAACGGAAGGCTTCTTTGGCCGGAACGTCGGCCGTTTTTTCACCGCCATTACCATGCACAGGGGACTCGTCTTTGTCTGCTCTTCCGTTCTGATACTTGTTTCGATCCTGGGCGCGTCCAGACTTATCATCGACAATGTGTTTATCGAATACTTTAAGGCCGATACCGACATTTCAAAATCGGATCGCTTTATCAGGGAGAAATTCGGCGGATCGAAAATTGTAAGCGTGGTAACCGAGGCGGATTCAAGCGAAATCCTCCTTGGCCCGGAAAACCTTGCCGCGATGGATTCCCTGGCCGCCTATCTTGAAAGCTCGGTTCCCGAAGTCGGCAAGGTTATGGGTTTTACGGACCTTGTCAAGCGGATTAACCAGGTCTTTAACATTGACGAAAGTCCCGACGGCCTTCGTCGTGCGGAAACCCCGGACGAGGCGGCGTTCGGTTTCGATGACGGGACCGCCGGCGAACCAGCGTTCGGTTTCGGTGATGAGCCGGCATTCGGCTTTGGCGCCGCGTCCGGTTTCGGCGACGAGCCCGCCGGCGAAGCGGCGCCCGTTCCCCTGGCGGACGCCCGGCTTTCCGGGGAAAAGGCCTGGACGATTGAGGAAATAACGGAACTGTTAGGCCGGGCGTCCCAATCCGGGCGGAACCGGGAAATCGGCGCCGCGGACCTTGTGTGGGAGCTGAAAAAACTTCTCAATTACGAGGGCGCGTCCTATTACGAGGTGCCCTCCGATCCGGCCCGTTACGGCAAAACAAAACCCGAAGAACTTTCCGCGCTGATTTCAAATTACCTTGTCCTGCTTTCCGGCAGCATCGACTCTTACGCCAACGATCCCCTGGAGCCGACGGCCATCAAAAGTACCGTACAGCTGCGTACCCTGGGAGAAGCCGACACGGGGCGGGCGCTTGACGAAATCAGGCGCTTTATAAAAGCCAATTTTCCCGACGACGTCAACGTTACGATTGGGGGAAGCGCGATGGTGGAATCTTCGCTTAACCGGGAAGTGGTACAGTCCCAGGTTATCTCGGTTTTCCTTTCCCTTGCCCTGGTGTTCATAATACTCGCCGTGTCGAATAAATCCGTTATCGGAGGCATTATCGGCATTGTGCCTCTTTCAATTTCAATACTGATAAACTTTGCCGTTATGGGCTTTCTTGGCATAAAGCTCAATATCGGTACTTCGATGATAGCGAGCCTCGCGGTGGGCATAGGCATCGACTATATGATTCACTATATGGAAGCCTTTAAGCGGGAAGCGGCGGAACAGGGCGTTACAGACCTTGCCCGTTTCGACAAGGAGCCGTCCGCCAAAAAGAACTTTCTCAACGGGACTTTCGCCGTTTCGGGAAAGGCGATTATCATCAACGCCGTGTCGGTAGGAGCGGGATTCGCCGTGCTCATTTTTTCGCGCTTCAATATGCTGGGCGATTTCGGGCTTCTTATCGCCCTGACCATGGGAGTAAGCGCCCTGGTAAGTCTTACGGTAATACCGGCCCTGCTTTTAGCGATAAAGCCGGCCTTTGTATTTAAAAACAAAAACGGGGCTTTTTCAAAATAGAAATTTTGTGAAAAGCCGAATGTCAGGAGTGTAAAATGAAACGCTTTATTCTCGTTTTTTCCGCCCTGCTCGTCACGGTTTTCGGAGCGGCCGCCCAGGACGCCGCTTCCATTATCCGGGCTTCCAGGGACAGAATCGGCGCCGATACCACATCGAACCGGTCCAGGATGATCATTACCGCGAAAAACGGTTCCACCACGGAACGGCGCATCGATCAGTATTCAAAAGACGGTCCGAACGGCTCAAGAATGGTGGTTGTTTTCCAGAGTCCCGCCAATGTGGCGAACACCCGCTTCCTTACAATGGAAAACAGAAGCGGCGCGAACGATCAGTGGATATTTCTGCCCTCGCTTGGAAAAGTCCGCCGTATCGCCGCTTCCGAAGGATCAGGCAGCTTTGTAGGAACGGATTTTTCCTACGACGACATTTCTTCCGCGGACAGGAACGCGGATCTTGATACCCATACGCTGCTCCGGGAAGAAAACCTTAACGGCAAGGCGTGCTATGTTATCGAGTCAAAGCCGAAAGACAGATCCTATCAGTATTCGAAAATGGTTCAGTGGATAGGAAAGAACGACCAGGTCAATTACCGGATAGATCTTTTCGACAAAAGGGGAGTCCACGTGAAGACCCTTGAAACGCTCGAGCTGAAAGATATCCAGGGAAGGCTTTCCCCGGTACGGACGCGGATGACTACGCTCGCCTCGGGAACCAACACCACGATTAACGTGGAAATTCTCAAATACGACGACCCCATTCCCGAACAGGTTTTTACCACCTCGTTCCTCGAAAAAGGGAGGGCGCGATGAAGCGCCCGACGCGAATGAAAACGTCGTCGGGGCTGCGGCGTCTTGTTCCCGTCCTGATTCTGGCCTGCGCGTTTTCGACGCTTTCCGCCCAGGACTTTGGTTTTGGCCCGGCGGACGACGATTGGAGCGAAGAGGCGCCGGACGGTCAGGGTTTTGACGATGAAAGCGGCTTTGGCGGCGGTTTCGGTTTTGGCGATGAAAGCAATTTCGGTTTTGACGGCGGTTCCGGCCTTCCCGCGCTGAAGGCAAACGGCGAAGTCTCCGGGCGGCTTTTGCTCTACGACAGGGTTTTTACCGGAGACGAGGAGTTTGATATTGAGAGCCTGGGGGATATTTCGGGCAGGCTTGACGTTTCGTTACTCAGCCCCTATCTGGACGGATTTTTGAATTTACGTTTTGATACCGACAGGCTGCTTCTGGTTGACGAAGCCTATGCGCGCTTTGCCGCGCGGGCTTTCGAGGCGGAACTGGGCCTGCGGAAGCTAAGCTGGGGCCGGGCGGACAGCATGGGCCCGCTTGACGTGATCAACCCCTTTGACTACTCGGACTTGACCGACATTACCAACCAGTCCGCGATGAAGATCGCCCGGCCGATGGTTCATCTTTCTTTCCGGCCCGGAAACTTTACGAGAATCGAGGGCGTGTTCGTCCCGTGGTTTCGCGCCGATCGGTTTGATATTGACGAACGGGGACGCTGGGCGCCCGCGCGGATACGGGAGTTGGGGCCCTTGCTCACATCGGTGGGAAAGAGCATTAATGACGAGTATTTTGACCGTGTAGAGAACCTGGATCACGCCCAGGGCGGAATCCGTTTTACGGCGACGCTCGGCCGGGCGGATCTGGGCTTCCAGTACTATACGGGGCATTTTCGCCGGCCGGTCTTCAGCGCTATTATTGCTTTACTACCGCCGCAGCTGGACTTTAACTTCGGTTATACCCGGTATCATCAAATCGGCGTCGATTACGCCCAGGTTCTTTTCGGGTTTAACGTCCGTTCCGAACTGGGTATTAACCTGACTTCGGACCTTGACGGCGGTGATCCGGCGGTGGAAAACCCCGCCGTCGTGTATTCGCTGGGTTTTGACCGGGATCTTTTTTGGGGGATCAATCTTAACCTTCAGGGGAACGGCAGAATTCGGCTGATGCAGAACAAGATTGCGCTAAGCCCGGCAAATCCCGGTATTCTTGATGTCGAAGCGAAAATAATAAACGTGGGTCTGCTGCCGTCTTCGCTTGAGACTGAAGCGACTCCTGTGACCTCAACCCGCATTACCGCGATCCTGGCGAAAAAAATCCTTCGGGACGAGCTGGAGCTAAAAGCCACCGCCCTCTGGGGCATTGAGGACAGGGATTTCCTTATTATTCCCGCCGTTACCTGGACAAAGAACGATCTTTCCCTGGAACTTTCGGCGGGCTTTTTCGGCGGCGACCGCGGCGGGGAACTTGGCCAGTACCGGGACAACAGTTATGTAAAAACCGTGCTTACCTGGAAATTTTGACGGGAAAGGCTCGTTCCCGTATAACGCTGAGCCTGTAGGATCGATCCGCCGGGGAATTAGCGCCTGAACGCGAATATAGTGGAACCCCGGCGGAGGCGTCCTTGAGATAAAGGCCGCGTAACTTTCGTCCGAATCGTCGTTTTCGTCAATAAGCGCGCCTGTCGTCCGGCTCGTAGGCGCCGGCCTGATTCGGTTCCCTCAGCGCGCAGACAAGCGAATATTCGCCGGTTCCATAGGCGCCGGCCTTGATATAATAGGTTCCCGCCTCAAGGAACAGCGAAATTTTCGCATCGACGTTATGTCCCGAATCATCGTCTTCGTCGAGTTTTCTTCCCGCCGCGTCAAAAAGTTCCAGGAACATATCCACGCTCCCTTCTCCGACGGCGTCGATGGTAACAAAACAGCCGCCCGGAAGAACGAAGCTGTACCAGTCCTGTTCGTTTTCGGAAAAGATAAAGGCTTTAACCGGCGTATCGATGGAGATCGGGAAGGCCTCGCTCATGCTGTCGTTCGGTTCCATGTCTTTGTCGGGAAGAACGGAAAAAACCGCTTTTACGCCGTATGATCCGGTTTCGTCTTCCGAATAGCCGCGTACCAATACAATGTAGTTTTTTCCCCGTTCGACCATAAGACCAAGCCGGGCGTTGTAGTCGTCCGGGCCGTCGTCGTTTTCGGCGATAAGCTCAAAAGAATCCGTATAAAGCTCCATAACGGTGTCTATTCGGCCGCTGGTCGTTATATCGACATAGCCGTCTTCTTCGGGACTGACGATAAACCAGTCCTGGTCGCCCGTGTGAAGGCTCCGCGAGATTTCCGTTCCGTTTATTTCCAGAACTACGGGCTGTTCCCTGCTGTCCGGTTCAAAGTTGTCCCAGTGGTTTTCCTGGCCGGAGAGCAGATAGCTCAGATACGGGGTTTTCGCGAGATCCGTTGTCCAGGCCGCGGCGACGGAAGAATCGGCGCGCCGTATCAGCCTGGTATATATCCGCGCCACGGAGCCAAGTTCCAGAATCGAACAGCGCAGAATATAGCCGGAACGGGCGGAAGGGTTGTCGAAAACGGTGACTCCCCCGGCGCTCGTTCCGGCCGCGCTGAGGCGGGCCAGGATCGTTTCGATCCAGTAACGGACCAGAGGCGGAGCGTCCGGCGCCTGTTCGTTTTGTATGCTGCGTATGGCGTCCGCGCTTCGGACAAATTCCAGAACGGCGGCGGCGGTTATTTCCGCTTCCCTGTCCAGGTCGGCTATCGAAGACGGCTCTGTCTGGCAAAAACCCTGAACGGCAAAAGCGGTCAGCAGCAAAACGGTAAAGATTCGGTTTTTCATGTTCGTCCTTCTTTTGCGGCCTTAATCGCCGCCGCCGCCTGGTCCGCGGAAAGGCCTTCCCTGTTTTCCCGCGTCGCGATGTTTCGCAGGGTAAGGCCGTCCTCGCCGGGTATGATCGCCCAGGCTATTCGTTTTTTTTCGGCCAGCGCAAACTGCTGGCCGGTTTTTTTCGGTTCAAGAAAAACGTCGCAGGAAACGCCTTCCGAGCGGAACGATTCGGCCAGGGCCTGTAAACGTCCCGCCTCTTCCCCGTCCCGGCAGATTATCGCCGCCGCCGCACCTTCCGCCTCGGAGACGGCGCCGAGCTCCTCAAGCGCCGCCTGAAGGCGGTCAAGCCCTATTGACGATCCGACGCCGGGAATCGTTTCTTTCGAATACAGCCCGGTAAGATTGTCGTAGCGCCCCCCGGAACAGACCGAACCGATGCCGGGAAGTTTGTTGAGGAAGGTCTCGTAAACCACGCCGGTGTAGTAATCAAGGCCCCGCGTAATCGACGGATCGAGGACAAAACTTTCGGCGCAGCCGGCGTCGTTCATAAAGCGCCGGATGCTTTGAAGCCGTTCCGTGTCGGGTCCCGGGCCGGCCGCCCCGGAAAGGACGGCGAGGGTTTCCTCAAACGAACGGCCGTTTCCGCAGCCGGAAAATTCCAGGATACGCCGGGCTTTTTCATCGTCGAGCAGTTCCGCGAGGGCGGCCCGCACTCCGTCTTCCCCGATCTTGGAAAGTTTGTCCACCTGCCGCAGAACTTCCGCCTGTTTGCCGTTTACGCCGGTTTTTTCGAGGAACCGGTTGAAAAGGCCCCTGTGGTTGATTCGGATGGTAATTTCCCCGGCGCCGACGGCTTCAAGGGTTTTTTTCATCATCAGCAGGATCTCGAAATCGGCGGCGGCGCAGTCGCTTCCCACAATGTCAAAATCGCACTGGGTAAATTCCCGGTAGCGGCCCTTCTGGGTGTTTTCTCCCCGCCATACCTTGGCGATGTGATAGCGCTTGAACGGGAACGTCAGTTCGCCCCGGCGCTCCGCCACAAAACGGGCGAAGGGGACGGTCAGGTCGAAGCGGAGGGCTACGTCCCTGCCGCCGTGATCGGTAAAACGGTATATCTGCCGTTCCGTTTCCCCGCCGCCCTTTCCCAGCAATATTTCGGCGTATTCCAGCGCCGGGGTGTCTATCGGGACAAAGCCGAAAGAACGGAACGACGCTTCGATTTTTTCCACCAAAAGACGGCGGGCCGTTTCCTGGGCGGGAAGAAAATCCCTGAAACCTTTGAGTACTCTGGGCTCTATCATTATTGGCTCTGCGACGGTCTGCTGCGGGCTTTGAGCCAGTAATCGTCTACAATTTCTACCAGTTCGGGGCTGTAGGAAAGGCTGGATACCGTGCGGACGATTCCCTGGGGCAGCCGCGACGCGCTTTCCACCGTGCCCGCCGCCGATATCCGGTATTTTTGGAAGAAAAGCTGATAGGCTACGTTGAATCCGCTGTTCCGTACCGGCGCGCCGGCGGCCTCAAGGTGCTCGACGCCTTTGCTGCTCAGATTGACCACCTGAATTCGCCGCGCGGGGGTTCCGGGCGCCATTATTGTGGCGTACATATTGTAGCCGAGTATTTTGGAGGTTTCCGGGGTTATGTGTATCATCGTTTTACCGTAGTCGTTGTATTGAAAACGGAGCCTGTCCTGCTGTTCGAGAAACGATCCCAGCATAAGCACCAATTCGTCCGGGGTAGACTTGAAATCCACGACAAAAAGCCCGACGTTTTCCCGGTCTTTCATCTGACCGACCGTGGAAAGGGTACAGCGGATAAAAAATTTGACCGGCTCGCTGCGTCCCGCGGGATTAAACGCGATCGACAGACCGACAATGCCGTTAAGGTAACGCTGGAAAAACGTAAGTTCCTCTTTTGAAAGCGAGGCGAGAAAAAGGGAACGTTTAAACCCAAACTGAAACGGTACACAGAGGATCACATAATCGTCGATTTTAAGAGAACAATGACTCCTGTCCACGCCAAGCTTTGTCAGAGCGTACTGACTACAGGCGATGCTTTGTTCGCTGAAACGGGCCAAATACTGTGCCGGACCTGTCGGCGCGTTTGCCATCTTCAATTCTCCGTTGGAGGTTTGTCAAAATACCGGATTTTGACAAACCTTCATTATAATAAAAAGGCGCTGTCCAAGCCGGTTTCCAAAGCCGAAGTCCTGGAACAGCTTTAACGTATCAAATTAGACACCTTTGTTCTATTTTCCCTTATTTTCGTATTTTTTTCAATTGAATCCGGACAAAATCAGGCATAAAATCGATGTTTTGATCCTTTTCCGGCAAGAATTAAAAAACGTCCTCGAATCTGATCCCTTCACCGGACGGAACGGTGTTTTTCGCCTGTTTCCCGACGATCCGTTCCGTCCACGCCGGGGAAAGGCCCGGACGGAGCGTTTTTTCGCTGCGCAGGACGGCGATCATGCCGCCGCTTATCGTTTCGCCCCGTCGTATCGTCTTTAGGGCGTGGACGCTTCTCCGGGTCCGCTCGTAGTTTGCCTCTTCCGACGGCGCAAGCCGCTTGACTCCGTCTCCAAGAACCTTTTCGCCGCGCTGTGCCCCGTAAGCGTCCGCGATTTCGGCGGCGACGGCTTCTTTTTCCATGGTAAAAGCCCTGCGCAGGGCCTTTACCATAACGGCAAAGTCTTTGGGCGGAAGGGCAATCGGATCGTCCAGCCCCGGATCCTCCCGCGAAAGACAAAAATGTTTTTCGATCGCCGACGCGCCCATCGCCCAGGCCAGAACCGGAACCAAAACGGGATCCGCGCTGTGATCGCTTACGCCGGCCCCGCAGCCGAAAATGCCTTTTAGCAGGGGGATGACGCGCAGATTGTATTCTTCCGCCGGGGCGGGATAGGCGGTAATACAGTGGAGCAGGCAGAGCCGGTCTTCCCCGCCCCGAAACGGCTCGATTGCCCGCTCAATGTCCCCAAGAAGGGAAATTCCGGTGGAAAGATAGGCCGGAATCTTCCAGGAGGCGATTTCCTCGACCAGGGAACGGTAATTCAGCTCCGGGGAGGCGATTTTAACCGCTTTCGGCCCCATTTTTTTCAGCAGGGCGGCGCTTTTCGGCCCAAACGGGGTCGCAAGGAAGAGCAGCCCCCTGTTTTCGGTCTGTTCTTTAAGGTATTCGTAGAATTCCGGCTTTTGTTCAAGCTTTTTGAAGACCCGGTAAAGCGGTACGGCGCCTCCGGGCAGGGTCACGGGACCGGTTTTCGGGTGGAGAATCTCGTCGGCGTAGACAATCTGGCATTTGACGCAGTCCGCTCCCGATTCCGCCGCCGCGGCGATTAATTCGGACGCTTTTGCCCGGTCGCCGCCGTGGGAGGTTCCCAATTCGGCAATAATAAGACAATTCTCCATACTGTTCGTACTTTACATTTTTTTTTAAATAGGGTATACTGAACCAATAATATCCGGTGTGTGGTTTTTTGCAATTGACGTGTTGAAAAACCCATATTCTTCAAAAAACGAGGAGTTTGTTATGAAAAAATTGGTTTGTGACGTTTGCGGCGCGGACATCACCACGGAAATAAACGGACGCGGTTATTTCCATGTGTCCAACATCGATGTCTGTGAAGACTGCCACGACAAGATGGAACTGGAGTTGAAGCCTGTCGTCAGGACAAAGCAGCCTTTTAACTACGAATGGTTTGAACGGCTTATGAGGGATTCCCTGACAAAAGCGATCTCCAGGGGCAAATGGTAGCGATATAAGGAACTGTCCGATACCTCCGCGGCCGGATCACCACCGGTCACGGCTCCTGGACGGTTCCTCTTGTTTTACGAATCCTGAATACCACAATCCCTATAATTTGACAGGAAGGAGACTTTATGTCCGGCCATAGTAAATGGGCGACGATTAAACACGCGAAAGGCGCCGCGGACGCGAAGCGCGGCCAAATGTTTACCAAGCTGATTAAGGAAATTTCCATCGCGGCCCGTATGGGCGGAGGCAGTCCGGAAGCGAATCCGCGCCTTAGAACGGCGATTTTAAAAGCCCGGGGCGCGAATATGCCCAAAGACAACATAGACAGGGCCATAAAGAAAGGTACCGGCGAACTTGAAGGGGTTAACTACGAAGAACTTACCTACGAAGCCTATGCGGGCGGCGGGGTAGGGCTTCTTATCGAAGTGCTTACCGACAACAAAAACCGGGCCGCCGCGGACGTGCGGAACATATTGACCAGGGGCGGCGGGGAGCTTGCCAAGGCGGGGTCGGTGTCGCGGCTTTTCAGGCGTCAGGGCATTATCACGCTGGACGGAGACAAGTACACCGAAGACCAGGTTATGGAAGCCGCCATAGACGGCGGGGCGGAAGACGTCGCCCTGCAGGACGGCATTATCGAGGTAACCTCTTCTCCCGAGGATTTCGAGGCGGTAATGGAAGTTCTGTCCGCCAAAAACTTTGAAACGATGAGCGCCGAGATCAGCATGGTTGCCGAAGCGGAAGTAAGCCTGGATAACGACGCCGTGGCAAAGGCCATGAGAATGATCGACAGACTTGAGGAAAATGACGACGTTCAGAACGTATACCATAATCTGGCCGTACCGGAGGGTTTCACATCTGAATAAGCTTTGCCGAAGATCGGCCTTTACGGGACGAAAAATCGTCCAATCGGCGCTTTTTGGAGGTTTTATGCGTAAAACGCGGCAAACTTCCGGATCGATCCCGTGAAAAAGCCCAGGCGGATAATCGGCATTGATCCGGGGCTCGCTTCAAGCGGCTGGGGCGTCATTGAGTACGCCGGGAGCCGCCTTAACTATCTGGCCCACGGCTGTATAGAAACGGAGGCTGCTTTGCCCAGGGCGGAGCGGCTTTTTTTTATTTACCGGCGGATAAACGAGGTTCTTGAAACCTGGATCCCGGCGGAGGCGGCGATGGAAACCCTCTATTTCGGGAAAAATGTTTCGAGCGCGATAGCGGTCGCCGAAGCCCGCGGCGTCCTGTCTCTGGCGGCGGCGGAGCGGAGCCTTCCGTTGGCGGAATTTACCCCCCACGCGATAAAGCAGGCCGTAACCGGCGTTTCACGGGCGGAAAAAGGACAGGTTCAGGAAATGGTCCGCCTTATTCTGGGGCTTCCGGTTGTCCCGGCGCCGGATCACGCGGCGGACGCCCTGGCCGCGGCGCTCTGCCTGGCCCACGCGCCGCGCTTATGAAGCCGGCGGGGAAAGCATCGCCTCGAGCTTTTCCCCTACGGCGTCGTATTCCAGATTGTCGATCTGTTCCCTGAGCCAGGGGATAAGCTCCCCGTCCGACTCGTAGTCGTATTTTTCAAGTTCGGCGAGGACTTCTTCCATTATCGCGGGCTTGAAACGCCTGGACGCGTCAACGAGTTTTTCGAGCAGGGCCCTGTCGGGGGCGAAGGCCTTTGTTTTTCCGCTTCCGTCTTCTTCGCCGTTTTCCAGCAATTTTCGCAGGTCGTCAAGACGCGCTTCGACCTTCGCTATGAACGCCGCGTTTTTTGTTTCGACCTTTTCGTAGTCACCGGCCTTTGCGGCAAACTCAAGCTCTTCGGCGTCCCTGCCGATTTCCTCGGCGCAGATACCGTAGCTTGCCCCTTTAAGGCCGTGTACCGTTACCGCGTAATCCGGCAGGGTTTCCCGCGTAAGGGAACCGAGCCTGAGCAGCAGTTCAGGACTATGGGTTACATAGGAACGGAGGATACGCAGGTATATGTTTTCGGTTCCATAACGCTTGAGCCCGGCGGCAAAATCCATGCCTTCAAGTTTCACATTTTCCAGCGTTTCTCCGGGGCTTTCGCTTTCGGGAGAGTTTTCCTCTTCCGCCTTCCAAAGGGTCTCTTCACTTTGCTTGTCCCGTACCCACTGGTTGAGGATCATGTCCAGCCGCATAATGTCGATGGGTTTGGCGATAAACGAATTGAAGCCCGCCTCAAGGAACATCTCTTCGTTGCCCGCCAGGGCGTTGGCGGTAAGCGCGATGATGGGCACGGTTTTCGCGTATTCGCTGCCGATTTCGCCGCGGATAATCCGGACCGCCTCAACGCCGTCCATGCCGGGCATCATGTGATCCATAAAAACCGCGTCGTATCTTATTTTTTCCGCGCGTATCTTTTCTATGGCTTCGGGCCCGCTTAATACGCAGTCTATCGTAAGGCCGTAGGGCAGCATGAGTCCCTTTGCCACGTCGAGGTTGGTGGCCACGTCGTCGACCACAAGTACCTTCCCGTAAGGCATGCGGTTACGCACCAGGTTTTTGCTCCTGCTGCGCCGTTCGATAAGCCGGAAGGACATAAGGTTTTCCGCCGTTTCCCGTCCTATGGGCCGTTCCTCGACGATCCTCTGACAAACGCGGACGGTAAAGGTACTGCCCTTTCCGTATTCGCTTTCCACGCCGATGAAGCCGTTCATCATTTCGACAAGCCGCTTGGTGATGGAAAGCCCCAGCCCTGTGCCTTCGATTGCCCGGTTTGCCTTTGTGTCAAGCTGGCTGTACTCCGAAAAAAGCTTGCCGATATCTTCTTTCCGTATGCCCTTTCCCGTGTCGCTTACCGCAAAGCTTAAAAACGCGTCCCGATCCCGTTTTTCCCAGTGGACCCGCAGCGTAACCGTTCCCTCGCTGGTGTATTTGAACGCGTTTGTAAGGATGTTGTTAAGCACCTGTTTTACCCGCAGTTCGTCGCCAAAGAGCCTCGCCGGCAGGGTGTCGTCCACATTGAGGCGGAACGTGATGGGTCTGGAACCGATGCGGACGATGTTAAGCTGTACCGTGTCGTTGATGAGGCTTGGGGTATCGTATTCCACCGGGATAAGTTCAAAGTTGCCCGTTTCAATCTTGGAAATATCGAGGATATCGTTGATGATCCCCAGCAGGGTGGAACCGGAATTGTATATTTTTTCCAGATCGACATGGGAGTCCTCGGGCAGTTTGTTTTGAAGCTGAATTTCGGAAAGGCCGAGGATTGCGTTAAGCGGGGTACGGATTTCGTGGCTCATGGTGGCAAGGAACGCGCTTTTTGCCCTTGACGCCGCCTCCGCCGCTTCCTTGGCCCGCAGGGTTTCGGTAACGTCGTGAAAGAGGATCATGACTCCCTCGACCCTGCCCGATTCGTCCCGCATCGCGGTGGTATTGGTATTGTAGATACGCGCTTCGCCGCTGCCGTCTATGTCCAGCGTTTCTTCCGATTTTACGGTTTCCTGTTTTTCCATGGCCCGGCTGACGCAGGATTCGGCGTGTTTCAAAAAAGCGTCGTTGTTGAAACGCCTGAAGACCTCGGAAAAATGCAGGCCGTTGACAAGGCCGAAATTCTGAATCCCCGCTATTCTCAGAAAGGTGTCCGTACAGTAGGCGAATCTTCCGTCGCCGTCCAGTAATATGATGATGTTGGAACTGTTTTCCAGCATCATGTTCATGAATTTTTCCTGTCTGGTCTGTTCCTCTTTGAGCTTGGCCGCCAGACCGTCCCGAATGGCGGACACCCGTTCAAAGCGCATCATCGTGCCCTGCTGAACGGCAAGCTGGCGGGTGAGTTTTTTCAGCTGGAGACGCAAAGCGGCGTTTTCTTCTTTCAGGGTCTGTTCTTCCTCGCTCATTACCATCCTCTTGGAAAATATAAATTACAAAATACAGATGATCAGGGAATCGTTCTGCAGATGGTTTACCACCCTGCCGTCGTCGAGCCGGGACGGAAATATCTCGCCCCCGGAATATACAAAATGGTACGGCGTGTCTCCCAGACATTCCCGGGCTTTTTCGTGCTCCGCCAGGGGCTGCATGCCCAGGCACCAGTTGCGGCCCGCGCAGGAGTATATCAGGACGCCGCGCCCCCCGGCCGCGTTCCGGGCTTCTATTACTTTGGCTTCGGTGGAGTTTATCACGTCTTCGAATCCCATGGTAGCCAGGGCGACGGTTGAATTAAGCGGGACGGCGCCGCAAAGGATCAGGTCTCCGTTTCCGGCGCCGCCGATGCAGGCCCGTATCAGCATGGAACCGTCCTCCAGATAAATGATAAACGGCATGGCCTGCAGCCCCGACACATTGCCGCCTTTGACAATACCGATGGACTCAAGGTAATTTACGGCGGGCATGTTGTTTACGGTTTGCAGAATGTTACGGTTTACCCCCGTTATGATCGCCTTTTGCTTGAGGATGTTTTCCCTGTTTACCGAAACGCTTAAAAATTCCGGCGACGCGCCGCCCACAAGGGCCGCCAGCGCCATGGATGCCGGATAAAATTCGCCATTGTAAAACGTATAGCTTCTGCTGTAATCCGGCTCGTTGGAAATGGCCAGGGTACCGAAGGCGGGAATGCCGCCGGAAAGCTCGTCGAGTTTTTCGATAAATTCGTCGCCCCCCGCGTTGAGCAGGAACGGAATGAACGGCATCAGCATGACGGGTTTTTCGTTCAGGCCCGCGGCGATTCTGTTGTAGAGTTCCGTAATGGGGGCGTCGACGGAATCGGTAACGGGCTGGGAAACGCCGCTTGCAAATTGTACGTCGTCGCTGGTCAGCACCGTCAGCGTAAGCCCCGTCTCGCTTATACCCGGCGACGACGAGGCTCTTATCGTCGTCGAACCCAGCGTGTCAAAGGGAAGCTTTTCGGAAACGGCCCTGACGACTCCGCTGTCAACAAAATCGCTGTAACAGTGAATAATCCCCAATGAATTGGACAGGCGTTTGTGATCCAGATCCAGTTGTTCCAAAAGTTCCGATACGGCCGATTCCACATCGTCGATTTCTTCGGTAAAAGCGACAAGCGTTTTAATCATTTTTTTCCTCCTGTAATATGGGGCAATCCCAAAACCTCAGTTTTCGGATTGGGATTGGCCCGTTTGTTTTTTTTTCGCCGCCCGCGCCAGTTCCGTATGAACGGCTTCAAAGGCGTCTATAACCCGTGGATCGAAATTTTTTCCTCCGCCGTCAAGAATAATGCGGCGGGCTTCGGTATGGCTCATCCCCCGGCGGTATACCCTGTTGTCGACCAGTGCGTCGTACACGTCGGCCACCGCCATAATGCGCCCGCAAAGGGGTATCCCATCCCCCGAAAGTCCGCGCGGATAGCCCTTTCCGTCGAAACGCTCGTGATGGGACGCGGCGATCATCCTGGCGTAGTGCAGGTACTGCTGGGTCGGGGTACGGGCGAGCATGTTTTTCAGGATTTCCTCGCCGATAACGGTATGCTGTTTCATAACGGTGAATTCTTCGTCGTCAAGCTGGCCGGGCTTAAGGAGTACCCGGTCGCTTATGGCGATTTTTCCTATGTCGTGAAAAGGCGCGGCCCGGATCATCATATCAAGGTCGGTAGAGGTAAGCTCTTCGGTGAAAAGCCCCATGTCTATAAGCCGGCGGCCCAGCATTCCCACATAGCTGCTGGTACGGGCGACGTGTTCGCCGGTGTTCGGATCCCGGCATTCGATAAGCTCGGCGAATGCCAGGGCGACGCTGTCCGACATTTTCGCCACGGTTCTTTCCAGCCGTGACTGATAGGACGAAAAGCGCAGGTGCAGTTCTATACGGTGCAGCAAAATGCTTTTTTCCACCGGCTTGGTGATAAAATCCCTGGCGCCCGATTCGAGCCCCCGGACTTCGGTTTCGGTGTCGTGGTTGCCGGTAAGAAAGATAACCGGGATGCTTCCAAGGTAGCGGTTCAGCCTGAGGCGCTTCAGGGTTTCGAAGCCGTCCATGCCGGGCATTTCAATGTCAAGCAGGATAAGATCCGGTTTTTCCCGCATACAGATTTGCAGGGCAAGAGCGCCCGACTTGGCGAGGGAAACCTCGTAGCTTTCCCCAAGCTGGGCGCCTATCTGTTTGAGCGTCGGCAGATTGTCGTCTACCACGAGTATGTTGGGAACGGTTCCGTTCATATCCCTATCCATAGCGCGGGCCCATCCCCTGGATTTTTACCAGCGGTTCCACGGATACTTTAAGGCGGACGAAGCGATCCATAACCTCCTCAAAGGTCTTCACGATACGGGGATCGAACCAGCTTCCCTTTCCTTCAAGGATAATCCGGCAGGCCTCTTCGTGGCTCAGGGCCTTCCGGTAGACTCGCTCCGTAATGCAGCCGTCGTACACGTTCGCCACGGCCATGATCCGGGCGCAGAGGGGAATATCGTTCCCCGCCAGCCCGTGCGGGTACCCGGTACCGTCGTATTTTTCGTGGTGGCTTTCGGCGATGAGTTTCGCGAATTTAAGATACCGCTCTTCCGGGGTACGCTCGTAGACCGACTGAAGAAACTGCGCTCCGATAAGGGTATGCTTTTGCACCTCCGCGTATTCTTCCGGGCCGAGGGTTCCTTTTTTGAGGAGGAGCGTATCGCTGACGCCGATCTTGCCTATGTCGTGAAAGGGGGCTGCCCGGACTATCATGTCGAGGTCCGTTTCGCTAAGCTCCTCTCCAAAGCTTCCTTCCTCAAGCAGTTTGGCCCCCAGTATCTCCACGTATTTGCCGGTTCGCAGTACGTGGGTTCCCGCGTTGTCGTCCTTACATTCGACAAGTTCGGCAAAGGATGTGACAATGCTGTTTTCAAGCTCCTTTACGGTGTTTTCAAGGGAAGATTGATAGGCGGCGAACTGAAGGTGCAGTTCCAGCCGGTGAAACAGGATGTCCTTGTTGACGGGTTTGGTGATAAAATCCATCGCTCCCGATTTAAGGGCCCTGACTTCGGTAGCGGCGTCGCGGTTGGCGGTAAGGAAAATAACCGGTATGGGCCTGAGGCCGGGATCTTCCCTGAAGCGGGCCATGGTCCGGAATCCGTCCATTTCCGGCATTTCCACGTCAAGAAGGATAAGGTCCGGCTTTTCCTGTTTGCATATTTCAAGGGCCTGTGCCCCGGATTTCGCGAGGGAAATATCGTAATGGGAACCAAGCTGCGCGCCTATCTGTTTGAGAATCGCGATGTTGTCGTCTACCACCAATATCTGTTTCGCCATTTTGCCGCCCTATTGTCCGCAGCAGCGTTTGTGTTTTTTGGCTGAAAAACCCGGCGCTTTTAGCGTATTCCCAGTATGCCCGCGAAAACGATTATCCGCAAGAGGAGGATTTCGCGCCGCTTGTTATTTTCGCCCAAAAAGACTATATTTTCCCCATGATTTTTCCCCTTGAAAAACTTATCGGATACGAAGGCAATATGTACGAGATAACCTGCGCGGCTTCCCGCAGGGCTTATCAGCTTTCCATGCTTCAGGACGAACAGATAGAGGAGAGCGACGGCAAAGTCGTTTCCCTGGCCGCCGTCCAGGTTTTTTCCGGCGAAGTCGAATTCCGCAGCGGCGAACAGGCTCTTCCCGAGCGCGCCGGATAACGCGGAAAAAGCCGACGCGGGGCGATTGCCGGTGAACGCGGAGAAAGCCGCGGCGGGAGCCGGCCGCTGATGGAAGGCCGGCCCGTTTTTGTCCTTTTCGGTCCTACGGCTTCCGGGAAAACGGAGCTTCTTTCGGGGCTGTTTTCGGAACGGGGACGGAAAACCCCCTCGGTGGAAATCGTGTCCGCCGATTCCATGCAGGTATACCGGGGAATGGACATAGGAACCGCCAAGCCTTCTTTGGAACTGCGGCGGCGTTTTCCCCATCATCTTATCGACATACGGAACCCCGGCGAACAGTTTAACGCCGGCGACTTTGTCCGGCTTGCCGGCCAGGCCTGCGCGGACATTCATTCACGCGGAAAACTTCCCGTGGTTTCCGGGGGCACGGGCTTTTACCTGAAAAATTTTATCCTGGGGCTCAGCGGCGCGCCCCCGTCGGATCCCGCCGTCAGGGACGCCCTGAAAAAAGAGCTGGCCGAAAAGGGCGCGGAGGCCCTGATGGAAGAGCTGGCCGAAAAAGACGGGGAAAGCGCCGCCCGTATTCACGTCAACGACATTTACAGGCTGCTCCGCGCGCTTGAGGTGCTGCGGCTCAGCGGACGGCCCCTGAGTTCCTTTGCCCTTCACGGGACGCCGCCCCCCTGCCGTTTCCTTGTCGTGGAGCTTTCCCGCCCGCGGGAAGAACTCTACGGGCGCATTGAAAAACGCTGCGCGGAAATGTTCCGTCTCGGTCTCGCGGACGAGGTGGAAGGGCTTTTCCGCAAAGGCTATACCCCGGAAGATCCGGGGATGAGGGCTATCGGCTACAGGGAATTTTTTGTCGGGGATCAGCCGCCCTCGGCGGAAAAAACATGGCGGCTGTCCGGCGACATCGACGGGGTAATGGAGCTGGTAATCCGCGATTCACGGCGCTACGCGAAACGGCAGCTTACCTTTTTCGCGTCCATTCCGAAGGTCGTAAAAGTTCCCCCGGAAGGGGCTTTTGACAGGATACTTGACCTTTTGTCGGCCCTGCTTCATACTCAACAAAGCTGAACCGGGCCGCCTGGGAATAGCGGCGTATAACCGGTCTTCGGCTCAATTTGTACCTTAAGGAGATATTCAAGTGCCCTGCGGAAGAAAGCGCAAACTCAGGAAGATCGCCACCCACAAGCGAAAGAAAAAACTCAGAAAGAACAGACACAAAAACAAATAATTCCGTCCAAAGGCCACGGGGCGGTATATTATGAAAAATCAGGCGTATAGTTTTACGTTTCTCTCCCAAAAAGCGCCTTTGCCGCTGCCCGGCGGGGCGCTTTTGGATTTTTCCCGTCCTCTTGTCATGTCGATTGTCAACCTTACCCCCGACTCGTTTTACCGGCAAAGCAGAAATTCCCGGCCCGGCGGCGCGGTAAAGGCGGCTTTACGGGCGGAAGAGGAGGGGGCGGATATTATCGACTTCGGCGCCGAATCCACCCGGCCCGGATCGGACTATGTTTCGCCGGAAACGGAACTTTCCCGGCTTATCCCCGTATTGAGGGATTTTCGCCGCCTGTCGAAACTTCCCGTTTCGGTGGACACCCGCCGGGCCCTGGTCGCGCGGGCGGTTCTTGACGAAGGCGCCGATATTATCAACGACATTTCGGGACTGGCCGATCCGGACATGGCCTCCCTCGCGGCGGGCCGGGGGGCGGCGCTTGTGCTGATGCACATGCGGGGAACCCCGAAAACCATGCGGCGTCTTGCCGAAGAAAAAGAAAAGGCCGGATACGAGGCTTCCGGCATAGTGGCGGAGGTTCGTGATTTTCTGGCCGCCGCCGCCGAAAAAGCGTCGGCCGCCGGCGTCGGGAGGGAAAAGATCATCATGGATCCGGGAATAGGCTTCGGCAAAACCCTCGAAGAAAATAGTATCCTGCTCAATCGGCTTGCGGAAACTTGTCCGCCGGATTATCCTATTTTAGTAGGGCTTTCCCGAAAAAGTTTTATCGGAGAGATAACCGGCCGGGAGACGGAAGAACGCCTGGCGGGAACCCTGGCCGCCCAAACCGCCGCCCTTGCCGGCGGAGCGGATATTATAAGGGTTCATGATACGGGAGCGGCCAGGGATCTGGTCAAGGTAATTCATTCCCTTCGTTTGTCGGGGACAAAAGAACATGCTGTGGTACCAAAGAATAGTTGATATTTATAACCTTTTCCGCCCGGCGCTTGATATCGCGATTCTCGCGTTTCTTCTCTACAAGGCCTACAATCTGCTCCTAAAGACCCAGGCGATCCAGCTCTTGAGGGGCGCGGGGTTTTTGGCGGTTATTTTCGGCATAGCGTTTCTGTTTAAGCTTTCGACCCTTCAATGGCTGTTGAACATACTCGCTCCGGGGCTTTTTGTGGCCGTGGCGATTGTATTCCAGCCGGAACTCAGGCAGATTATCATGCGCCTTGGACAGGGAGAGTTTTTCAGGCTGGACAACAAGCCGAGGCTGGGACAGCTTGAGGCCGTGGTCACCGCCGCGGAGATCCTTTCCCAGCTTAAACGGGGCGCTCTTGTGGTGTTTCCCCGCCGGGTAAGCCTGCGGCATATACTTGAAACCGGAACGCGGCTTAACGCCGATCTTTCCTCAAGCCTTATCGTGGCGGTCTTTCAGTTCGACGGGCCGCTGCACGACGGGGCGATGGTGGTACAGGGCGGGCGCATTGTTTCCGCCGGCTGTCTTTTGCCGCTGTCGGAACAGCAGGACATACGGAAGAGTTTCGGGACCCGCCACCGTTCCGCCCTGGGCATGTCCGAGCAGAGCGACGCGGTGGTTCTTATCGTGTCGGAAGAAACCGGGGCGATATCCCTGGCTTATGAATCGAAACTGTACTATGACCTTTCGCCGCTGGAGGTTCAACGCAAGCTGAAAGAGCTTTTGGACAGAACCCTGCGGGGCGGAACGGACATTACCGAAAACGGGGCTATTGACATTGAGTGAACATACGAAAAAAACGGTAAATTGGCGGAACGGCAAACAATTTCTTGCCAAAATTACGGAAAAGTGGCCGGTTAAGGTGCTTTCCGTCGTGGCGGCGATTATTCTGTTTGTGTTTCACCGCCTGGGGAATGTTCAGGAACGTTTTTTTGCCGTGCCCCTTCACATTGAAATCGGCAGTAACCTTGTTCCCTCAAGCCCGTATCCCCGCAATGTCCGGGTAACCCTGCGGGGAGACGCCAACAGCATTTATCCGGTGGCGGAAGACGATGTCGAGGCGTATCTGGATCTAACCGAGTACAGGACGCCGGGTTCTTTCAGGGCGCCGCTGCGGATTCGGAAAAAGGGAACCGCGATAGAGGCGGAAAATCTTGAGATCGTCGTGGATCCCATGGAAATAACCATAGAACTCGATACCAGGCTGAGCAAATACGTGCCCGTCGTTCCCGACCTTGAGGGCAGTCCCGAAAGCGGCTACGAGATGGTATCCTATACGCTGGAACCGAACCAGGTGGTTATCGACGGCCCCGTTAGTCTGATAAGCGGCGTGGCGGAGTTGTTTACCAGCCCCATCGCCCTGACGGGACGAAACGAGGATTTTGCCCTTCACATCAGGGTTATGAACCCCAATTCCCTTCTGGTGATCCGGGGCGACGGCATGACCGAATTCAGGGGTTTTATCAGGGAATTGATAATGATACGGAATTTCGACGGCATCCCGATTTCCGTTACCGGGCTTTCCGGCGATTTCGCGGCCCCGGAGGCGGGTTTCGGAAGCCTGCGTCTTGAAGGCGCCCAGAGATTTCTTGAGGTTTTTGAAGCCCCGGAAAATCTGCTGAGCGTTGACGCTTCGGCCATTACCGGGCCGGGAACCTATACGCTGCCGGTACTGGCTTCCGTTCCCGAAACTTTTACGCTGAGCCGCCAGGAACCGGTCGAGATAACGCTGCAAATTACCGAAACGGACGCGGAAGAAGACGATGAGGGAAAAGACAATGGGGGAGAAGAGCGGTGATAGTAGGATTCGGCCTTGACGCCGTTTTTATCCCCAGGTTTGAAACATGGGCCGCCAATCCGAAGCTGCTGGAACGGTTTTTTCATCCCGATGAAATCCGGGTCTGCGGGGAACGGGGAAAAGGCGCGTCCGCTTCTCTGGCCGTCCGTTTCGCCGCGAAAGAGGCGTTCGGCAAGGCGCTGGGAACGGGGCTCGCCGGTTTCGGCCTGAAAGACGTCGCGCTGAAAAACCGTTCCGGCGAAGCGCCCGTTCTGGAACTTTTCGGGAAGGCCCTTGCCGCGATGCGGAAAAAAGGCGCCGCGAAAGCCCATGTCTCTCTTAGTCATGAACGGGACATGGCCTTTGCCGCGGTGATTTTGGAAAGTGTTTAGGAGAACCGATGGAAGACAGGGAACTAAAAATATCGTTCGCTTCCAAAGAAGAATACCACTGTCCTGTCTGTGAAACCGTTTTTCACAGGGAAGAACTTCTTTCGGGGAGCGGACGGCTTATCGCCGGCGCGATTACCGACGAGCTTCACCGGCTTTACGAGCCGTCGGCAAAGTACGGGACGATTTATCCGCTGGCGTATCCGGCGACGGTATGCCCCGAATGTTGGTTTGCCTCGGTCGACAAGGATTTTTCAAGCCTGCCGCCGCGGGGCAAACAAAAGATTCTGGATACAAGGGACAGCCGCTTCAGGGAAACGCGGCGCATCTTTCCCTCAGCCGATTTTACCCGGCCCCGGGATCTGGTAAACGGCGCGGCGTCCTGGTACTTGACGCTTCTGTGTTACGATTACTATTCCAGGGAATTTTCTCCTACGATAAAACAGGCCATAGCGGCCGTCCGGGGCGGATGGCTGCTTGAAGAGCTTAACGGCAAATATCCCGGTTATCACTACGACTGGCTTGCCCTGCTTTTCAAGAAGAAGGCGCAGTATCTCTACAACGAGGCGATAGCCAGGGAACAGAACGGAAGCGAAACGCTTTCGGGGATAAAGAATTTCGGCCCGGACACGGACAAGAACTACGCCTATGAGGGCGCCCTGTACCTTTCCGCCCTGCTCAGGCTCAAGTACGGTCCCAGGGACAACGCGGAACAGAGGGTGGAGACGCTTTCCATGGCGAAGCGAACCATCGCCAAAATTTTCGGCCTGGGAAAATCGTCGAAAAGCAAACCCGGCCCGCTTTTGGAACACGCCCGGGCGCTTTACGAAAGCATCGGTAAAGAAATCAACGAAACCGACGAGTAAGCGAAATCAATGGAAAACCGATGAGTGACCGAAACCGGCCGGGACCGGCGAAGGGCGGAGAACGGAACATCAAGCTGCTTGTCGCCTACGACGGATCTTCCTACTGCGGCTGGCAGCGCCAGAAAGACCGGAAAAGCGTTCAGGGCGAAATAGAAGCCGCTCTGGAAAAGATTCACGGACATCCGGCGCCGCTTACCGGAGCGGGGCGCACCGATTCGGGCGTCCACGCCGCGGGCCAGACGGCCAACTTTTATTCCTCGATAAAAAGCATGGATCCCGGGCGTTTCAGGCCCGCCCTGAACGGCCTGCTTCCCGCGAGCATACGGGTTCTTGATTCGCGGGAAGTTCCGCCGGATTTTCACGCCCGGTTTGACGCCCGGTCGCGCAGTTACCGGTATTTTTTTGTTTCGTCCCGGGAAGTTTCGCCCCGGGAAAAACAATGTGCCCTTGTCCTGAAAAGGCGGCCCGACATCGCCCTTCTTAACGCCTACGCCCGTTTGTTCCGGGGAGAGTTTGACTGTAGGGTTTTTGCCGTGCCCCGCGATCTGTCCAAATCGAGAAGCCGCCATATCTACGGCGCGTATTTTTTTATGGAAGGACAGAAGCTTGTTTTCGAGATACGGGCAAACGCGTTTTTGTGGAAGATGGTCCGTTCGATAGCGGGAACGATTTTGTTTTACGAGGAACGGAAAATTCCGCCGGAGGAATTCCGGCGCGTTATCGTTTCGGGAAAACGGGAGCTTGCCGGGCCGACCCTGCCGCCGGACGGGCTTTTTTTGTGGCAGGTAGAGTATTAGTGTTTCGGTAAAATCGAATACCATAACGAGAAAAATGAAAACAAACCAGGCCTTTGAGGATTACTATAAAGCCCTTTACGGCGGACGCTGGACGAATCTGCGGAAAGCGCTGCTTGAAAAAAGTTCTACCGTTCCGTTTCTCGGCCCCCGGCTCGTGCTGCCGTACCGTATGGATCCCGCCTCGCTGCGCGCCGCGGAATCCCTGCGGCTTGCCGAAACCGGGACGATCTTTGACGCCTGCGCCGCGCCGGGCGGAAAAAGCCTTGTCGTCGCGTCTTCCCTTCCCCCGGACGCCCTGCTTGGGGCCAACGAGTTTTCCCGTGAAAGACGGCGCAGGCTTTTGAGCGTGCTGGACAGCCATTTGTCGGATGAGGCCAGAGCCAGGGTCGCCGTATCGGGGTTCGACGCCGCCTCTCTTGGGGGAAAAGCGGATTACCGGGAGAAATTTTCCGGCGCGCTGCTTGACGCCCCCTGTTCAAGTGAACGGCACGTGATTCAGAACGAAAAGGCCCTGTCCCGCTGGACGCCCGCCCGGCCCCGTTTTCTTGCCCAAAGGCAGTGGGCGCTGCTTTCCTCGTGTTTTCTTATGCTAAAGCCGGGCGCTTCGCTGGTATACGCGACCTGCGCGCTTTCGGCGGAAGAAAACGACGGAGTCGCCGAAAGGCTGCTGGCCAAATACGGGGACAGGGCCGCTCTCGATCCGCCTGATTTTCCCGAAGGCGAAGCGACCCGTTTCGGCAGGATAATTCTTCCCGATTGTTCGGGCGGCAGCGGCCCTATGTATGTGGCGCGTTTTCTGAAAAAGGCTTAACCGCCAGGGCTTTCCCAAAACCGCGCGCGCGGCGCACAGTCAATTGGTTTTGGGACAGGCTCCGCTTCCAAAGCCGGAGTTTTGGGACGACCGGGGTTTTGAAACAGGGTATTACAAACCGTTGCTTTTTAAATTCGCGGCGAGTATCTTCATCCGCTTGAGCGTTTCCGGCGAAAGAACGTGTTCCATTTTGCAGGCGTCCCGTTCCGCCGTCGCGGCGTCAACGCCGACGATACTGATAAGGAAATCCGTCAGGAACTGATGTTTTCTCCGTATTTCCGCCGCCCGCTGGGCGCCCTTTTTGGTAAGGGTAACGCTTTGGTAACGCTTGTGCTGAATTAATTCCTGTTCTTCAAGGCTTTTCAGCGCGGTATGTACCGAAGGTTTCGATACGCCCAGGCGGACGGCGATATCGGTTACCCGCACCTCGCCGTCGTCGGAAAGAAAGCTCACCATTTCAAGGTAGTCTTCCAGAGATTCAGTCATGTTGTAAGTATGGTTGAAAGCCGCCGTCTTGTCCACTGATCGCGGCGGCGAAAGGCCCCGTCCTGAAGCGGCGCGGACGCCGCGCGTCACAGTAAATCCACGGGGTCTACGTCGGCCTCGACATATACGCCGGCTTCTTTTTCCCGGCCGTAGCGTTCAAGCAGCAGCGACGCGGCCCGGTGAAGGGGGCCCATGCGCTTTCCCCGAAGGAGTATGTGCCGCCGGTAACTGCCCGCTTTAAGGCCGACCGGACATTCGGCGGGGCCGAACAGTTCCGCGTCCGGCGGCAAAAGCGGCCTTGCCAGCGCCGCGAGAACGGCGGCGGCCCTGTCGGCCTTTTCCTCGCTTCGGGAACGGACGGTAAAACGTATAAGGCGGGAATAGGGGGGGAAGCCCTGCGCGGAACGCTGCCGCAGTTCGGCGGCGAAAAAACCTTCGATGTCCAGCGCGCAGGCTTTGCGTATCGCCGGATCGGAAAGCCGCAGGCTCTGGACAATCACCTTTCCGTCGGGAAAATAACGGCCCGCGCGGCCGGCCACCTGTACGATAAGGGAAAAAGTCCGTTCCGCCGCCCGGAAGTCGGGCAGCTGCAGTCCCGTATCGGCGAATACCACCCCCACAAGCCGTACTCCGGGAAAGTTGAGCCCTTTGGCCACCATCTGGGTTCCAAGAAGTATGTCGATTTCTCCCGCCCGGAACCGGCCGAGTATCTCCGCGAGGCTGCCTTTTTTTGCCGTCGTGTCGGCGTCGGCGCGCCGTACCCGGAGGCCGGGAAACGCGCTTGTTACCTCTTCCTCGATAAGCTCGGTTCCGAAGCCCCGGAAACCCGCGTCCAGGGAACCGCATTTCGGGCAGGCGGCCGGCGGCTTTGTCTGGTACCCGCAGTAGTGGCATAGGGCCCGTCCCCTGCTTTTGTGATAGGTAAGGGATACGGAACAGTGTTTGCAGGTAAGCTCGTAACCGCAGGAACGGCACTGGTAAAAATACGCGAAGCCCCGCCGGTTAAGAAACAGAATGGTCTGCCTGCCCATTTGGGCGGTCTTTCGTATCTCTTCCTTGAGCTCCGCGCTAAGGCAGCCGGAGGTTTCGGCAAGGCTGACCGGAACAATCTCCGGGGGTTTTCCGCCGGAAAGCCGCCGGGAAAGGTTGAAGCGCCGTATCGCTCCGTCGTTCATCAGCTTCCAGGCTTCGGCGGAGGGCGTCGCCGAACCCATAAGCAGCAGCGCGCCCTCAAGCGAAGACCGGCGCATCGCGATTTGCCGCGCGTGGTAACGCGGGGTATTCCCCGATTTGTAGGAGCCGTCGTGTTCTTCGTCAATGATGATAAGCCCCAGGCGTTTAAGCGGGGCGAACACCGCGCTCCTCGGCCCAACGACGATGCCGGCTTCTCCCCGGCGGACGCGCATCCACTCGCCGAGCCGCTCGCTTCCCGTCATTCCCGAATGAAGCGTCGCCGCCGCCGAACCGAAACGGCGGCCGATTACCTCCGCGGTCTGGTGGGTAAGGGAAATTTCCGGTACCAGGTAGATTACGGTTTTTCCCGCCTCAAGAATTTTCTCCGCCGCCCGGAGAAAAACCTCGGTCTTGCCGGATCCGGTAATGCCGTAGAGGTAGGCCATCGCCGTCCCGGTTTCGCCGGAACGCGCCGCCGGACGCGCCGCCCCGGCTTCGCCGGAACGCGCCGCCGCCGGAACGGCCTGTCCGGCCATCGCCGTTATGCCTTCCAGGGCTTCCCGCTGTTCGGCGGAAAGCTCCGGCTTTTCCGGCGTAAGTTCTTCGCCGGAAAACGACGAAAACGATCCGGTCCGCCTCCCCGACGGGATCATCGCGGCGAGGGCTTCGCCCTGTCCGCAAAGGTAGTAGGCGGCCATCCAGCGCGCGAGGGCGACGTTGTCCTCGTCGAAAACCGGCTCCCGGTCCACAACGCGGCGCACCGCCCTGATTTTTCCGCTTTCCAGACCGGCGGGGGGGCTGTCGTGTTTGGCGACGATATAGCCCATAATATCCCGCTTTCCGAACGGAACCATCGCCCGTTTTCCCGGCGCGGCTTCTCCCTTTTCATCCGTTTTGTAACTGTAGGCCGCCGCGAGCGGTATGTCGAAAACGACCTCTACATAGGCCCCCCCGGAGGCCCTGGGGGATGCCGCCGGAACCGGGGGTTCCGGCGCAGGGGAAATCCGGGCCGCGTTCACAGGGGCGTATCCGCCATGCGTTCGGCATAACCGGCGTCCAGCTCACAGAGCTTTGCCCGCAGGGTTTTCATATCGTTCCATACCGGAACCTTAAGGCCCTCGTCCCGGAGCAGGGCGCTTGGATGAAAGGTCGGGAGCAGGGGAATGTCCCTGTTGTCCAGGCTGAAGGCCGCGAAGCTGCCCCGAAGCCGCGTAATTCCTTCCGTCGTGTCGAGCAGGGCTTTGGCGGCGGTATTGCCGGCGGCGAGAATAACCAGGGGTTTAAGGAGCCGTATCTGCCGCCGCAAAAAAGGCAGACACGCGGCCGTTTCGTCGGGCAGCGGATTGCGGTTTTGGGGAGGGCGGCACTTTACCACATTGGCGATATAGCAGTTCACGCTCCGGGAAAGGCCTATCTTCCCTTTGGAGTCGAGCATTCTGTCGAGAAGCTGCCCGGCCCTGCCCACAAAAGGCCGGCCGCTGATATCTTCGTCGGCGCCCGGGCCTTCGCCCACGACCATCACGAGCGGACGGGAGGCCCCCTCGCCGGGCACGGTGTTGGTCCGCGTCGAACAGAGCCCGCAGCGGCCGCAGCGGGAAATATCCGCCGCCACCTGTTCAAGGCTGTCGTCCGCCGGAACCGCTTCGTCCGCCGCGGCCGGTTCAAGACTGTCGTAGGCCGGTTCCGTTTCAGAGGCCGCCGGTTCCGCTTTGGAAGCGCCCGAAGCGCCTCCCTGAAATTCCGCCCGTATTTCCCCTTCCCCCGGCGGAGACTCCCGTTCCCCGCCGCCGGTATATACGCGGGGCGCCCTGGTTTTCCGGTATCCGCCGGCAAGGTAATCATCCGCAATATCCAGAAAAGCGGCGGCGGCGGTTTTTTCTTCGTTTGTCACAGCCCCATTATACACACGATTCGGAGCGTGTGCGAAGCCGCGTCCTGTTCTTTTTCCCCCCGGCGCTGTACAATACAGGTATGAGCATAAAAGCTGTCGCGTTTGATTACGGCGGGGTCATTTCCCTTCCCCAGGACGAAAACGCCATGCGGGACCTGGCTTCCATCGCGGGGATCGACGCCGATCTGATGAAGCGGATTTACTGGGAAGAGCGGCACGTCTACGACCGGGGGCTGGTAGACGGCGGCGGGTATTTCAGGAACATACTCGCCGGAGCGGGATGTTTTCCCGGCGACGCGGCCATAGAAAAGATGGTTTTACGGGACGTACAAAGCTGGTCGCGGATCAACGCCGAAACGGAAGGGCTTATGAACGAGCTGAAACAGGCGGGTTTCAAAGTCGGCATACTTTCCAACATGGTACAGCCCTTTCTCGATACGGTCAGGGAAACCCTTCCCGTGTTTCGTATCCCCGACGGGTCGATATATTCCTGCGAGGTTGACACGATAAAACCGGAACGAAGGATATACGAGCTGCTTCTTTCCGCGCTGGGCTGCGAAGCCGGAGAGCTTGTCTTTTTTGACGATACCGAAATAAACGTCGCGGCCGCGGAAAAATTCGGTATCCGCGCGTTCCTCTGGCGGGACGCGGCGGCGGCCCGCCGGGAGCTGGAACCCCTGTGCGCGGGCCGTTTATAGGGAAACGAGCGTGAAATTCATAAAAACGGCCGCCGCTTTTGCCGTTACCGGAATCGCCGTAGTTATTTTTATCCCTCTGGGTTGTCTGGCCTTTTTAATCAGCCTTTTCGGGCTCAGAAAACCCATGGGCCTGGTTCTGTACAGGATCGCCCAGCTCTGGGCGCGGACGGTAATCGTCTTTACCGGCTGTTCCATGACCGTGGAAGGGCGGGAACATATCCCGAAAAGCGGCGGCGTTTGTTTTGTGGCGAACCACGTGGGGATTTTCGACATTATACTCGCCCTGGCCTACGCGGGCAGGCCGTTCGGCTTTATCGCCAAGAAAGAGCTGGCCTACGTTCCCGGCATCAATATCTGGATACTTCTTTTGGGCGGCCTTTTTATCGACCGGAAACAGCCCCGCAAGGCCCTTGCCACAATCAACAGGGGTATCGCCCAGATTGCGTCCGGCGGCGGCATGCTGATTTTCCCGGAAGGAACCCGAAGCCGCGGCCGGGGGCTTGCCCCCTTTCTTCCCGGCGCGCTTAAGCTGGCCGCGGATTCCGTCATCGTCCCCGTGGCCATTACCGGCAGCTACGAGGTGTTCGAAAAAACCCGCCTGGTCAACGCCGTTCCGGTATTCGTCTCGTTTCTGCCCCCGCTGGAGACCTCCGGCATTCCCCCCGAAGGCCGAAAACAGATCCTCGCCGGCCGTATCCACGATCTTATCGCCGAAGCCCTGGAACGCCACCGGGGATAGCCCCGCGGACCCGCGGGCACTTTGGGGGTGATTGACCCCGGCTGTATTTTGGGGTATATATGGAGCTTGTCCCAAAACCACTTGACCGCGCGCCGCGCGCGGGGTTTGGGACGGGCTCTATACAACGCCGTTTCTTTGATCGGGCGCGTAGCTCAGCTGGTTAGAGCGCCACGTTTACACCGTGGATGTCCGGGGTTCGAATCCCTGCGCGCCCAGTGAATTCCCCGTAAGGGGGACAAATGCGGGGATTCGAACCGAAGTCCCCGCCGAACGAATGTGAGGAAAAGCGCACAGGATGTGCGCGACAGGGGACGAAGGCGGGCCGGAGGGAGCGAACAGGAGGTTCGTGACCGGAGGCCGAATCCCTGCGCGCCCAGGAGAGCCCGCAAAAAGGGACAAATGCGGGGATTCGAACCGGAGTCCCCGCGCGCCAGGAAAGCCCCGTAAAAAGGGGGTTCGAGACTTGAAAAAGAGGTACTTTTGGAAGAAAGTATTACTATAGTCCTGGATAACAACGACATTCTTTCCGGGGTCTGCGGAGCGAATGACGGAAACCTCAAGCTTATTGCCGGTTCTCTGGGAGGGCGCGTGGCCGCCAGAGGCAATGAAATCAGCATTTTCGGGGTGGACAAGGCCGGGGCGAGGCTCTTTAAAACGGTAATCGACAAGCTTATTATGGCGGTACAAGAGGGTGAATACCCTTCCGCGGAATATGTTCAAACTCTTACCGGCGCGGTTCTTGGCCGGGAAGTCCCGAAAGCGGAGGGTTCTGCCGGCGCCGGATCGGACAAGGCGGATTTTCTCCGGGACAATCTTATCCATATCCCCCAGGGTTTTACAAAGGTGTTTCCCCGAAGCCGGAATCAGGCGCTGTACGTGGAAGGCATGCGGAATCACGACATAAGTTTTTGCGTGGGGCCCGCGGGAACGGGCAAAACATACCTGGCAATCGCCGAGGCGCTGCGGCTGGTGCTTTCAAAGAAGACGCGGAAACTCGTGCTGACCCGTCCCGTTGTGGAGGCGGGCGAAAGCCTCGGCTATCTGCCCGGCGATCTCGCGCAGAAGATAAATCCCTACCTCCGCCCCCTGTACGACGCGATGGAGGCCCTTATCCCCTACGAATCGATCCGCCGCATGGAAGACACCAGAGCCATCGAGGTCGCCCCGCTGGCGTATATGAGGGGAAGAAGCCTTAACGACTGCGTCATTATCCTTGACGAGGCCCAGAACACCACGAAAGAACAGATGAAGATGTTTCTTACCCGGATCGGTCAGGGCGCGCGGGCGGTGATTACCGGAGACACAACCCAGATCGATCTTCCAAAGCGCGTCGAATCGGGGCTGCTTCACGCGCTGTCCATTCTTTCAGACGTAGAGGGAATCCATTTCGCCTACCTCAACACCGGAGACGTGGTTCGTAATCCGCTTATTAAAAAAATCATTGAAGCGTACGACAGGGAAACGGAAAAACCGCCCGCCGTCCGCGAAAGAGAATAACAAAGAGACTATCATGGAAAAAACATCGTATTTAAAAAAACTGAGAAACAGCCTGAGCCTGCCGGCCGTGCGGACAGGGCCGGCGGTGGCGTCGGCGGCGGCGTTTATCATCACCGTCCTTACGATTGTTACGCTGGATCAGTATAACCGGGTCAATTTCGGGGGATTCGAGGCGGGCAAAGTCGCCGACCGGGACATAACGGCGGATCGGCCGGTTTCCTACATCGACCAGGAGGCCACGAGGATACGCCTGGAAGCCCAGGAACACCTTGTTCCGGCGGTGTTCAAGTATTCCGTTCCGGTGAATCAGGAAATGAGAAAAGTCTACGAACGGTTTTCGCTGTTTTCCGGCGAGCTTTTTTCCTCCGAGGTGTCGCTGGAAACCTACAAACTTCGCATGCAGTCCGAGTTTCCCGGACTGGGGAGCGCCGAAAACCTGGAAGAGCTGTACGAGGACCCGGACAGGAGCGCTTCCCTGAAACAGGGCTTTACGGCGCTGGAATCTTTTATCGAAACCGGTGTTTTCAGCCTCTCCGCTTCCGCCCTTGTCCAGTACAACCCCGATATTGTGGAACTGCTCCACAACTACGGGGCCAGGCTTGAGCGGGAACAAATTGCCTTCGACAAGATTCTTACGACGGAACGGCTCCCCGCGGCTTTTTTCCGCTATTGTCAGGACATGGAATTTTCCCCGAATTTCAGAAACGGCGCGGGCGGAATCGTTCTTGCCGTTCTCAGGGAGAACGTTTTCTTTTCTCCCGAAGATACCGATCTGCGGCTTGCCGAGATGCGGAACCGGATTGAGCCGGTATACCGCTATATCGAGCGGGGCGAAAAGATAATCCGCAAGGGCTTTATTGTAACCACCGGGGAAATGGAACAGCTCAGGGCGCTGGATACCTTTCTTTCCCGGCGCGATCCCCGGCTTATCACGGGGCAGACGCTTATCCTCTTTTTGGCCTACGTCCTTGTCGTGGTTCTGTTGGGAAAAAGCTTTTCCGGCAGGAAACTTTCCGAACCCGAATGTTATATGATGATTCTGCTGGCCGCCGGTTACCTTATCGGCGCGGCGGCGGCAAAGTACCTGGCCTCGCCCCCGGAGAATTATCCCCTTTCGCTGCTTCTGCCCACGGCCCTCGTGGTTATGCTTCCGGGCATACTTATCGGCTTTCCCGCGGCCGTCATCACCGCCCTGATCCTGCCGCTGGGAACGTTTCTCGCCGATTCGTTCGACGTTTCCGCCTATATCTTTGCCCTGGGTTCCGGCCTGTCGGCGGCCTTCGCCCTTCAAAACGCGGAAAAACGCATGGATTTGGTCAAGGCGGGGCTGTTTGTGGCCGTCGTTAACGCGCTTTCCGCCCTGGCTATACTGCTTTTGCGGCAGGCCCAGGCCGCCGATTATCCGCCGGTTTTGTTCTGGGCGGCCTTTAACGGCGTCGCGTCGGGCATGCTTGTATTGGGTATACTCCCGGTTATCGAACAGCTTCTTAACGCGATAACCCCGTTCAGGCTTATCGAACTTTCCGATCTTAACTCTCCGATCCTGAAACGGCTGTTTAACGCCGCGCCCGGAACCTACAGCCATTCCCTGATGGTGGCCAACCTCGCGGAATCAGCGTGTCAGGATATAGGCGCGAACGCCCTTTTGGCGAGGGTGGGGGCCTACTACCACGACATCGGCAAAATGGATCAGAGCGAATACTTTGTGGAAAACCAGACAAACTACAACAAGCACAAAGATATTTCGCCGAGGCTTTCGGCGACGGTAATACGGAACCACGTAAAGGTCGGAATCGAAAAGGCCAGGGCGCTGGGGCTTCCCGAGGCGATAATAGCCTTTATCGCCGAACATCACGGAAATTCCCTTATCACCTGGTTCTACAACGAAGCGCTTAAAAAAGAAGGCCAGGTAAACCCCGTCGATTTTACCTATCCGGGAAATCCGCCCCGTTCCAGGGAATCGGCCGTCGTCATGCTGGCCGACGTAACCGAAGCGGCGGTGCGTACGCTGAAAAAACCGACCGCGGCGCGGCTTGAAAAATATATCCAGGAACTGTTCGACGCCAAGGTTTCCGGCGGACAGCTTTCCCAATCGGAACTGACCTTCAGGGACCTTGAGACGATAAAAAACGCGTTTATCAAAGTCCTTACCGGCTACTATCATTCGCGGATCGAGTATCCCAAACTGCCGCCGGAAGTCCTGAAAGCCGCCGAAAAAATCGGGCGGCAGGACGAAAAGAACGGGAAACCGGACAGGAAAAACGGCGGACAGGCCGAAACTTCCGGCGAGCGGGCGGACCGGGAAGCCGGCGATCCCGAAGGCGAAGCGGACGAAGAGAACGAAGAGGACGCGGCAAACGGCGGGATGGACGGGCCGTGAACAGCGTAGAAATCGGCGCGGCGAAGGGCGGGCCGTGAACAATGTAGAAATCGATGTGGCGAAGGACGGGCCGTGAACAACATAGAAATCGGCGCGGAAGGGGTTGATATTCCATCCTGGCGGGACAGGGCCGTTTCATTTATCAACAGGGCGCTTGTTCTTCTGGATCTGGACGACTGGGAACTTTCCGTGCTGTTCTGCGGCAATTCGTATATACAAAGCCTGAACAGCCGTTACCGGGGACAGGACGAGCCGACCGACGTGCTTTCTTTCCGCCTGGACGAACGTCACGGGGACAGGTACTATCCCGGCGATATTGTAATCTCCCTTGAGGCGCTGGAAGAAAACGCCTCCCGCTTCAAGGTTTCCCCCGACGAGGAATTACGCAGACTTCTTATTCATGGTATCCTTCATCTTGACGGCATGGATCACGCGAGCAACGCCCCGGAAGAACCGATGCTGAAAAAGCAGGAGGAAATTTTGCGGGAACTGGCGCCGGAACATATTATGAGCGAGGTATGAGTGAAGTTTTTCAAAAAAGGGGAGATTGACAAAAAGACGATAGACGCCCTGGAATCCGACCAGCGGGAGATGATCCGGGGAATAATGGAACTGCGCGAAACCACGGCCAAAGAGATCATGGTTCCCCGTATCGACACCGTGTTTGTTTCCGAAGAGGTATCCAGGGAAGACCTGTTTTCCCTAATCGCCGAAAGCGGCCATTCCCGTTTTCCCGTCTACCGGGAAACCATAGACAACGTAACGGGCATACTTTACGCGAAAGACCTGCTCCGGGTTCTTATCAGGAACGAGAACCTGGCCGTCCCGGATCTGCTGCGGAAACCCTTTTTCGTTCCCGAATCAAAGCACATTCATGAAATACTCAGCGAATTCAGACGCCGCCGGGTACATATCGCCGTGGTCGTGGACGAATACGGCGGGGTTTCGGGCATTATCTGTATGGAAAACATACTTGAAGAGATTATCGGGGACATTCAGGACGAATTCGACAACGAGGAAGAAGACATTCTCTCCCTGGGCGGCGGAACCTACCTCTGCGACGCCAGGGTCAACCTGGAAGATCTTTCCGAAGAACTGGGGATAGAGCTTCCGTTCGAGGATTTCGACACCCTCGGCGGGTTTGTGTTCGACCTTTTCGGCAAAATCCCGGTAAAATACGAAAAAGCCCTTTACAGGGGCCATAATTTTATTATCCAGAATATGGAAGGACACAAGATAAATACGGTAAAGGTTGTGATTCACCGCGGGGACTCCGAAAAGGAACAGCGCGCGTAGCTGCTCGCCGTGTCGCGGGCCGGCGGCCGCCGTTTGACCCGAGGCGGGGTTCGGGAACCCGTTTTTGTGAAGGCGAGCGTTATTTTGGGGAAAAAAGCGATTTTTTTCTTGAAGCGCTTGACACGATTGGTTATATTGGGATACAGTAACCCTCACCGCCGTTTAGGGCGGCGCGGGAACGCGGCGAAAACCGTGTTTTTGGCCCGCGACGGCCTGTAGTTGCGTTAAACAACGCGGTTCAAAAACACCGGTTTTTGGAACCGCTTGACGATACTTGTTGGATTTGTCGGGAAAGTACTTGACAAAACACGATACAACGTAG
>JAIRSC010000082.1 GCA_031255645.1 Treponema sp. | reverse complement strand
AAAAACAGGATAAAACCCGCGACGATATATTGGGAAAAGAGCGCCCAATACGCGGCGGCGGCCAAAAGCGGCAGGGCCACGGCCCCCGCTATCGCGAAGACGATTTTGTTTCCCCAGTTGTTCTGAATTATCCCAATAAAAAAACCTGTGCCCGCGATTATCGCCGTCCATAAAACGGGAACCCCCACGAGCAGCAGCGGATCGCTCCGGGCGCTCCACGACAAAGCCCTGAGCGCGGCGACCGGAATAAGCCAAAGAAACGCCGTGTCGGTAAAATCCGATTCGCGGGAAACGATCCGCAAGGCGGAAAAAACAAGGCACAAAATAAAAGGCAGGGCCGCCGGCAGGGCGACAATATCGACGCAGGCCGAAACCCAGCGGGAAAACCCGAAAGCGCCCGGGTTGATGAACGAACCGAGAAAAAACTGAAACAGGGCGACAATACTCCCCAACACAAGGGCCCAGGTTCCCCCGCCGCGCCCGGCGTCATTAAGGGAACGCCAAAAAAGGTAGAATAACGGAGGCCAAAGAAGACAAAAAAGCGTCATGGCTACAGGATAACAGAAAACCCGCCGTGATAAAAGGGCGCGGCGGCGGGAATTCTCAGGCGCGGGACAAGCGTGAACGGAGGCCGGCAAAAGAGAAGCGGCGGAATTTCGGTTGCAAAACCAAACGAAACTATGGTATGGTATAGCGAATTCTATTCTTCGAGTCATATTTTTTAGGAGAAATTATGTTGTTTAAAAGCCCGTATTTGGCCGGCGTTTTTGCCGATGTGGAAAAAAGAAATCCAAACGAAAGCGAATTTTTACAGGCGGTAAAGGAAGTACTGGAAAGCTTCGACATTATCATCGAAAAAAGGCCCGATCTGGTCAAAGCGGGGATTATCGACCGGCTTGTGGAACCGGAGCGGTCCATCTCGTTCCGTGTTCCCTGGGTGGACGATCAGGATCGCGTCCGGGTTAACAGGGGATACCGGGTTCAGTTCAACTCGGCCATAGGGCCCTACAAGGGCGGGCTGCGTTTCCATCCTTCGGTAAACGTGTCCATCATCAAATTCCTGGGTTTTGAGCAGATTTTTAAAAACAGCCTTACCTCGCTTCCCATAGGGGGCGCCAAGGGCGGATCGGATTTTGATCCCAAGGGAAAAAGCGACGGAGAGGTAATGCGCTTCTGCCAGAGCTTTATGACGGAATTGTTCCGGCATATCGGGGCCGACACGGACGTTCCCGCCGGAGACATCGGCGTCGGCGCGAGGGAAATCGGCTTCCTGTTCGGCCAGTACAAGCGGCTTAACAACCAGTTTTCCGGCGTTCTGACCGGCAAGGGGCTTTCGTTCGGCGGATCGCTGGCCCGTACCGAAGCCACCGGTTACGGCCTCTGTTATTTTACCGAAGAAATGCTCGCGCGGGCGGGAAAATCGTTTGACGGCGTACAGACGGTTATTTCCGGTTCCGGAAACGTCGCTATTTTCGCCGCCGAAAAAGCGTCGGCGCTCGGAGCGAAAGTCGTCGCCCTTTCCGATTCGGGCGGCTATATTTACGACAAAAACGGAATCAACCTGGATCTGGTAAAAGAAATCAAACTGGAAAAGCGGGGGCGGATCTCCGAATACGCGGAAAAGGAAAAGGCCGCGGAGTATCACGAAGGCCGTGGAATCTGGAACATACGCTGCGGCATCGCGCTTCCCTGCGCGACGCAGAACGAGCTGGATGAAAACGACGCCAAAACCCTAATCGAAAACGGCTGTTTTGCCGTGGCGGAAGGGGCGAATATGCCCTCTACCCCCAAAGCGGTAGAGCTGTTCCTTAAAGCGGGCGTCCTGTTCGGCCCGGCAAAGGCGGCCAACGCCGGAGGCGTCGCGACATCCGCCCTGGAAATGAGCCAGAATTCGATGCGGCTTTCCTGGACTTTCGAGGAAGTAAACGCCCGGCTCAGCGAGATCATGCGGAATATTTTCAGGAACGCCCACGAGGCGTCGGTCACCCACGGCGTTCCCGGCAACCTTGTGGCGGGCGCCAACATCGCCGGCTTCCTCAAAGTAGCCGACGCGATGCTCGCCTACGGGATTACCTAAGTCCAGGCCGCCGGTTATCGATGCCCCGCGCGAAAATCCGGGCGGCGCGGGCGTAATTTCCGCGGGGCCTTTACAAAAACCGTTTTCTTCTGCTACAATAGAGTGGTATAAGACTCTGCGGAAGAATGTTATGCCCTTTATGGACAAGTCAATCCTGGAACTCCGTTGGTTTCGGGATTGGCGCGGGCAATTATAAAGTTTGTGCTTGCGGGCAAGGTCAAACCGTTTCGGGTATCGGAAAGTTCCGAAAGACCGCCGGCCGGGTTCGGGGATTCCGGCGGAATTGAAGGTTTTATTATCCGGAACCCGGAGCTGCAAGGAGAGGAGGCCAGTTGGCGGATAAGGATTTACGCATTAATGAGCAAATTCGGGTGCGGGAGGTCCGGCTCATACGGGAGAACGGCGAGCAGGCCATTATGCCCACTATCGAAGCGCTTGGGCTGGCGAGGGAACAGGGGCTTGATCTTGTGGAGGTCGCGCCCAACGCTAATCCGCCCGTGGTCAAAATTCTCGACTACGGCAAATTTAAATTCGAGAACGAAAAAAAGATTCGTGACTCGAAGAAAAAGCAGAAACTGTTAAAACTGAAAGAAATTCGCATGCAGCCCAAGATCGACGACCACGATCTGGACTTTAAAAGCAAGCATGTAAAGGAATTTCTTGCCGAAGGCAACAAGGTTAAGGTTACGGTAAGGTTCCGGGGCAGGGAACTGGCCCATACCGAACTGGGGCTGGACGTATTGAAGGACGTACTTGCCCGCATCGAGGGAGACTATGTGATGGACAAGGCCCCGGCTATGGAAGGCCGGTTTATGTCCATGGTGTTAAGCCCCAGGGTCAAAAAATGATTTCCCCGCCGTAACGCGGGGTTTAGACTGTAAACAGCCGGGAAGGATATAATGGCAAAGATAAAGATGAAAACCCGGAAAAGCGCTTCCAAACGTTTTTCTTTTACCGGTTCCGGGAAGGTGAAGTATAAAAAACAAAACCTTCGTCACATACTTACCAAAAAATCGGCCAAACGGAAGCGGAATCTCCGGCACGCCGGAATACTTTCGGGGGACAACGTGCCGGTTATCAGGAAAAAGCTGCTTCCCTACGGCTAAGGAGGAAAGAAATGTCGCGCGCGGTAGACGGTTCCAAACGCAGGAACCACAGAAAAAAGATACTCAAGCTGGCAAAAGGTTACTGGGGCCGGCGTCATTCGAACTACAAAACCGCCAAGGACGCGGTAGTCAAGGGCCTGTCCTACGCCTACCGTGACAGAAGGGACAAAAAGGCGGATTTTCGCCGTCTCTGGATTATCAGGATCAACGCCGCCTGCCGCGCCGAAGGGATCAGCTATTCCCGTTTCATTTGCGGGCTGAACAAGGCGGGGATCAACATTAACCGGAAAGCCCTCGCGTATCTGGCGACGGAAGACGCCGACGCGTTCAAGGCTATTGCCGGAAAAGCGAAAGCCGCCCTGGGGGCCTGATGGTAACTCTCGAACAAATCAAACTGCTGGAATCGAAAATAACCAGAGCTATTGATGTTGTTACCCGCCTCAGCGAGGAAAACCTCCGGCTAAAAAAACGGAACGGGGAGCTCGAAGATCTGGCGGAAAAACTGAAAAACGAAAAAACCAGAATTGAGGAAGGGATAGTTTCCGCTCTGGACAGGCTTAATCAGTTCGAGGACGCCATCGAACGGAGCCTCGATTCCGTAAAAAGCGTCAAACCCCAGGATGCCGGGCCGTCCCCGCAGCGGCCGGCCGCGCCGGAAAGCCGGCCCTCCGCCGCGCTTCCAAAACCGGCCGTCGAACAACAGCCGGCCCGGCCCACGGCGCCGGCTCAGCCGGAGCGGCCCGAACCGGCGCCCATTCCCCAGGCCTATCTGGTTGACGAAGAAGAAGCGGAAAACGCCGAAGACGAGGACACGGGAGAGGCTGAACTGGATATTTTTTAAGTATGGAGAAAAACGACCTTCATATCGCTATGCTGGGAACCTCCTTTTCTATCTCCGCCGACGAGGATCCCGAATATCTTGAAAATCTTCTTGAGCGCTACCGGATCGTCGTTGAAAATACGCAAAAAGCTACGGGTCTTGGCGATCCGCTTAAAGCCGCGATACTGACCGGTTTTCTTTTATGCGACGAAATCGAAAAAATGAAAACCCGCCTGGGGGAAGAAGACTCCCGAAAAGCGGAACAGTTGACCCTTGATCTTATCGCCCGCATTGACGAAGTCCTGCCGGAAATTTCCATAGACAGCGAAACCCCGCCGGAACAAATACCGGAACAAACAGATGAAACTCTATAAACTCGACAACCAGGTAAAACACTACCTCTGGGGATCTCCGGAATGGATTCCCCGGCTTGTGGGAAAAGAAAACCCGGAGAATACCCCCTGGGCCGAGTTGTGGATGGGGGTTCACGGCGAAGGCCCCTCGGAAATAGCCGGAGAAAAGCTGACGCTCGAAAAGCTTATCGCCGGCGATCCCGGAAAATTCCTTGGAACGGCGCGGGATTTCGGGAATCTGCCGTTCCTGCTTAAAATACTCGCCGCCGCCAGCCCCCTTTCGGTGCAGGCCCACCCCGATCTTGAAAACGCGAAGCGCGGCTGGGCGGAGGAAAACAAAAACGGCGTCCCGGAGCAAAAAAGAAATTACAGGGATCCGAACCACAAGCCGGAAATTATCTGCGCCCTTACCCCTTTTACCGCGATGGCGGGCTTCAGAGACCCGGCCGAAGCGGAAACCCTGATACGCGCCTTTTTTTCCCGAAAGCCGGCGCTTGGGGACAGGCTGCGCGCCGCCCTTGAGGGCGGATACCGGGCGTTCCTTTCCGCCGTTTTCGGCCTTGGGGCCGAAGAACGGCGGCTCATTCGCGAAACGGCCGGCGGGACGGATCCGGCGAAGGTTCCCGCGGGCCCGGAATTTTCCGGGACGTTCGCCCTCTGCGCAAAGCTCGCCGAAGCCTACCCGGACGATCCGGGGATACTGTCCCCCCTTTACCTTAACCTTGTAGAGCTGCGGCCGTTCCAGGCAATCTATCTGCCCGCGGGAATCCTCCATAGTTATGTTTACGGCCTGGGCGTGGAATGCATGGCAAATTCCGACAACGTGCTTCGCTGCGGCCTTACGCCGAAAAACGTCGACCTTGAAGAGCTGTTCAGGATTCTGCGCTTCGAACCCTACAGGCCGGAAACAATCCGGGGAGAAATCCCCGAAGGCAAAAACCTTTACCGTTACCGGACGCCGTTCAGGGAATTCGCCCTTTTCCGTCTCGATCCCGGCGCTTCGGAGGCCGCGCTTGAGGAAAACGGGGCGGCCATAGCGCTGGTTACCCACGGGGAAATTTCGCTTTCCCTGGGAAACGATACGCTGCTTCTTAAACAGGGCGAATCGGCCTTTATCCCTTTCAGAAACAATTCCCGGACCCTTGTCGCCCGCGCCGTTAATTCCGGCGCGAACCCGCCCCCCGGCGAAACCGGCCTTTTCGTGGCCCTTGTTCCGGAACCGTGAGAATTTTTGTAGACGCCGACTCCTGTCCGAAACCCGCGCGGGACATCATCCTCAGGGCGGCGAAACGGACCGCGGGCGCGGTTTTCGCCGCCAACAGGCCCATACCGGGCGTCGGGAACGGGGAAATGCGCGTCTGCCCCCGGAAAGACGGCGCGGCGGACGATTTTATCGCGGAACGCGCCGGGCCGGGAGACATCGTGGTAACCAGGGACGTGGCCCTGGCCGCCCGGACGCTGAAAACCGGAGCGGCGGCGCTTGACGACAGGGGAAAGATTGACAGCGAGGAAAACATAGGGGAACGGCTTTCCCTGCGGAATTTTACCGTCGGCCTCGCCGAAAACGGCATGGACTTTGAGCGGGAAACAAGCTACGGAAAAAAGGAGCTTAAGGCCTTTGCCGATTCCCTTGACCGGCTTATAACCGGCCGCGCGAAACGCGCGGCGTCCGCTTCGGGAGAACCATTTTCGCGGGAGCTCATTCCGTCTCGGGATACAGATTCCGGATCTGCTTGATGCTGGGCAGTATCTCAAAGAAAATCCTGACAAGCTCGGGATCGAATTTGGTGCCGCTTAACTGTTTCATCTCCGCCAGGACATCCGCTTTTGTCCAGGGTTCCTTGTAGACCCGCTTGGAACAAAGGGCGTCGTAAACATCGGCAATGGCGACAATCCGGGCCGTAAGGGGTATTTCTTCCGCCTTTTTCCCGAGCGGGGCGCCGTCCGGCCCGGCCTTGATTGCCTTTTCGGTAGCCGAATCGATCCAGCCCGGATAGCCCGTCCCGTCCCAGTTTTCGTGGTGTCCCAGCGCCACGTCCCTGGCGATAATGTCCACGGGCGACTGCGGATCCTCGAAAAGCAGCGCGCCGTAAATGGTATGGTGCTGCATAATGTGGTATTCTTCCGGAGTAAAGCGGGCGGGTTTTTTCAGAATGGTATCCGAAATGGCGACTTTCCCGACATCGTGAAGCATGCTGGCGATCTTCAGGACGTCCCGAAAACGTTCCCGCTCGCTCTCGGAAACGCCGTGATGGTAGGCCCAGCGGTCGTATATCTCCACGGCGTAACCGGCGACCCGGTTTACGTGGGTTCCCGTTTCCTTTGGATCCCGAAGTTCCGACATTTTGATCATTCTGAGGATCATGGCTCTGGTAACGTAGGCCCGCTGCAGGGCAAGTGTCGTATTGTTGGCAAAATGGCTGATAAGAAATTCGTCGTCCCGGGAAAAAGGCACGGTCTTGCCGTCTTTGGTGGCATTGATGACCTGAATAACCCCCAGCAGTTTTCCTTCCGCGGTCATGAGGGGCACGGCCAAAACGGAAGTGGTTTTATACCCCGAAATCTTGTCGTAGGCGGTGCTGTACGAATAGGAAGCGTCCGGGGAAATGTTGTACACGTCCGGAACGTTTACCGGTTTTTTGGTATGGGCGCAGTAACCGGAGATGGTTTTTTCGTTTATGGCGATGGAAAAAACGGAAAAAATCAACTTTTGACCGGGCGGAAGCTCTTTTGCCATCGTTTCGTTTTGGGAATACTTTATAACAAGCTTTTCCAAAACCTGCCCTTCTTCTTCGACTTTTTCGACCACATAAATCGAACCCGCGTCGGCGTGAACGACTTTGCGGGCTTCAAACAAAATTCGTTCGAGAAGAAGATCCAGGTCCTGAATCTGGTTTAATTCGGAATCGAGTTCTATTATGGATTTAAAATCGGTGCTGTCTGACATACTAACTCCTCGCTTCTTTCGAAACACAAATCCGCCGCAAAGGATTCACCCGAAAACCTCCGGGAACCGAACCCCGTCCGCGAATAAAAACCCCCAGAAACGCCATTGACTATTCTAGCAGTTTTATATCCCGCAAACAAGGTCTTTCCGCCTTTTTATAACCCGCGCGGAAACGTTCCCGCCGATATAACAAAAAAAACCCCGGGGAAAGGAGAACCCCGGGGCAAACCAAAAAGGAAAGGAGGAATAGGAAACAGTGTCTACCGTTTGCCTGTTTATATAACAAAAAAAGAACGGAAAAGTTACAGGCCGGATTACAGGCGGGACGCCCCGAAAACGTCCGCCGGGGTTTTTAACGCTTGGCTGTTCTTTAGGCGGGCGATTGTTTCCTCGTAGGCCGCGACGGCCGCCTCAAGGCAAAGGTTCTGTACTTCCCCCCGGCCCCCCCAGTCCGATCCGAGCATGACATAAAGGTGCCTCAGCACAGCTTCAAGTTCTTCCGCGCCGCAGCGGGGATCGGATTCAAGCCTCCGTTCAAGGCCGCGAAGCTCCCGTTCAAGGGCCTCCCTGTAGGTGGTCTCTTTCCAGCCTTCGGAGAATCCGCCCCGGCTCACGGCCCGTCTCCGTATTGTATCCGCCGCCTGACGACGGGGCCGGGAGCGGGAAAGAGCCGGCCTGAACGGTTTATCATCGTTATTTCCCGCCGCACAATCCAGTTGCCCCTGTCGTCAAGCTCGTACTCAAAGCGCGAATCGGCGCGTTCCCCGCCGCGGACGCCGGAAAGCCGGACAAGCCGGCCCGCCTCGTCCCACTGGAAGCTGTAGCGTTCTGCCCCGTTTCCCAGATCCCGTTCAAGATAGCCGGGAAAGCCCCGGCGTTCATACAGGGCCGACCGGGTTCCTTCCGGTGAAATTATCGCGGATATTGAGCCGAAGCTGTTAAAGAAAAAACGCCGGGTTTCCGCCTCCGCCCCGGTTTCCATATAGTTTATCCTGAGCGAATCCCCGGTTTCATCGGTCGAGAACACGCTTTGCGGAAGGCCGTTTTCGTCGTACCAGGTTTCCGTAACGCGGCCCGGAGCGTATTCAAGGGCGGTAAAAAAATAGCCCTCCTCCGTTCGCGTCCTGACAATGACCGGGCGGCCTTCCTCGTCCGATTCGAGAACCGCCATCTCAAGGTCTTCCCCGCTTATGAGGTCAAGTATCCCCGACGCGTCGTATTGGGCCGCGGCCCGCGTAAACGAAGAACCCCGGAAAACCGGAAAGCGCAGGAGCCGGCCGTTCTGCCATTCGACCGAAATTTCGGCGTCCCCGGCCGCGGCGTTTTCGGCGGCGGTGTTCGCGCCGCCGTTCGCGGTAGTATCCGAGGCGCCGTTCGCGACGGTGTTGTTCGCGGCGCTTTCCCCGGCCTCCCCTTTTGCCTGTTCCGCGAAGCTTTCCTTCGGCGCCTCAAAACTAACCGTGAGGCCGGCCGCGCCGCTTTCGGGAAGCGTATAAAAAATATCAGGCGGAATCGAAAGCGGCCAGTCGGGTCTCCATTCAAGGGAAAGGCCCTTCGCCGCTTCCACAAAGGCCGTCACGGAAAGATCGGCGGAAAGCGGCGCGGCCGCGCCGGAACGCGCCCCGGGAATTTCCTGCGCGGCCAAAAACGAAACGGCAAACAGCGGCAGGCAAAAAAACATTCGCTTTGTTATGATTTTCATACGCCTTTCATACACCTAACGTTTATATATCCAGGCCTCCGTGGAAAATTTCCCGGCGGCAAGGGCGCGGGCTTTTCCGTCCTCCTCCGCCGAAACCGAAAAACTTTCCGTCCCGAAAGCGCCGAATTCCATATCCAGGGCGGTTTTAAAGCCTTCGGTAAACGCGGCGGCGGCGGCGTCAAACGAAAGTTCTTTTCCCAGCAGGGCTTTCATGCTGGTAACCCGCTCCTTTACTTCCTTGATAAGCTTTCCCCTTATTTTTTCTTCCGGCACCCGGAGAACCTCGAACATGACGTCGACGTTGTTGTCGAGAATTACCGTTCCGTGCTGAAGCAGGCAGCCCGCGCGGCGGGTCTGGGCGTTGCCGGAAACCTTTTTTCCCCCGGCGAGAATGTCGTTGATACCGGAAAAAACCGCGTCAATACCGAGGCGCTTCAGCCCTTGAAGCAGCCCAAGGCAAAGCAGCCGGTAAGATTCCCCCAGATCGCTTTTCGCCAGGGGATGATCCAGGCTCATCGCGATACTGTAGGTAAGTTCCGATTTGTGGAGCACCGCCCCGCCGCCCGAAATACGGCGGACAAGATCAAAGCCCCGGCGGCGGCAGGCTTCCGTGTCCACCTCTTCCCGCAGCCCCTGAAAATAGCCGACCGAAACGGCCGGCGGATTCCAGCCGAAAAAACGGAGGACGGGCGGCCCCCCGGCGGCGGATTCAAGCAGGGCCTCGTCAAGGGCCATGTTGTAGTACGCGTCGTGAAAGCCCGTGTTTAAGAGCCTGAACGGATGACTCACGAAATTTCTCCCCCGGGATTCGCGGCACGGTCCGGCGGCCCGGCGCGGTCCGGCGCCCCGGCAAGCACTTCGGCAAGGCCCGCGCCGTTTACGCCGAACGCTTCGACTCCTTCTTCCCTGAGGAAGGAGTCGAAGGCCGCGCCGGCTTCCGCCAGGGGAACGCCGGCAAGCCGCGCCTCGGCCCGCTCAAAGCCTTCTTCGGGGCTGGCGAAAAAATCGCCGCGTATCGAAATGCGGCTGATTACGCCGCCCTCAACGACGGCGCTGACGCGGATAAGCTTGCAGCCCGCCGGTCTGCCCATCCCCTCAACAAGCATTTTTTTCCGTTTCTTTCGCGTGATAGCTGGTTCTCGCCAGCGGGGAAGAGACGACGCCGGAAAAACCCCGGACGCGGGCCTCCCCGGCGTAGAACGCGAAACGTTCGGGCGTTACGTATTCGGCCACGGGAATCTGTGTTTTCGTCGGCCGCAGATACTGGCCCAGAACCAGTACGTCCGTTCCCGCCCCGCGAAGCTCGTCCATCGCGGAGAGCACCTCTTCCGGTTTTTCCCCCAAACCGAGGAGTATGCTCGATTTGGTTCTGACCATTCCGCCCGGAACACCGTGCCGGCCGGGGGCGGCTTTGGCTTCCCGCAGCGTGCGGAGGCTTTTGTCAAACGAAGCCCGGCTGTCCCTGACGTGCTGGAGGGAACGCACCGTTTCCACATTGTGGGCGATAAGGTCGGGAGCGGCTTCGAGAAGCGGCTCAAGTTCCGATCCGTAATAGTCGGGGATAAGCGCCTCAATCTTTATCGAGGGATCCGCCTCCCGTATGGCGGCGACACAGGACGCGAAATGCCCCGCGCCCCGATCGGGAAGATCGTCCCGGTCTACCGAGGTAAGCACGACATAATCCAGGCTAAGTTCTTTGGCGGCCAGGGCTATTTCCCGGCCTTCTTCCGCCCGGACCGGCCTGCCCTCCCCGGCGCTGCGCACCGCGCAAAAGCGGCAGCCCCGGGTACACAGATCGCCGAGGATCATAAAGGTCGCCGTTCCCGCGCCCCAACATTCGCCCTTGTTGGGACAATGGGCCTCGTCACAGACCGTACGCAGGCCGCGCCGGGCGAGGACTTCGTCGACCTTTTTCCAGGTTTCGCCGGAAGGGAATTTTACTTTCAGCCAGTCAGGCTTTCTCCGCGAATCAGGGACCGCGTTATCCATATACCCAGTATAACGGTTATGGCTCAAAGGGTGAAGCCAGTGTTCTGACAGAACGAAGATATCAGCGCCTTCATGCCGTTTACCTTTTTCTCCTTAACAGGAAAACCGCCGCGCCCGCAACAACAGCCAGCCCCAGCGCGGCTAACGCTGCGATCAACGGCAACCCGATTCCCGGCTGTTGTGCAACCGCTTCGGTATCTTCCTCCCGTTGCGGCAATTCCTGCCCGGCATTGTTTTGCCGTGTACCGGCGCTTTCAACCGGCACATCCGCAAGCAGATATCCGCCAAAACACCAGCCTTCCGTCCCATCTGCAAGCCGTACTTTTACCCAGTTCGCTTTTATACCGTCAATGGTATCTTCCACGCCTGTCTCGAGAACAAACACGGCGGTACTTTCCGACATTTCGGTTATAACTGCACTGTTACGGTCTTCGTTTGCACGAAGTTTGAGGACTTCTGTCGTCCGGTATGGTTTACCTGTTTCGATTTGCTTGTCCGCTCGCCGGGGCCAAACGAT
>JAIRSC010000036.1 GCA_031255645.1 Treponema sp. | reverse complement strand
GGTGGCTTACCACTTGCCTACGTCCCAATAGACGACCGGAGCCATTCCAAAAACCATGGTTTTTGGAATGGTTTCCCTGTGGATTTTCCGGAGCCGGAAAGGCCCTGAAAAACCCTTTCAAAGAATATCAAAACACGGAAAAAGAAACAAGAGGAGGGTAATTGCCTATGGAGGACAGTAATTGCCTATGGAGCGTACCCGTAGCCTTATGACCACATGCGGCTTTACCACCATAGGCAGTACGCGGTCATAACATGAGCTGTTACGCTCCATGGGCATTTACAGTAAACGCGCCGCCCTGTTTTATATTTCTACCGAAGGGTCGTCCGCGACATTGCCCGAATCGTAGTGATCCAAAATTTTTTGCTGCAAAACGGCGCGGAATTCCGGGTGAATCGGATGGGCTACGTCTTTGTATTCCCCCGCTCTGGTCTTGCGGCTGGGCATGGCGATAAACACTCCGCTCTTCCCTTCAATAATTTTTACATTGTGGACCACAAAACAATCATCAAACGTGACTGTTACATAGGCCTTAAGCTTTCCTTCACCGGCAACCTTGCGAACCCTAATATCGGTAATTTCCATGGCGCTCTCCTTGGTTTTTGGTCCTGGTTCACTGATACCCCTATTCTAATGCCAGAAAGCCCGGAGCGCAAGAAAATTTGTATTTTGTACGCAATATTTCGTTTCAAGGCCGGTTTTTGCCCGTTCCGCGTCTTTTTTGCTACGATAAACCCCAAAGCAGGCGGATCCCGAACCGGAAAGGCCCCGGAAAAGCGCCCCGGATTCCTCAAGACCGCCGAGGATCGAAGCGTAGCGCGCTCCCCTGTCTCCGCCGTTTTCAAGAAAAGCCGAAAGAAAATCGTTTTTATACGGCCACCGGGCCGGGTTTTTGTCCAGGGCCGCGATAAGCTCGTCTTTGCCCGGAGCGGGGGTTTCGTCCGTCCCCTTTTCCCGGTTTTTGTCGAGAAAATCGTAGGCCCGGGCGGTATCGCTTTGAAAACCGGGAAAAACCAGCAGGACGCCGTATTCCGAAAAAGGCGGAAAAAGCGGCTGTAAGAGCTCGCCCCGGCCGGAAACCCAGGCCGCCGTTCCGCCGGAAAGGAAAAACGGCACGTCGCTTCCAAGCCGCCGCGCGATATCCAGAAGCCGTTCCGCCGAAAGCGGCTTTCCGGCGGCGGAATTAAACGCGAAAAGGGCGGCGGCGGCGTCCGAAGAGCCTCCCCCCAGACCCGATCCCGGGGGGACGGATTTCCGTATTTTTACCGAAAGATCGCCGTCAAAACCGGTCTGTTCGCGAAAAAGAGAGGCCGCCTTGTACACCAGGTTCTGTTCCTGGGGAAACGCGGCTATTTCGTTCCATAAAGAACCGGAAAGGCCGTTCGGCTCCATCTCAAGGCTGGTCAGGCCGGACTTGCCGGACAAAACGGAAACCTCGAGGCTGTCGCCAAAGGCAAGAAGGGCAAAAACGCTTTCCAGGTTGTGAAAACCGTCGGAACGCTTCTCCAAAATCCTCAAATGAAGATTCACTTTACAGGGCGCTTCAATACGCATACAATTATTCCACGCGGCGGAGTTTGGATTGTCCGGCGGCCGGCGGGCCGCTCCGGGGCCCCATTATATCAGTATACGGATAAAAGAAAAACCCGGCGCAAAAGAGCGTTTATATCTTGACAGAACCGGAAACTCTCACTTATGGTTCAAGGGAACAGTCAATATTTCCTTTGGGTTTGTTTGGGCTGTCGCGCAGCCTTAATATTATATTTTATGGAGAAAGAAATGGTTCCGAATGAGACTCTTGGCGCAGATCCTTCAGAGGAACTTTCACTAATGCCTCTGGCCGGCTTTGATCCTGTGGAAAATCCCGTCCCTTTCTATGTCTTTGGCGACGACGACGATGACATAGACGACGACGACGATTTTGACGACATGGATGACGATTTTGATGATGATTTTGAGGACGACTACGAAAGTGACGACGACGACGATTTTGACGACGACGACGACGATTACGACTACGAAGAGGATGTTGACTACGACGACTTTGACGAGTAAACGGTTTTAGCGGAGCTCCACAGCTGCTCCAGCTCATAAAAGGATCTTGAGGAAGGGGACATCAGGTGAACGACCACTGTTCCCAGGTCGGCAAGGCTCCAGCCGTCGTTGGGCGCCGGTTTTCCCGGCCCTCCGCGCATGACAAGCCCCTTTTCGCCGGCGAAATCCTTTACGCGCCGCAAAAGGCCGTCCCTGTGGGCGCCGCTTGTTACCGTGGCAATGATAAAATAATCGGTCCAGCTGTGAAGCTCCCGCAAATCCAGCGCGGCGACATCTCCGGCTTTGTGCTCTTCCAGAAGGGCGCAAAGGGCCGTTACCAGTTCCCTTTCCTCCGAAGCGTCCGGAAGCCGGGAGGCCGCGTTCGGCGGATCCGGGTTTTGCCGGGCCTCAGTTTCCCGTAACAAACCGGCCATTAAAATCCCTCCCGATTATCAGGGTAAAATCCGCCCCGTAATCCATGTTCCGCAGGGCGGGGCCCCCGTCTTCTTCGGGAATTCTCGACTCATAGCGGATATTTTCGCAGTTTATCGTGTCCGCGAAAACCGCGACTACGTCCTCGTATCCCGTTCGGTCGATAATTTCCGTTTTCTCGTAATCGTTGCGATCCGCGTTTCCCGTGGAAACCACGTCATAGCGGAATCCCCGTATCAGATCCGCCGTTCTGGACGCGAGGCCGGTGGTGGGAGTCCCGTTAAGCACCTCGACGGTAAAGACCCGCTCGACCAGCGCGCCGGAACTTTCCTGTGAAAGGCTTCTCTGGGCCTGGCGGACAATGTCTTTGATAACCGTACCGTCGTAATGGGGAATCAGCAGATCCTGCCCGGACACTTCCCGGTAGTTTCCCGCCACCGGCTGAATGCTGACGCGGTTGAAGTCCAGCGCCGAAAGGGCCTGGAAAAGCCGTTTCGCGGCGGGCTTGCTCATCTCCGTCTTGAGCAGCGGATAGAACGCGGCGGTCGTCTGCGGATTGTCGAGTTCGGCGAATTTTTCGCCCAGGCTTTTAAGAAACCCAAGAAAAAACCGTTCCCGCCGGAGGTATATCTGTTCCGGCTCCTCTTCTTCCAGTTCGAACCACACGTACTGCCCGGCCTTGTCGCCGTCGAGCAGGGTGTTTCCGGAAGAGAACAGGACGGGAACTTCCCCGTAAATCTCCAGCGTCTGGGGAATAAACAATTCCACCCCTTCCATAAGGTCTACGATTTTTCCGAGTTTTTCCCGCTCGAACACCACCAAATAGCCTATGCCGATATCCAGAAGGTTTTCCACTTCGGAAATAAAAGCGCCGGTATTTTTCGGATCGTAGGCCGAATCGATACGGTCTACCTTGTTTATGCTTCTGATGATCTTGCCGACGTCGCCGGGTATCGAGACGGCCGCGGCGCGGTTGTTCTCGGGCGAATACATCAATACATAGGAGCCAAGGGGTTTTCCGTCTCCTTCAAGGACGAAAAGAATGTTGATAACCTGTTTTCCGGCCAGGGCTTCGTCAATAGGGTCGGTACGAAGAACCCGGAAAAAGATGAAACCGCCGGCGGCAAGTATGCCGAGTATGGCGGCAAGAAGAAAAACACTTGGGTCGGATATGTTAACGCCCCGTTTCACAGGCCCTCCTCGCTTCGTCTTCCAGCGCCAGGGTTTCTTCCGCTACTTCAAGCCCTTCGGATTTCAGGTATTGTATACTATCCTCCAGTACGGCGTAAAAAAGTTCCGGCAGCGTTTCGATTCCGTCAAGCCGCTCCCGAAGCCGGACGGCGTTCCGGGAATATTCAATTTTGTCGGCGACAAACAGCGCCGCCGCCAGGGGCCCCATGCCCCGCGCGCCGGTCGTATGTACGGCGACGGCTTCCAGCACATCCCTATTATGTATACCGAAGCGTTCCCGCAGCAATACCGCGGCGGCCCTTCCGTGAAGCAGGGCGGGCTTTTTCCGTTCAAGGGGCGAAAGGCCCTTGCCGTCCCGTTCCGCGAGGGCAAGAAGTTCGTCTCCGGCAAGGGCCTTTCCCAGATCGTGGCCGATACCGGCGACATAGGCCGCCCGGGGATCAAGGCCGAAGCGCCGGGCCAGGTCATAGGCCATAAGGGCCGTGTTTCTGGAATGAATAAAACGGGAACGCTTGAGCGCGGTCCGGGCGGCCTCTTCGACCGTCTCAAGAGAAAGCGCCGGGCCTTTTTCCCGTGGCGGCCGGCCGGGCAGGCCGCCGGATAAAGCGGCGGCGCGGGACAGTCCGTAAAGGCCCCTTTCTTCTATAACGCGCCGCGCCCCCGGCGGCACAAGGCTTCGCCAGACGGAACGGCCCGCCCGCGCGCTTTCGGCGGCGATCCGTTCCCGAATCATCGCCGAGGAAACCTCAATAACGTCGTTACGCAGGGTTACGCGGGGATAGCGAAAGCGTTCCGCCGGAACGCCGGCGAGCCGCCGGGCAACGATTATGTCGGCCGCTTCGGCAAGCTCTTCCGCCTTTTTCCATTTGTGAAAGTCCGCGGCAAGATCGTCGCCTATGACAAGGCCCGGTTTGCCGTCGGGCCGGTAGCGTTCAATGATTTCGGCGACGGTATCGACGGTAAACGAAACCCCTCCCCGCTTCAGTTCCGCGTCGTCAACGATCAGGCCCGGATCGGCCGTTATCGAGGCGAGGATCATGTCGAGCCTGTCCCCCGCCGGGGCGGCCGGAATATCCTGTTTGAACGGCGAGACGCGGGCCGGAATCAACAGCACCCTGTCGTAGTCACATTCGGACAAAACCGCGTCGGCGAGGTACAGGTGGCCTATATGAATGGGATTAAAGCTCCCCCCGAGTATCGCGAGTTTCACGGCTTTTCTCCGCCCGGCGCGTTCACGGCGGTTCCGTCCGGCGCGTTCACGGCGGTTCCGTCCGCCGCGTCCCGGTTCGCCGCGTCTTCATCCGCCGCGCCCTCTTCCGGCGTATCCCACATGTTCCACGCCGTGTCTCCGTTCGCCGCGTCTTGCGCGGCCTGGTCTACCAGGACGCTTATTTCGCCGGCAAGCTCCTTAAGCCCCGCGCCGGAAAATACGGAAATCCCCAAAACCGTTTCATCGGGATGTCCGGCCCTGAGCCGTTCCAGGGCCGCGCCGGCGCCCTCAAGATCGAGTTTGGAGCCGCAGATAATCCGGCGCTTTTTTACAAGCTCCGGCGAAAAATTTTCCAGTTCCCGGTACAGGATAGTAAAGGCATCGGAAAAATTCGCTTCGGAAAGATCGACGAGGAAGACCAGCGCGGCGGCCCGGGAAACATGCTTTAAAAAACGGATGCCCAGGCCGGCGCCTTCGCAGGCGCCCTCGATAAGGCCGGGAATGTCGGCGATGACGATGTCCCGGCTGTCCCAGCCGTTCCGTCCGGCGTCAAGGGTAAGCACCCCAAGGTTGGGGATTTTTGTCGTAAACGGATACGGGGCGATTTTCGGCCGGGCGTTGGTAAATTTGTCCAGGAGGGACGATTTTCCCGCGTTGGGAAACCCCACAAGGCCTATGTCGGCCATAATCCGCAGTTCCGCCCTGAGCCGGCGGAATTCGCCCGGTTTTCCCGGAAGCGCCCGGCGGGGGCTCCGGTTTACCGGCGACTTGAAGTGGACGTTTCCCCAGCCGCCCCGTCCGCCTTTTAAAAAAACAAAACGCTCGCCTTCCGGCAGCCCGGCCGTTACAGCCGCGGGCGGGACGGGACCGGCCGCGCCCGGATTACCGCCGCCGGCCAGGCCGAAATCCCGGACCAGGCGCCCGGTGTCGGCATCCCGAATTACCGTGCCCGGAGGCAGGGGGATAACCACGTCCTCACCGTCTTTGCCGCTCCGTTCCCGGCCTTCGCCGTCGCGGCCGTTTTCCGCCGTGAACGAATGTTTATGGCGCAAATGGGACAGCGTTCTGAGGTTCCGCCTGACCACAAAAACCACGTCGCCGCCCCTGCCTCCGTCCCCGCCGGAAGGACCTCCTCTGGGGACAAATTTTTCCCGCCGGAAAGCTACGCAGCCGTTGCCGCCCTTTCCGGAAGAAACCTCAATGAACGCTTCGTCGGCAAATTTTTCCATAAACGCCGGAAACGGAAAACCTATTCGGTAATAATCGCCGCGAGTTTCCGGCCCTTTTTCCGGGTAAAAGAAACGGTTCCGCCGGCCAGGGCAAACAGCGTATAGTCGCCGCCGCAGCCTACATTGGCGCCGGGGTGTATGTGGGTTCCCCGCTGGCGCACAATGATGGAACCGGCCTTGACCCTGGTTCCCCCCGAAGCCTTGACCCCAAGGTACTGGGGGTTCGAGTCCCGTCCGTTTTTCGCTCCGCTTCCGCCTCTTTTCCGAGCCATATATTCCTCCGTTACGCGAGGCTGTTCCAAAAACTGAAGTTCTGGAACAAGCCTCACATGCTAATCGTCTTCCCGCCGGGTCCGTATCCGGCAGTTTTTGGGGTATTCCCCGGCTATGGAATCAAGCCCCTCAAGCAGGAAGTTCCCGACCGCGGCAAGAAAATCCCTGCCCGGCCCTTCCCCGGCTTCCGCTTCCAGAAAAAAAACGCCCCGTTCCGGGGCCTCTCCCCGGACGCTAATATCCCCGCGGGCCTCGAGGACAGTCAACGCCGTCCGTGCCAACACCGAAACGGCGGCGCAGACTATGTCGCCGCCCTTCGGCCCGGCTTCCGCGTGGCCCCGGATTTCACAGCGGCGCAAAAGCCCCGTTTTGTCCAGAATCACGCTTGCGCGTATCATTTAACCGGCAATATCCTCTATTTTGATAAGCGAATACTGCTGCCTGTGCCCCGTCTTGCGCCGGTAGTCCTTTTTGGGCTTGTATTTGAAAACGATGATTTTTTTCCCTTTTTCGTGGCCTTCCACGACGACGCTTACCCTGGCGCCCGCCACATAGGGAGTTCCGATAACTATATCGTTTTCGCCCCGGGAAAGGAGCAGCACCGAATCAATATCAAGTTTCGATCCGGGTTCGGCGTCAATCTTGTCAACCCGGAGCAGGGCGCCCTTTTCGGCCCGGTACTGTCTGCCCTTAAATTCAACTAAAGCGTACATAATTGTTCCTTGCAAATGGAATACTGCCAAAACCGCCCCAAAACTTCGTTTTTGGAACGGCCTTTGTTATCATCACATAAAACGGGGAAGAATGTCAACCACAACGGAGGAGCCGTGGCGGCGCGGTCATTGTATCGGCGTATAGCCCGTCTTTTCAATCAACTCCTGCCCCTGGGGCGACAGCATCCACGCGATGAACCGCTGTACGTTCGGCGTCTCGTTTCCGCTGGTTACCGCGCAGAACGGCTGAACAAACGGATAGGTTTTGTTTTGTATGTTTTCTTTTGATGGGTAGATCCCGTCAATGGACAGTATTTTTATTTCGTTACTGTCAACCATGTCGCTGGTAAAAAACCGGAACGAATAGCCGATTGAATTTTTGTAGTTTGTATAGTCGGAAACCGCTTCCACCATACCCGCCATGCCATATGGCCGCAGCCCCGTCGGCGCTTTCATGATAGGAACGTCGCCCATTATTTGTTCCAGTATGGTCTGGCTTCCGCTGTCTTTCGGCCTTTGGTAGGCGATAATTTCTTCATCAATCCCGGTGACGCTTTTCCAGTTGGTTATTTCTCCGGAATAAATAGCCCGTACCTGTTCCGACGTAAGATTATCAACGGGGTTGTCTTTGTGGACGATAAAAACAAACGCGTCACAGCCCAGCGGGGTCAGGGTAAAGCTTACGCCGTTTTCCGCCGCCTCCGCCCGCTGCCCGGCCGAAGGCTCGTAGCAAAAAATAATGTCGGGACGCCACCCGTATTGGCGATACACATACACGTCATCACTGAATAACAACGCGTAGGCGTCCCGTGTTCTGCTGCATCGCACAACAGTGGTTTTTTGCATAATTTCATACACCTTGGATTGAGCTGTTTCGCCGGGCGGAACGGGAAAAGTAATGGGCCAGCCGTCCTGGCTCTGATCGTATTGGGTCACTATAACATCTTTAGGATATACCGCGTGAGCGAAGGCCGCGTATACCGGATATAACGCCGTAGCGCCGTCGAGTTTTGGAAAATCGTCATCCGCTTTGAACCGCAGGACCGACCGCTCATCCAACAGAGCTAATTTTGATTTTTCCTTCCAATACTGGTCCGTCTCAAAAAACGGTATATACTCCCATATATCTACATAGGTACCGACCGTTTTCGGCTCCGCGGATTTTCGCCTGAAATAAGTTAAGGAATCGATTTCCCCGTCAAGAAAATCTTTCGACAGCTGATCCAACGTTCCGGTACTATTCTCCCCCAGAAGTTCACGTCGAAGACGCTCGTCAATTTCGGCACGTACGGAAGCGACATCACGGGCGGGAACGGTTTCTTTCGGGAGATTTTCATTTTCCAAACGGAAAGTATCTTCAAGCATCGTGCCGCCGGAATCCCGTGATCCGGCCGTCTTGTTTTGGCCGCACTGTACGCAAACAAACGCCGCCAGGACAATGATAATCTTTTTCACCGGCAACACCTCTTACTGTGTTGTGTATATTATAAAGCCGGGTTTGTCAACGGCGGCGCGCCCTGTTACTGGCTCGACGGAACAAAGTACGACCTCGCCGCCGGAACCGTGGCGGGCAGCTTTGCCGGCGCCGCGGAACCGCAGTAGTGTTCCGGCCGCCGCGCTGTACCGTTTCGGCAAAAAACCGTATACTTATGTTATGGAAAATTCCGGCGTCTACGCGGTAATAGAAATAGGCTCCACGGGCATACGGCTTCTTGTCGCGGAAAACGACGGGACGGCGCGGCGCGCGGGGGAGCCCCGCCTGCGTATTCTCGACGAGTCGAGCAGGCCCGTCGCCCTGGGCAGGGACGTATTCAGTTCCGGGGCGGTAAGCCGGGAAAGTTTCCTGGAATGTCTTTCGGTGCTTGAGGCCTGCCGGGAACAGCTTGGCGCCTGGGATATCGGCGAAAGCGGCATACATATTGTCGCCACAAGCGCGGTGCGGGCGGCCCGCAACAGGGACATTTTTACCGACAGAATCCGGCACGAAACCGGCCTCGCGGTAACGGTCGTCGAGGGGATTGAGGAAAACCGCCTTATGTACCTGGCTCTGCGTTACGCGCTGAAAAACGACGTTCCCCGGTTCTGGCGGGCAAATTCGATGATCCTCGACGTCGGCGGCGGTTCTTCGGAAATAATGCTCCTGCGCCGGGGGAAAATGGTTTCTTCCCACAGCCTCCGGCTGGGTACAATACTGATGGATCAAAAACGCCGGGAAGGATCGGCGGCCTTTATAGAACGCTACATCAAGGAAAACGTGCGGAACACCCAGGATTTTCTCAACGACGAGATGGATCTTTCCGCGATCAGCGCCCTTGTCGCCGCCGGATCCGACGTCCGCCAGGCCGCGGCGCATATCGGGAAGAAATTAAACGAAAACTGCATGGTTATCGGCAAGGACGATTTTATGCGTTTCGCGAAAAGCGTGGAGCACTACAGCATCGAAGAATGTGTCAGGCGTTACAACATACCCTACGCGGACGCGGAAGGCTTTGTCCCCGGGCTTTTGATATACCGGACTTTTCTTGAACGAACCGCCGCGGAAGAACTTATCGTGCCGGACATCTCGGTACGGGAAGGCTATCTTATAGACCTTGTAAGCGGCGTGGACAACGAACTGCGGAACGACTTTTATTCCCAGATAACCGCGTCGGCGGTAAATCTGGGCCGCAAGTACCGTTTCGACGAGGAACACAGCCGGCACGTCGCGCGGCTCTGTCTTTCCCTTTTTGACGCCCTGGAAAAGGAACACGGCATGAACGGGCACGAGCGGATGATGCTTGAAACGGCGGCCCTGCTGCACGACATAGGGATGTTTATACGCGGTTCGGGACATCACCTTCACGGCCAGTACATTGTCGCCAATTCGGAAATTTTCGGCCTGAAAAAAGAAGATATGGACATTATCGGGAACGTCATACGCTACCACAGGGATTCCCCGCCTTCCCCGGCGGATATCGAATACCTGGCCCTTCAGCGGGAAGAGCGCATCCTCGTACTCAAGATGGCGTCCCTGCTCCGCGTGGCGGACGCCCTTGACCGGGGCCATTCCCAGAGAATCAAAAACATAAGCGTGGAAAAAAAGACCGAAACTCTCGTTATTCGCACGGGCGAATCGTTTGACCTGTCGCTCGAAGAACTCGGCATGAGGGACAAGGCGGATCTGTTTGAAGAGGTTTTCGGCTACCAGGTCATTCTTGGATAGGGAAAAGGAAATATCCTGATGAACGTATATCTGAACCGTGAACTTTCATGGATTGAATTTAACAGCCGCGTTTTGGCGGAAGGCCTGCGGAAAGATCTGCCGCCGCTCGAGCGGCTCCGCTTTCTGTCGATTGTGTCTTCCAACTTTGACGAATTTTTCATGGTTCGTATTGCCGGCCTTAAGCGTTCGTCCGCCGGCGCGGCGGATATTTCGGGAATGAGCCCCGGCGGGCAGATCGCGGCGGCGTCGGCGAAAATACGGCCGCTTCTTTCCGAACTGTACCGCTGCCTTAACGATGAAATTTTCCCCGCCCTTGCCGGGGGAGGCCTTGAATACGTCCGCCCGCCCTACAACGACGGGGACGGCGAATACCTTGCCGCGTACTTTACAAGGGAAATTTTTCCGGCGCTTACCCCGCTGCGTTTCGGCGTTACGAAAGACGAGGACATTCCCCGTCCGGCAAGCGGGAAAATCTACGCCGCCTTTCTGCTTAACGCGGCGGAACGTTCCGCCGCCCCGGGCCTTGTTTCCATTGTGGAACTGCCGGCGGCGCTTGACCGGGTCGTTTTTTTGCCCGGCGGGGAAAAGCCGGACCGGACGCGCTGGGCACTGCTCGACGACCTGCTGCTGCTTATGGGGGATCTTCTCTACACGGGCTACAGCGTACAGGAAAAAATGCTTTTCCTGGTACACAGAGACGCCGATTTTTCGGTGGACGAACGGCGGGACGAAGACTTTGTCGAAGCGATGGAAGAAGTTATCGCCGGCAGGGAATATTCCCCGATTGTCCGCATGGCGCATACTCCGGGCGGCCCCGGCCTCCTTGAACGGATAACCCGCCGCCTTAATCTGGGTGAGGAAGACGTCTATTCAATAGACGGCCCCCTCGACCCCGGAACCCTTCGGAGCCTTATCCGTATCCAGGGCTTTGACGGGCTCAAGACGCCCCGGAAAAACCATTACCGGCACCCGGCGTTTCCCGCCGACAGGAGCGTCTGGGACTGCATACGGAGCGGCGACATACTCCTCGTCCTGCCCTATCATTCGTTTGATCCGGTGGTGCGTTTTTTCCGCGAAGCCGCGGAAGACCCCCAGGTTGTCTCGATCAAGACGGCGCTGTACCGTACCAGCGGCGATTCCCCGGTAATACAGGCCCTGGAAAAGGCGGCGCTGAACGGAAAACACGTTACCGCGATTGTGGAACTCAAGGCGAGATTTGACGAAGAACGGAACATCAGCTGGGCGGCCCGGCTTGAAAAAGCGGGGGTAATCGTAATCTACGGCCTTGCCCAGCTCAAGGTACACGCGAAGATAAGCCAGGTAATCCGCAGGGAGCCGGGGGGCCTTGCCCGCTATATTCATCTTTCGACGGGAAACTACAACGACAGGACGGCCCTGCAGTACAGCGATCTTTCCCTTTTTACCGCCAACGAGGATTTTGGAAACGACGCCACGGTTTTCTTCAACACCCTTTCCGGCTATTCGGCCGTTCACACGATGAACAAGCTGATAATGGCCCCCTGGTTTTTAAAACAAAAATTTCTCGAACTTATAGAACGGGAAACCCGCCGGGCCGAAGAAGGCGCTCCGGGAAAAATTCTCGCCAAGATGAACGCCCTGGTAGACGCCGACGTGGTTGACGCGCTGTACAAAGCGTCGCGGGCCGGAGTAACGGTGCGCCTTAATATCCGGGGGATATGTACCCTTGTTCCCGGCGTGCGGGGCGTTTCGGACAACATTACGGTAACGAGCGTTGTGGATCATTACCTGGAACATTCCCGGATTTTTTATTTCAACAACGGCGGCGCGGAAGAATTGTATATTTCAAGCGCCGACTGGATGCCCCGGAACCTGGAACGGAGGGTCGAGCTTCTTGTCCCGGTTTTGGATCCGGCGATAAAAGAAGAGGTCAAAAAAATCCTCTGCTGTTATTATAAGGATACCGCCCGCGCGTGGCGTCTTGAGCCGGACGGAAGCTGGAAGCCCCTGAAGGCGGAAAAACCCTTCGAGGCCCAGGCCGCCCTTCTTGCCGCAATCGCGAAAAAATCCGAACAGCCCTGGAAGACAAGGCGGGAACTGGTCGTGCGCCGCTCGGCCCCGGCGGAACAGAAGTGAAGCGGATTATCCTCAAGACCGGCGAAGAGCGCCGGATACAGCGGGGGCATCCCTGGGTATACCGCGGCGAAATTGAGACCGTGCTTGCCGGACCGGGAAACCCCCGTTCCGCCGAAAGCGAAACCGGACGCCAAACGGTGAATCTTGAGCCGGGGGAATGCGCCGATGTGGAATCATCGCCGTTCTATCCCGATAAAACCAAAAGACCCCATCCCCTGTTCCTTGGCAGGGCAATCGTAAATCCCGAATCCCAAATTACCGCCCGTATCTACAGCCCTTCCAAGGAGGGCCTTGACAAGGGCTTTTTCAAGCGCCGTATCAGGGAAGCCCTGGAACGGCGTCTTGATTCGGGCCTCGATTTGTTCCGGGAGTCCTCCCGCATTGTTTTCGCGGAGGCCGATTTCCTTCCCGGCCTTATCGTAGACCGCTTTGTGGGCGCGCCCGGATTGCCCGGAACGGCCGGGAACGGAGTCCGTTCCTGGCTTTCCGTACAGTTCCTCGCCAGGGGAATGGATCTCCGCAGGGACCTGATTTTGGAAGCCCTGAACGAAGTCCTTTCGTCCCCGCTTGGGCCGGGCAAGGAAGCGCCGGGCAAACCGGAGGGCATTGTCGAAAAATCGGCGCCGGTACGGGAGCTTGAAGGGCTTCCGCTCCGCGACGGCCTTGCCGCCGGAAGCTTTCCCGAAGAAGGCGCGATAATCGCGGAAAACGGCCTCTTGTTCCACGTGGATTTAATCGGCGGCCAAAAAACGGGACACTTTCTCGACCAAAAAGACAACCGGCGGCGGACGGCCGAATACGCCGCCCTGCTTGCCGCCGGACGCGCCGCGCGAAACGGAAACCCCGCGCGGAACGGCGGGGCCAAAGAGCCCGCGGCGGACGAACGGGTTCTTCGTGTTCTCGACTGTTTCTGTTATACGGGCGGTTTTGCCGTACACGCCGTAAAAGCCGCCGTTCCGCATTGTCCGGTAAAAGCGACGGCGGTCGATCTTTCCGCGGCGGCCCTGGAACTGGCGCGGAAAAACGCGGCGCTTAACGGCGCGGCGGGAGAAATCGAAACGATCCGCGCCGACGTGTTTGATTTTCTCGGCAGGGCCTGCCGGCAGCGGGAACAATACGATTTGATAATTCTCGACCCACCCGCGTTCGCCAAAAGCCGCGCCGCCCTGGAAAACGCCCTGCGGGGTTACAAGGAAATCAACCTTAAGGCGCTAAAACTGCTTGCCAAAGGCGGCCTTTTGGTTACCTGTTCCTGCAGCCACGCCGTGGACGAAAGCCGTTTCAAGCAGATGATCGCGTCCGCGGCCGCCGACGCGGAAAAACGGATCGTCCAGGCGGATTTCCGCTGTCAGGGGCCGGATCATCCCGTGCTTGTCGGCTACGACGAATCACTCTACCTTAAATGCGGGTTCTACCGGGCGGCCGGGTAAACGGCGCGTTCTTCCGCGCCGCCGGCGGGCCGGTGCGCGTCTTCGGCATACGTGGACAGGCTGCTTCAGCCCCGGACTATCCGGGAACCTGAAACCGTTTTTATTACTTCGACCTTGCTGGGGATACGGCTGCGCATTTCTCCCACATGAGAGATAAGCCCCACCATTCTGGTTTCCCTAAGCTCGTCCAGAATGTCCAGAGCCTTGGTCAGGGTTTCGTCGTCGAGGCTGCCGAAACCCTCGTCGACAAAAACGGCGTCGAGCCGGACGCCCCCGGCCCGCTCCTGTATCGAATCGGCCAGCCCGAGGGCGAGGCTTATCGACGCCAGAAAACTTTCGCCGCCGGAAAGGGTCGCGCAGGATCGCATTTTTCCGGTATTGGCGTCGAACACCGAAAGGTCCAGCCCCGAATGGGCCTTCGCGTTTTCGCCCGAAACGTTAAGATGAAGGGAATACCGGCCTTCGCTCATTCGTTCAAGGCGTTTGGTCGCGTAGGCGGCGACTTCGGCAAGGTAAAGCCCCAGGAGCCAGGAATCGAACGTGGTTTTTTTCGGATTTTTTCCCGAAAGATCGTCGTAAAGAAGGCCGTAGCGTTCCGCGTCCGCGGCGAGCTCTTTCCGCCGCGCTTCTTCCCGGTCAAGCCGCTCTTTTTCTTTTTCAAGAAACGCGAGCTCGCCCGCGGCTTTTTCCCGCCGCGAGGCCGCTTCTTCCCGTTCCGCTTCGAGCCGCGAAAGCCGTTCCCGGAAAGCCGATCCGCCTGAAGCGGCTGCTTCGCCGGAAACCGCCGCTTCGTCCCCGAAAAAGCCGGAAACGTCGAGCTTTTCCCGTTCCGCCCTGAGCCCGGCCAAAAGCCGTTCCTGTTCGTCCGCCGCCGAATCGAGCCGGGATCTCTCGTCCCGGATTTCCTTGCTCCGCCTTTCGACAGCCTGTTCCTCTTCCGGCTCAAGAAGGCTGTCCATGATACGGGCGGCGGTTTCCTCGATGGCGCTGTCCACGATACAGGCGGCGGTTTCCTCGACGGCGCTGTCCATGATACGGGCGGTAGTTTCCCCAATGACGGGGAATTCTTCCCCGTGTTCGCCGGATGTTTCCGCGCGGAACAGTTCCGATCCTTCCATTCCTTCCAGGGCGTTTTTCAGTTCCGCCGAGGCGGCGGCAAAGGCGGATTCCGCTTCCCCTTTCCGTTTCAGCGCCGACGCCTCGTTCGAGGAAGCGGCGGCAAAGGCCCGTTCGGCTTCCTCCCTGCCCTCGCGGTATTCGGCGGCGGCGTCCTCGTATCCGGCTATCTTTTCCTCAAGCTCGTTCAGCGCGGACCGGGGATCGTTCAGTCCCCAGCGTTCAAGAAGCGCCGCCTGTTTTGCCGCGAGATCTTCGGAATCCCGCGCGATGTGGTTCCGTTTTTCTTCCAGCGCGGCCCGTTCTTTTTCCTTGACGGAACGGGACAGGGCAAGGGCCTCCTTGCTTCGGAACAGGTCTTTAAGGCCGGCGTTCGCGCGGCGGGCTTCTTCCCGCTGGTTGACAAGGGCGTTCAGTTCCGCCAGGGCCTTAACCCGCGCCGCCTCGATCCGCTCCGGATCCGGGCTTTCCCCGCGGGCGGCGCGCGGTTCCCGGCCGCTTTCCCAAAGCCGCCGCGCCTCGTTTCCGGCTTCGGCGGCCCGCTTTTCCAGGGCGCCGATTTCCCCGGCAAGACCGAGCGTTTCGGCGCGGAGCGTTTCCCGTTTTTCGCCGGAATCTTTTAGCGAAGCCTCGACGAACAAAAGCCGTTCCTCTATGTCAAAGCGCCGCGCGGGGGCTTTGGCGGGCAGCGGATGATGTTCCGCCCCGCAGACGGGACAGGGCTTTCCGTCTTCCAGGCGCAGGGCGAGCCGGGCGGCCTCTTCTCCCTCGTCCACGGCCCGCCGTTCTTCCAGAAGCGTTTCGCGTTCTTTCGAAAAACCGGAAACGAGTTCTTCAAGTTCCTTCAGCCGCCGTTCCTTCCCCGCCTTTTCCCGTTTTTGCCGTTCCGCCTCGCCGCGGACCTGGGCTTCCTGGGCGGAAAGCTTCCTGAGTTCCAGAAGCAGATCCATGCGCGCCCTGGCGTTTTCGTGGGCCGTTTCAAGTTCCGCCGCGCCGCCCGCGGCCTTTTCAAGCGCGGCCTGACGCTCTTCCGCGGCGGAAAGCTGTTCCCCAAGTTTTTCGGATTCGCGAAGATTCTCCGCGATAAGCCCCTCAAGCTTTTTTAGTTCCCCGGCGCTTTGTTCCAGGGCCAGGGCCCGGTCGAGCGTTTCTTCGAGGAAGGGGCGGCGTTCCCGAAGTTCCCCCAGTTCCTTTTCCACAAGGGCGTTTTGTTCCCTGCCTTCGTCAAATTCCTTTTTGCGCGTTTCCGCGTCCGCCCGCCTGAGCGAGGCTTCTTCCGCGTCCGAAAGCGCCGCGCCGAGCGCCGCCTTTTTTTCGGCGGCGTTTGCCGCGTAACGCTCAAGCGGCCTGGCCTTTCTCGAAAGCGCGAGCCGCTTCTCGTCTTCGGCAAGGCGGGACGCGGCCGTTTTGTTTTTGTCCGCGCTTTCGCGGATTTCCGCAAGCCGCGCCCGGGCGGATTCTTCCGCGTCCAGGATACGGCAGTACTGTCCGCATGTTTCAATCGCCGCTTTAAGGAAACGTTCCTCGTTTTTGGCGGCTTCGAGCTTTTCCCCGTATTGGGCGCGAAGGACGCCGTAATTTTCAAAATCGACGCGCTTCAGCGTTTCGCCAAGGCTCCGCTCGGCTTCCCTGAGGGCCGCCTCCGCGTCCCTGGCTTTTTCCTGGGCGGCCTTCATCACCCTGGAAGCGATTTCGACCGGAAAAAGTTTTCCGAGAATTTTTCTCCGCTCGCTGGTTTTAAGCCGCAGAAATTCGGCGAACTCGCCCTGGGGAAGCAGGACGATCTTGAAGAATTCGCCGCTGTCGAGCCCGATAAGCTCCCTGATTTTTTCGTCGGTTTCCCGCCGGTTCGCGGAGGCGGCGTTCCAGGATCCGTTTTCCATTTTGAAAAGAACGGCCGCCTTGTCGACTTTGTCCGATCCGTCTTTTTGTTTTTCCCTGCGGATTGTCCGTTCGGCTTTCCAGAGCGCGCCGCCGCTGTAAAATTCCAGAACCGCCCCGCAGTCCGCGGCCGCTCCGGCAAAATCGCTTGCCAGGGTATTTTCGTGTCCCGCCCTGCTGCCCGGAACCGCGCCGTACAGGGCAAAGCAGATTCCGTCGAACAGCGTCGTTTTTCCCGAACCCGTCTTCCCGGTAACAAGAAAGATCTCTTCCAGCGAGGAAAAATCGAGGACGGCGGTTCCCGCGAAGGGGCCGAAGTTGGACAGTTCCAGCCGTTTCGGTCTCATGCTTCTTCCAGATCCTCGAGGATTTCGGCGAAACAGCGAAGTTTCCCGTCGTCCGCCCCGCCGTAGATTTCCTCAAGGAATTCCCTGAAATCGTCAAGCGCGTTCCTGTTCCCCGTTTTCCGCCGGGGTTCGTCCGCCGTCATCGCGGCCCGCGCCTCGTCCTGCCGCAGCGAGAGCAGATGGGGAAAGCGCTGTCTGAGTATCGGGAGGGCGTTTTCGGTAAGCGTCCCGCCCGAAAGGGTTATTTCCAGAAAACACTGTTCCGCTTCCTTGAGGGCCGTGTCCTGATCTTTTAAAAAGCGCTCGAAGGGGCCGGAAAGGCGGCGGAGCGGCCTGAGCGGCAGGGAGGGCAGGGTCGTTACACGGAGGCGGCGGGAATCTTCCGTGGAGGGATTTTCCCCGGCATGTCCGGGATTCCCCGTAATTTCGACCGAAAGAAAACATTTTTGATGATCGGCCTCGTCAAAGGAATAGGCGAGGGGGCTTCCCGAATACCAGGCGTTCTTTCCCGCTTTCTGCGGACGGTGCAGATGTCCCAGGGCCACATAGTCGAAGCCCGCGAACAGGCCGGGATCAACCTGTTCCGCCTGGCCGAGAAAGCTTCGTTCCGAATCGGAGCCTTTCCCCCCGGAACAAAACAGGTGGGCGGCAAGCATCGAGGACGACGCGCCTTTTGCCAGGGCTTTTTTCCGCGCGTCCTCAAGCCGCCGCGCCGCTTCTTCGGCCAGCGCCGCCTGGCCCCGGCGGGCGCCGCCCCGATCCGCCGCGGCCGCCGCATCGTCGTTTGCCGCGCTGCCGTCCGCCGCGCCGCCGTTTGCGCCCGCCTCACTGGAGTCCGCGCCCTCCGCGGCCGGGACAAGGCTTCCCGGATAGAGAAACGGCAGCAGGAAACAGGCGCAGATTTCCGCGCCGTCCGCGCCCGCCCGTATCATCACCGGATCGAAGGCCGTTTCCGCGGCTCCGGCTATGTGTACGCCGAGGCCCGCGAAAAGCTCTTTCCCGTAGGCGAGGCGCGCGGGGGAGTCGTGGTTCCCCGGAATGATTAGTATTTCGAGATTTGGCCGGGATTTTTTCAGCGTTCCCAAAAACCCGCTGAACAGTTCAACCGCTTCCGGGGAGGGTATGGATCGGTCGAACACGTCCCCGGAAACGACAAGGGCGTCGTAGGACGGATCGGCAAGCAGCGCCGAAAGCCCGTTGAGCATATACGCCTGATCCTCGATTAGGGAATACTCGTGAAAGCTTTTTCCCAAATGAAGATCCGCGGTATGGAGGATTTTTATCATGCCGGGCGGCGTCCCTTGTGCCGGGCCTGTTCCGCCTTCGGGACGATCACCCGCCGGTTCCCAGGAGGGCCGCCTTTTCTTTCGCTTCGGGTATCCATTTGGCAAGATTCGCTGTCCGCGTTTCGCCCGAAGGATGGGTGCTTAAAAATTCGGGGGTTCCGCCGCCGCCCAGGGCGCTCATCCTCTGCCAGAAGGGGACGGAAATTTCGGGGTTATAGCCCGCGATTGCCATAAGAATCAGCCCGATATGGTCGGCCTCGTTTTCGTGGGATCTGCTGAAGGGCAGGATACCGAACAGGTTCGACCCCGCGCCGTAGACGGTCATGGCAAGGTCCTGGGTTTCCCGGCTTTTTTCCGAAGCGAAAATGTCTATGCCGGCGGCGCCGATCTGTTGAAGCATGCCCGCGCTGGAACGCTGCTGCCCGTGGTTAAGAAGGGCGTGGGCGACTTCGTGTCCAAGCACGACGGCAAGCCCGTCCTCGTCTTCGGTAACGGGAAGTATCCCCGTATACACGACAATTTTGCCGCCGGGCATGCACCAGGCGTTTACCTCGTCCGATTCGACAAGGCGGTATTCCCAGCGGTACTGTTCCAGATAGGCGCTCTGCCCTTCGGCGGCGGCCCATTTTTCGGCGGCAAGCCGTATGCGGTTCCCCACCCGTTCCACAAGGGCCGCTTCCGGCGTTCCGGTAATCAGATCGCTTTCGTCAAGGAAGCTCTGGTACTGGCTGAAAGACGAAGCCAGCAGCGTATCGTTGTCCACCAGGGCAAGGGTGCTCTTGCCCGTATAGGGATTTGTCGCGCAGGCAATGACGACCAGGACCGCGCAGGCGGCCAAAATGAAAATACGGCGTTTCATGTTTCCCCCTTCGCGACACGAGGGACTCGAACCCCCCACCTACGGCTTAGAAGGCCGTTGCTCTATCCGGATGAGCTAGTGTCGCGTGTTTCCCGCAAACGGCCCCTATAGTAAACACCATTTTCCCGATACGGGCAATACATACGGGTGGGCATCTTTGTAAGCACTATGGGCGGTGGCAACCCCTGCTCGGGCTAGACGGACGTCGCCATTTCTGACGCAGGCTTTGGCCTGGCTTTTACTTACGGACGCCGTATGCCCATCGCAGGGGAGTTGCCGCCGCCCCTATCCAAGCAAAGGCGTCCACCGGTCGATGGTTACGGACGCTGTGTATTAATCCAAGATTGATTATGGTGTTCCGCCGGAGATAACGTACTTGATCGCAACAACCTCCGTGCCGGCGAACACTCTTGTCTGTAATAACCATGGAGCCTAGCCGTGGTTTAATAACCGCGTACACCTTTACGGGAGGAAGGCCCACCGAATGGTACAGCGTCCGGAGAATATAACGGGCGCACACAGAGAAAAAGCGGAGGCGG
>JAIRSC010000205.1 GCA_031255645.1 Treponema sp. | reverse complement strand
AATTTGGTGTTAAACCAGACGGTATTATAAACTTCCTATCGAACGAGCCTCCGATCAAATTAACGCAACGCTTAAGATACCGCGGGGCTTGCCCCGCGGAGGCTCATTCGGGCATCCGCCTAACCCATTCGGGCGTCCGCCTGACCCATTCGGGAGCCCGAACGGCCTGTTTTGAGGGTGAAACGGCCTGTTTGGGGGGCAAAACGAAGGTAAACTACGGGCGCAGGCTCTGTTTGGGCGGAAGCGGCGCATTGACAGATTCGCTTTGTTTTGCTACGGTATTCTACAAGAACCTTTGGCCGGGCAATAGCGCAGTTGGTTAGCGTACAAGTCTGGGGGACTTGGGGTCCCCGGTTCAAATCCGGGTTGCCCGACTAAGGGTTCTTATTATAGCTGAAGGCCGGATTTGAACCGAGCGTCCGCCGACCCTGGGAGGAAAAGGCGGCATGGATGCCGCCGGCAGGACGCGAGGCGGGCTGGAGGGAGCAAACAGGAGGTTTGCGACCGGAAGCCAAATCCGGGTTGTCCGACTAAGGGTTCTTATTATAAGCAAACCTGAATGGATATAAAAATTTCAAATTCATCCGCCAGGATCGGGGCGGTTTATACCCCGCCTGAATGGGCGAGATTCGCCGTTGAAAAATGCGGTATATTCGACTCGTGGATGGCGGGAAAAACCGTTTTTGATCCGACGATGGGGGAAGGCGGCCTGCTTGCCGCTCTGCCGGAATACGGGTTGTCGCGGGGCTATACTGTCCCGCGGCTGCCCATGGATCGCCTGTTCGGACTCGAAATCGAACAGGCGGCGTATAAAAAAGCGTTGGATTTTTTCAGGGCGCGTTTTGGATTTGATATGACGCGCAATTTCCATAACGGCGATATTTTCCAGTTCAACGAAAATAAATTCGACATACTTTTCGGAAATCCGCCCTGGTGCAATTTTGTCGATCTTCCGCCGGACTACAGGGAAAAAATAAAGCCGCTTTTCTTCGAATACGGCCTGATTGAAGATTCCAGAAAACTGCTCCTTGGCGGTTCCCGTATCGACATAGCCGCTCTTGTCGTTCAAAAAACAATCGCGGATAATCTGGACCAAAACGGGGAAGCCGTTTTCTTTCTTCCCCTGTCGCTTTTTTTTAACGACGGCGCGCACGCCGCGTTCAGAAAGTTTGCCGTAAAAGACAGGTCTTATCTGCTCCGCTCAATTTACGATTTTGACAGCATCGCCGTTTTTGAAAAAATATCCACCAGATACGGGCTCGCTTCGTTTGGGAAAGGACGCGCCGAACATAAAAACCGGGCCGCGGCGTATTTCAGATACGAAAACAACAGCTGGATTGAATACAAAGCGGTATCGCCCGGCGCCGGCAAAGCGTATTTAACGGCAAAAAACGAATCGAACGGGAAAATAAACATTCCCCGCGTTACTGTGCCGAAAGACTCAAAACCGAGGCAGGGGGTTAACCCCTGCGGCGCGATCGACGTTTTCGTATTCAGGGAATATGCCGATATTGACGATGAACTGTGCGAAGTAAACGGCGCGTATCGTCTGCCGAAAAAATACCTCTATCCGCTTATTACCGCCGGCAACTTTCTTGAAAAAAAAGAAGCCGCAAAATGGGTCCTGCTTCCGTACAACAGTACAACGGGAAAACCGCTTTCACCTTACGAACTGGAAAACGAACCCCGTCTGTCCGGTTATTTACAAAAACACAAAAAAACACTGGAAAACCGCAAGGGGGTATTAATCCGGGCACAGATAAAACGCGGTCTTTGGTGGTCAATGCTGGGGGTCGGCCCCTATAGTTTCGCGAACTGCAAAGTCGTGTGGGAGGCTTACGGGAAAAAAACATTCCGCCCCCTGCTTTTTGACGGCAGATGGCAGGCCAACCAGTCGCTGCAGGCCTTCATTCCCTGCAATGACAAACCGGCCGCGGAAAATTTACTGCTCCAGTTAAGCAATCCCCGGATTGAGGAATATCTGCGTTCCTCGAAAATGGAAGGAACCATGAATTGGGCGCAGCCGGGAAAAATAAACGCGATTCTTGATTATCCGGACAAGCAGGCTAATTTATTCGAAAGTCCGGTTTAAATGAGCCCCCCCGTGAATGAACGAAAAACTCCGGGCGTCAGGAACGGTACAGGACCCTGTCCATGGCAACAAGGTTTTCTTCGGGCGCGGCGGCGGGAACTTCGCAGCCGGCCGCGATAAGGGTCGTGGAATTCCCGGCCCCGATACAGGCCGCGACGGCCTTTTCGACGGTCTCGACGCTGCCCCTCATCATCACTTCCACGGGATCCATGTTTCCGCTCACCGCCGTCGCGGTTCCCTCGAAAAATTTCGCCGCTTTTCCGAAGTCCACCATCCAGTCTATGTCCAGTATGTCGGGCGCGGCTTCTTTAAGCGGTTCCAGAAGCGAGCTGATGTTTCCGCAGATATGGAGTTTAACGCGGCCGCCGTTTTGATGAATATACGCCGTAATGGCCCTGTCCCAGGCCAAACCGTAGCGCCGGTACAAATCGGGCCCAATAAGAGACGCCGCGGCGTTTCCGACGCCGATAAAATCCGCCCCGGCGTCCAACTGGGCTTTGGCGAACCGTTTCTGCTGTTCGTGAATGATCGAAAGGAATTCGTCCAGGTATTCTTCGCCCGAGGCGAGGTCCAGCATAAGTTCGTTGATACCCCGCAGATCGGCGGCTTCGGCGATACAGCCTTCTACCCAGCCGATAACCGGATACCCGTCTCCCGCCTTTTGCCGGAGCAGTTCGCAGCCCCGAATCCTGTCCGCCGTCCGTTCGCTTTCCCAGGGGTCGAAGCGCCGTAATACGGAAAGATCAAAATCATCGGTTACAAGGGGCTTTTCGGCATAGGGAACCCCGTCTTCGGGCAATACGACCCGCGCTCCAAACGCGGCGGCTTCCCTCATCGGATCGGAGATAACGCTCAGGCTGTCGACGCCGTACTTTTCCGCGCAGACAAGATTGCCTTCAACAAGTTTCCGGTAATCGCTGACATATTCCCGGTACGACACCCCCGCTTCCCTGGCCACGACGGCCATAAAGATGTTCATGTTGGGAATTTTGTCTACCGGTTTTCCCGCCAACCGGGCGTCGAGCCGTTCGCGTGCCGTCATGGAAATCCAGTTTAGCGCCGCTTTCCCAAAATGTCAATTTTGGAAAAGCTGAATGCCGGAGAACAATAGAAACGCCCATAAATCAAAACGTTTAGATTATTTTAGTTTCAAAACGCCTTATTTCATTGACGATTCATTCAAGGCGATTATACACTACTTGTAACCTGCTGGAATTCATATTTGCTGTAATTCGTATTTATGGAGGAAAATCAGATGGCGGATACCAAAAAACTCAAAGAAGACAGGCTGCGGGCGGCGTTGTCCAACAAAGAAGGCGACCGGGTGCCGGTGTCCGATTTTTTCTGGACCGGTTTTATGGAAAGAGCCAAAGAACAATGGGGCGCCGATCTCGACCTCTACCGTAAATTTGATTTGGATTACATCGTGGTAAACCCGAATATGGATCCCGTCATCAGGGATTTTGAAATTCTTGAGGACGACGGGGTGAATATCAAGCTGCGTACCGGTTTCGGCGCGGTTATACGCCGCAGCGGAACCGCCCCAATGCCCCATTTCGACAGTTTTTCGGTCTCCGCGCCGGAAGAAATGGAAAGCTTTGTCCTTGAGCCCGCGAAAGACCGGCGGCGGCTTTACCGCCAGGGGGACGATCAGATAAACGGAGTGGGCGACGCAATCGGCCGCAATATCCCCTCATGGGACGACAGGGTAAACGCTTACCACCGGGACATGCCGGTCTTTGGTTCGATCTGCGAGGCCTATGAATTTTTGTGGCGCTGCATCGGAACGGAAAACTCCCTTATCTGGATGCTTGAGGAACCCGGGATGTTCGGCGCTTTTGTGAAACGCCTGGGAAATTTTCTTGTGGGCCTGACGGAATATCAAATCGAGGAAAGCAGGGGCCGGCTTTCGGGCATGTACGTATGGGGCGACGTTGCCTACGTAAACGGAATGATGTTCAGCCCCGAAGTCTGGCGGGAACATTTCAAGCCTATCGTGGATCGCATAATCAGGGTGTGCCATGACGCGGGGCTTATGGTGATCTACCACGGCTGCGGCGACGCCCGGCGTATATACGATGATTTTATAGAAATCGGCCTTGACGGTTACAACCCCGTGGAATGTAAGGCCCATCTTGACGCGGTGGAACTACGGAAAGACTTTGGCGGCAAACTGTGTTTTGTGGGTAACATCGACGTTCGGGAACTTGAAAGCGGGAGCCGGGACAGAATTAAACGGCAGGCATTGTACAAATTACAAAGCGCGGCGGGGGGCGGCTGGATATGCCAGTCGGATCATTCGGTCACCAGCGGCGTTTCCCCGGATTCCTACGCCTACATGGTCGAACTGATCCGGGAATACGGCGTATTCCCTCTCGACATGGAGCGTATCAAGCGGGAAATCGCCGCTCTGGACGCCAAGCCGGGAAAATAGCCCCAATCGGAACTATCCAATGAAGACCCCGCTTGCGAATCAATCGGTATGGAACACCTCTTCGGCGCCGGCCCACCATTCGCCTTCTCCCCGGCTATCCAGGGGCTTTTGACAGGGCTTGCAGACATCCCACCATTTTTGGGTCATGGGGTCGGCGGCCATTTTGGCCATGTCGGCCTCGTAATCGTCGCCGGTATATTCAAAATAGCTGAACAATAAGCCGGCATGGTAGTAAATGGAATAGTTTCTGATATTGCAGTCTTTTATCATTTTGAGCACGTCCGGCCACACCGCCGCGTGGAGTTTCTTGTACTCGTCAAGCTTTTCAGGCCGAACGCCGATTACCGAACCGTATCGTTTCATATCGCACCTCCTGTCGGGGGGGGGGGGGGAACCCCCCGCCCGCGGGTGGGGGGGCCCCCGGGGGGGGGCCGCGGGGGGGGTGTTGGGGGCCCCCAAATAACCACCCCGCGCAC
>JAIRSC010000166.1 GCA_031255645.1 Treponema sp. | reverse complement strand
GGCGGTCATGGAAGGGATAGGGTTTCTGCCATGACCGTTGATATAAACCGGGTACGAATCTTTATCCGGCCCGGATACACGGACTTGAGGAAAGCGGCAAACGGACTGTCGGTACTTGTTGAACAGGAGATGGAAGGGGGAGCCTGTCAGATTTTTTGTGTAATTGGCCATAGATATTTTAGAACGGAACCCGTTCATTGCCAAATTCAAGTATCCGTCAAATTAAGCGGTGGAAATGTACCAGGGGAGCAGGTTTCCCCAAACTGGAGCCGGTACAGTCCCGCGTAAAGGCCGTTTCTGGCGATAAGCTCGTCGTGGCGGCCCTGTTCGACAAGGCGTCCGCCCGAAAGAACGAAAATACGTTCCGCGTGACGTATCGTCGACAGTCTGTGGGCTATGACAATCGAGGTTCGGCCCGCAAGAACCTTCTGTATGCCGAGCCGGATAAGATTTTCCGTTTCGGTATCGACGGAACTTGTGGCTTCGTCGAGGATCACCATCGCGGGATTATGGGCGATAACCCTGGCAAAACTGATAAGCTGCCGCTGGCCGGACGAAATGTTCGCCGCCCCTTCGGAAAGTTTTGTGTTGTAGCCGTCCGGAAGCCGGGAAATAAATTCATCGGCGTGAACCGCCCTGGCCGCCGCGACAATATCTGTTTCGCGTAACGGGAGTCCCAGGGAAATGTTGTCCGCGACGGTTCCCGAAAACAGAAACACTTCCTGGAGCACCGGGAGTATCGCCCGGCGCAGCTGCCGCAGGGGAATCTCCGCTGCAGGAATGTCGTCCAGGGTGATGCTTCCGCTTTGTATGTCCCAAAGCCGGGTAAGCACGTTGATAATCGTGGTTTTTCCCGCTCCGGTATAGCCGACAATTGCCGCCATCTCGCCCGGCTCGACGGTAAAGCTCAGGCGTTTCAGGACCTCTTCCCCTTCCTTGTAGGAAAACGAAACGTCCCTGAATTCAATCCGGCCCTTCACCAGGCTTTTCCTGGACAGAACCGGCGCGCCGGACGGTTCGGCGGACGGGGCCGGCGGCTCCATGAGCGCGTCCGGCGGCCGCGAATGTTCGGAGGATTCCACGGACGCGCCCGAAACCTCTTCAATGTTCCGCCGTCCGTTGTCGGGAATCCGCTCTTCGGTATCCAGCAGGGCGAAAACCCGTTCGCCGCCGGCCATCGCGGACTGAAGGAGCGTGTACTTTTCCGCAATGTCCATGACCGGGGAATAAAACAGCCCCACAAGGTTGATAAACGCGACAAGCACTCCCAGGGAAAGGGAGAGGTTGAGCACAAAGTTCGCGCCCACGGCGATAACCACGGCGGTTGTAAGAACCGACAAAAAATCTATAATCGGACGGAAGATCGCGTACACGTACATTTCCGCGAGGTTCGCGTCAAGAAATTCCCCGTTCCGTTCCCCGAATTCTTTCCGGCTCCGTTTTTCCCCCAAAAAAAGCTGAACCACCTGAACGCCGGAAAGCCGTTCCGAAAGGTAGGAGTTGACCTTTGACGAAGCGACCCGCTGCCGCCTGAAAGCGTCCCGCGCCTTGATCCGGCTCAGCGCGGTTACCAGAAGTACCGGCGGCAAAGTAACAAGCGCCACCGCGGCAAGCCGGGGAGACAGTATAAACAGTGTTACCAGGGCGCCTATCATAACCGAAATATCCTTGATGAACGCGATAAGCACGTTGGTAAAAAATTCATTTATCGTTTCCACGTCCCCGGTAAGGCGGGTTACAATGCGCCCGACCGGGTTGCGGGAAAGAAAATCCGTGGACTGGGAGGATGTTTTTTTGAAAAGCTCAAGGCGGATATCCTTCATTACCCTCTGCCCGATAAGAACCGAAACAATGGTTTGAATAAACGTAAACACAAAGACCAGAGCCAGGGTCGCGAAAAGGACGAGCGTCGTCCGCAAAATGCGGGAAAGATCGTCATTTCGTATAACACGGCGCTCGTCCGCGCTGAGCTTTTCAAGATCAGGGCTGCGGATTGCTCCGGCGTTTTCTTCCCTTATAAAAAGATCCCCGTACTTTTCCATAACCGGCAGGGCCGAATCGGAAACCCCAAAAGCGTACCACTGACCGTCTTCAAGAACGCCGCGGGCGCGCAGCTCTTTTTCCGCCCGCGTGGAAAACCGTATGTTTTGATCCTGTGGAACAAAAAGATAATCCCGTATGCGCAGCGCGCCCTCCGCCGACTCCAGCTCCCGAAGGGCCTTTTCCGCCTCCGGGCCGAGTCCCGATCCGGCCCGCTCCGGCCGCAGCGGAAGGAACCTCGACATAATCGCCCGGTCGATAAGCCGCTGCTGCAACACCGGGAACAAAAGCTCGCCGCCGGTGGAAAAAGCCAGGGCCGCGAGAACCACGACGGTAAGGAATTTGTAGGGTTTAAGATAGGAAAGAATACGGCCCGATATTTTTGAATCGTATTCCTTTACGACCTCTTCGGTCTCAAAATAGTCAGACAAGGAACTCTCCTCCGCCGGGCCTTTCCCCGGTTTTATTCCCGTCCGGCGTCCTGTTCCCCTCCGGCGTTTCGCCCGACAGGGCCTCGCCAAGGCGCTGCAGTTCCGCCGTTTTCGCGAAGAATTTGCCGTCGCGGAGCAGTTCCTCAGGCGTTCCGTATTCGGCGATTTTTCCGTCTTCCAGAACCACGACCCTGTCGGCGGCGGAAAGCGTCGAAACCTTGTGCGATACGAGGATCGTCGTTTTGCCTTCCGCTTTCCGCTCTCCCAAAACGCCCGTCAAAATAACCTGTTCCGTTTCGGCGTCTACCGCGGAAAACGAGTCGTCCAGCACAAGAATTTCCGGCCGCAAAAGAACGGCCCGCGCAATGGCAACCCGCTGTTTCTGGCCGCCGGAAAGGGTAAGGCCGCGCTCGCCGATAAGGGTTTCCCAGCCGGCGCTGAAGTTTTCCATATCCCGGTCAAGGGCGGAAAGCCGCGCGGCTTTTTCAAGCAGCGAAACGTCCGCGGAATCGTCCATGCCGTAGCCGATGTTGTTTTTTACCGTATCGGAAAAAAGGTAACTGTCCTGGGGGCTGACCCCGAAAAGCCCCCGCAGGCCGGCAAGTTCCCAGAGCCGGACGTCCAGCCCCCGGACAAAAACGCTGCCCGGCGGCGGATCGACCATGCGGATAAAGGTCTTGAGCAGGGTCGATTTTCCCGCCCCGGTTCTGCCCAGAATGCCGAGCGTCGTTCCGCCGGCGACGGAAAGCGTGAGGTTTTCAAGCGCGGGCCGCGAGTCGTTCCGCGGATAGGCAAAAGAAAGGCCGCGCAGTTCAATTTCGGGAATATCCGGGCGGCGGGGAACGCGGGAAGCTCCGGCAAGGTTTTGTATGCCCGGCTCGGTACGAAACACCTCGTTGATCCGGGCCATGCTCGCCGCCCCGCGCTGTATCATATTCACCATAAAGCCCGCTCCCATAAGGGGCCAGATAAGCATCTGCAAATAACTGAAAAGGGCGACAAGCCCGCCGGGGCTCAAGTAACCCAGCACAACGCGCCTTCCTCCCGCGAAAAGAAGGATAAGGGTGGTAAGACCGGCAAGAAAACTTACGAGCGGAAAAAAGCCGCCGTAAAGCTTTACCAGGTTCATGTTGGCGTCCTGGTAATCGTCGTTTACCGCGGCGAATTTTTTGACAAACCACCATTCCTTGACAAAGCTTTTAACGACCCGTATTCCGGCAAAGGTTTCCTGAACCGTGTCGCTCATCGCCGAATAGGTTTCCTGGGCGCGGTGAAAGCGCCTGCCCATGGCTCTGCCGAACAAAAGTATCGCCAGGGTAACAAACGGAAGGGGAAGAACCGCCATGGCCGCCGTTTCGGCGTCCTGCAGAAAAATAATAACGAGGATGGCGGCCGCCATAATCGTACCGTCCACCAGGGTCACCAGCCCCCAGCTTAGCGCGTTCCGTACCGCCCCGACGTCGTTAATCGCCCGCGCCATAAGATCGCCTATTTTGTTTTTCTGGTAAAAATCGTAGGACATCGTAAGAAGGTGGACAAAAAGGTTTTCCCGCAGTTCCGCTTCGATGCGCCGTGAAGACCCGTGGATAAAGTTACGCCAGAGAAAACGGCCGGACGCGATAAAAAACATGGTCCCGAGCATCGCGGCGCAGAACCGGAAAACCGAAAGCCACCTGAAACCGCCCTGGGTTATAAGATCCACCGCGCCGCGTATGTACAGGGGAATCACCGCCTGGGCCGCGTCAACGGCGATAAGACAGCAAAAGCCGAGCGTGTACTGGACACGGTATTTTTTAAGATACGGGAAGATTGTTTTGAATTCACCAACGGAGATCTTCTTTTGTTGTGTCAAACTCTTTCCTGCCTTGAAGCGGCGCTGAAAAACACAAGCCGTGCTTTTTCCGGTACTAGACTTTTTTCTGGGTTTCCATCCGTTTGATATCCGTTTCAAGTTTTGCGGACCAGATATCCAGTTTTTTCTTTACCGTTTCCACTTCTTCCCTGTCCCCCAAAAGTATATGAATACGCCGCAAGGCGGAAAGAAAGTTAATTCCCTGCTTAAAATCGTCAATACGGTTTGTCGAAAGCTCGTACTTTTCCCGGTAACGGTCCGCGGCCTGCATAAGCAGTTTTTTTATCATTCTAAGGTGATATACCGTGGGTTCGTAATTCGGGGACCTGGGATCCGTGTTCGCCACGGCGTTTCTCAGGTCGATGATGTTTTTCGCGACGGCGGCGAAACGGCCTTCAAGCTCCACAAAAGACCAGCGCCATTTGGTGTTGTCCCCATAGGCGTTTTCAAGAAGCTGTATGGCAAGCCCCATTTTCCGTATCAAAAGATACCGTTTGGCGGCGTCCATCGACGCGATTTCCGCAAGCTTCTCTTCATAGTCCGAATAGGGGGCGTCCACATAATTGGAGACCGCTTCCTCAAGATAAATAACGCCTTTATAGAGCGCCTTTCTGCCGTCGTTAAGGGCATTTTCTTCCTTGACCCTTAGACGGGACTGGGAAACCAGGCTGATAAGGATGTGATACGAAGCGAGGTTAAGCATTTCCTCGGCAAGGGCGAGGCGCTTGAACGCGGAATTCCCCGGATCCTTCTGGATTACCAAAAGCAGAGATTTTTCCCGCGCGCCGATGTTCACAATCACGTCCCGGTAGGGCTTTATTTTTTCCTGGTAGTGATGCCGTTCCTCACTGGTTATTTTTGCCATATCAACCCTGTAAAGCGCCGGATTTTTCAACGCTTGAATTCCCGGCGCTTTTGCCGCCGGAGTTTCCGCCGCTTTTCCCATATTTTTGCAATAAATCGCCCGCATGTGCAAGAGCCGCGCCGCCCGCCGAATCTCCGGCCAGCATCCGGGCTATTTCTTCCCGCCGGGCCTTCCCCGAAAGGGTTTTTACGACTGTTACCGTTCTTCCGCCGGCGTTCCTGTCGCCGCCGGAACCGGCGCTCCCGGTAACGTTTTTTTCAACCCTGATATGGTTGCCGGCCCTTACGGCAATGCTCGCCAGGTGGGTTATACAGAAAATCTGCTTAAATTCCCCGATTTTTTCAAGATATTCCCCCACGGCAAGGGCGACTTCTCCCCCTATGCCGGTGTCGATTTCGTCGAAAACGAGGGTTTCCAGCGTATCCGAACGGGCCAAAACCGTTTTTATCGCGAGCATGACACGGGAAAGCTCGCCACCCGAAGCGATACGGGCAAGTTCCTTAAGCGGCTCTCCGGGATTGGCGGAAATAAGGAATTCCACGTCGTCCGCGCCCCAGGGCCCGCAGACAAGATTGCCGCTCGGCCCCTGCCCCTTGGACGCGACCCTTACCTCGAAACGGGCCTTGGGCATGCCGAGCCGCCGCAGTATCGCGTTAATCGCCTGGGCAAGAGCGCCGGCGCCCTCTTGCCGCTTTGCGCTTAACGCGGCGGCTTTCACGGCGATTTCCTTTTCCAGCGCGGCGATCTCCGTCTTAAGCTTCGCCCTGTTTTCCTCCGACTGGGAAAGGGCCTCTATTTCCCGCGCCGCCTCTTCCCTGTAATCGAGCAGCGCGTCTTCTTCGGTCAGGGACGCCGGGCCGCCGGAAGCGTCCGCGGAACGGGTCTTTCCGCCGTACTTTTTTTTCAGCCTGAAAAGCAGGGCAAGCCGTTCTTCCACTTCTTCAAGCCGCTGCGGATCGTAAGAGAGGCCGTCGCGGTAGGCCCGGAGTTCCTCCGCGATATCCTCCGCCTCGTAGTAAAGGTCGTCCATACGCCGGGCAAGCGCCGAAAGGCCCTCGTCAAGGGAGGCGGCGGCCTCGACGAAAGTCCGGGCCTGCCGGGCAAGGCTTATAACGGAAGCTTCGCCGTCGAAAAAAAACGAGGCGGCGTTTTCGGCCTGGGTACTGAGCTTTTCAAACGACGAAAGCCGCTGGGCCTCGGATTCAAGCTCGCGGCCTTCGCCCGGTTTGGGCGCGGCTTTGGTTATTTCGTCCACCGCGTAGGACAAAAGCTCTATCCGCGCGTCCCTGTCCCGCTCCGAATTAACCTGTACTTCGAAGGCCTTTTTCTTTTCCGTAAGGTCAAGAAAAAGGCCGTTAAACGCCGAACTTTCCCCCTCAATGCCGGCAAAGCGATCCAGATAACGTCTGTGGGCTTCTTTTCGCAGCAGCGTTTCATGGTCGTGCTGGCCGTGAAGGTCGAAAAGAAGCGCCATAAATTCCGAAAGATCGCCGCGGGTAAGGGGGATGTTCTGTATGTAAACGGACGATCTGCCGGAAGTTTTTATGTTCCTCCGAACCACCACGCGCCCGTCTTCCGGCTCGATCTCCCTGGAAGAAAGCCAGTCGAACACGTCGGCGTTGTTTTTGTGTATCGCGATTACCGCGGAAACGCCGGCTTCCTCGCAGCCTGTCCGTATTACGGTATTGTCGGCCTTCGCGCCCAGAAGAAAGCCCAGAGAACCGACGATTATCGATTTGCCCGCGCCGGTTTCCCCGGTAAGAATGTTAAGCCCGTCTTCGAAGGAAATGGAAAGGTTGTCGATAAGGGCGTAGTTCCTGATCGAAAGTTCCTCAAGCATCGTTTCCCCCATGATAACCGGCGTGGGCGGTTCCGCCGGACCAGCCAAGCTTGGTTCTGAGCGCCTGGTAAAACATTTCGCGGCTCGACGCGATAAGACAGGCCTTGTAGGGCGCCTGGCGTATAATGATTCTGTCTTCCGGCTCCAGCGGCTTGGTTATCTGCCCGTCGACGGTCAGGAGCACGGCGCTCCGCTGCTCCGCCTCCACGAACGTAATTACCCGCTCGTTCGAGGGCGCCACGACCGGCCTGTTCGACAGGGTAAAGGGACAGATTGGGTTTATGATAACCATTTCCATTTCCGGGTCGACAATGGGCCCGCCGGCGGCGACGGAATAGCCGGTTGAGCCGGTCGGGGTCGCCACAATAAGCCCGTCCGATCGAAAGCTGCCAAGTTCTATGCGCCGGCCGTCTTCGGTTTCCGTCTGAACGTCCAGACGGATAAGTTTGGCGATTCCCGACGCGGAAATTACCGCGTCGTTCAGGCAGGAAAGCTCAAACTCCGTTCCGCCCCGCCGCTCTACCTTGATTTCCAGCATGAGCCGCCGGGAAATCGCCGCCCTGCCCGCTTCCCAGCCGGTAAAAGCCTCTTCCCACTTTTCCGGCAGGACGGCGGCGATAAAACCCAGCGTACCGAGGTTTACCGGCATTACCGGTACGCCCATCGGGGCCAGCGCCCGCGCCGCGAAAAGGACGGTTCCGTCCCCCCCAAGGCTCATCCCCAAATCGAAGTCCGCGCCGGGAAGGGAAAAATTCGGCTTTCCGTCGAACGAAAAGGCCAGAGCCTGGTAATCCCGTTTTTCCAGAACGGCGCTTATGCTTTCGGCCAGATCCAGGGCCGCGCGTTTGTTTTGGTTAACGACCAGCAGAGCCCGTTTTTTTCCCGCCATAAAACCCCTATGGAAGCGTCGTAATAAGTTTCGCGACTTTCTCCGCCCGCGAAGAACCAAGTCTTGGATACAGGGGAAAAAGCAGCGTCCGCAGCGCCAGCGACGAGGCGTTGGGACATTGGGCGGAAGGAATAACGCCGCTGCCCGAAAGCGTCAGGTCAAAGGCTTCTTCCACGACAATATCTTTTCGCTTCGCGTAGGCTTTTACGTCTTTGGCGCCGGTTTCTATCATAAGGGAAAACACGTAATTGTTATACTCGAATTCCCCGTTCTGGACAAAACGTTTGTGCCGCGTCCTCTGGCTCGCCTTTGTGTACACGCCGGCTATTTCGCGGCGCTTTTCCAGGTTCTTTCCGCTTTCCCGGAATTGAACCGCCGCCATCGCGGCGTTCAAATCCGGGAGGGCGTATTCCGGCGGAAGCTCTCCCAGCGCCCGAAGCGGGGAGGCGTCGCGCCGACTGTGGGCGTAAAGCAGCGCCCCCCCTCCGGCGGTAATCATGTCCCGTTCCTCAAGCCCCAGTATAACCAGGTTCCCCGCGGCGCCCGCCGCTTTCCCGTCTGCCGCGCTGCCGAAACTCTGGGAAGTATCGACAATAACGGGAATCCCCAAAAGCTCGGCATAATTTTTTTCGCCGGTATAGCCCAGCGTCTCGTGAAACACCATACAGAGGGGCCTGGAACTCATCAAAGCTTCAATTTTCGACTGCGGCATCAACGGCAGATCGGACGCGGTATCGCAGTAAACGGGAACAAGCCCCATGCTCCGCAGTACCCGCTCATAGTACACCGGAGAAAGGGCGGAAATCAGCACTCCCCTGCCCCGCTCGGCCCCAATGGCTTCCAGGGCAAGCTGCAGGGCGACGGCGGGACTTCGCAGGGCAAGGCAAAAATCAAAACCAAGCTGCTCTTTGGCGGTCGAGACCAAAAACCGGGTGTGTTCCCCCGGACCAATCCTGTCTTCGATCATGACCGTAAGAACCGCATCCATCTCCTTTCGTCTTATCGTCGGAGAATAGACTTCTATTTTCATGCGCGCCTATCTTCGCAGGTCGGCTATTTTCTGCAGCTCTTTGGGATTGAAAAGGGACCGTATGTCCAGAAGGATAAGGTAGCCCTCTTCCTGACGCACAACGCCCTGTATATATTCCGCCCCGATGCCGGAAAACATCTGCGGAGGCGGCTGAATGTCTTCCTGTTCCACCCTGACTACCCGGGAAACCCTGTCGATAATTACCCCAAGTTTCATGCCGTCAACATCTATAATGATAAAGCCCGAAAGAAGCTCGTCGTCTTCAGAACTAAAGGCCCTTTTTATATGGAACCGCTTGTGAAGATTGATGATAGGGATAATCTCGCTTCGCAGGTTAAAAATGCCTTCTACATAAACCGGAGCGTTGGGAATAGCACGTATTTCCTGAACACGGACAATTTCTTTTACATCCATTATGTCGATCCCGTACAGCTCTTCTCCAAGCTGAAAGGTAACCAACTGACTTTGATCTGCCATACAATACCCCTCCTCTCAGTTTACTATCGAATCGGTCTTTCTACAAGCGGCCCGCGCCTCTTCCGGATCCCGGTACCGCCCGTAAGACCCTGTTAACATTCCCCGCACAAAGGGCTGCGCATCAACGCGGCGGCTTCTTCGGGAGAATTTGTCTGCCCCAGAACCCACATCAGTTTGGTTACCGCCGCTTCCGTGGTCATGTTCGTGCCGGAAATAACCCCGGAAGGGAGTTTTTGGCCCGCTTCGTAGACACCGAGGTCGATGGAATCGTACAGACACTGGCTTATCAGCACCACAAGCACCCCGTTTCGGCACAATTCGTTGATTTTTTCGATAAGATTCCGCCGCAGAAAGTGCATACCGCCCACTCCGAAAGCCTCAATAACCACTCCGCGATAACCCATGTCAGCAAGGCGGTCAAAAAGCTTTGGATTGGTACCGGGAATGATCTTGAGAAGAAACACCTCCGGGCAAATTTTGTCCAAAAGCCGCCGTTCCCCGTCTTCGTTCGTTCGGGGGCGGTTTATCAACACACCCCTTGAATCCACCGTTCCGCAGGGCGGGGCGTTGATACTGGCAAAGGCGTTAAAACCCATGGTCCGCATTTTGGTGGATCGGACGGCGTTGATAATCTGGTTATCGAACACCACATATACCCCCGGCACTCCCAGGGCGGCCGCGGCAAAAGCCGATTCAAGGTTCCGCCGCGCGTCCGACATGCAGTCGGTAATGGGAAGCTGTGCTCCGGTAAAGATCACCGGCTTGTCAAGGCCCCGAAGCATAAAGGACAACATCGACGCCGTATACGAAAGGGTGTCGGTACCGTGGGTAATAACCACGCCGTCGTGGCTTTCAAGGGCCGCGAAGGTTTCCCGGGCGATAATCTGCCATTCTTCCGGTTGGATGTTGGACGAATCCATGTACATAATGTCCCTGGCACGGGCTTCGCAAAGACCGGAAACCTGGGGCACAAAAGAAAGTAAATCCCCCGCCTTGAGCACCGGGACGAGGGAATCGGCGTCTTCCCGCCGGGCCGACGCGATAGTAC
>JAIRSC010000140.1 GCA_031255645.1 Treponema sp. | reverse complement strand
CGGGCTGTTGTTACGGCATTGAATCCAGTCCGGGCATCACCTTTTCCAGGGCGATAATCCCGGAGGCAAATTTCGTCAGCCGGCTTCCGGTTCAGCTCATTGAAGCCGGTTACAATCTTTTGCTTTTCCTGCTGCTTTCCCGAATAGAAAACGCCGTTTTTCCTCCGGGGCTTTACCGGCCCGGCCCGGCCGGCAAGCCGGAAAACCGTCCGGCGGAAAAATTCTTCCGGCGGGGAAAACTTCTTTTTTTGTATCTGATCCTCTACCCGGCCGGACGCTTTATCCTGGAATTTTTCCGCGGTGATGAATACCGGGGCTTTTGGGGGCCGCTGTCCACATCCCAATGGATAAGCCTTTTCACGACAGCCTCGGCTGTTTTGGGACTGGTTTTGCCGCGTAAAAAAAATCCGGGGCTTGTCGTTTTGCTCGGCCCGAAGCACACGGGGAAAACAAGCGCGGGGAAAATCCTCGCGGATATGCTGGCCGTTCCCTTTTGCGATCTGGATACGCTTATTGAGGAAAAAACCGGGGAAAGCCCCGCCGTCCTTTACGGCCGTGGAGAAGAAGTTTTCCGTTCCGCGGAGTACGAGACGCTGAAAATGTTCCTTGAAGCCGGAAAAGCCGGATCCGGTTTTCCCGCCGTACTCGCGGCGGGCGGCGGCGTTATTGACAACCGGAAAGCCGCCGCGCTGCTTTCCGGTAAATACACGAAAATCTGTTTTGAGGCCGCCGCGGAAACCGCCTGGCAGCGAATCGCCGCCGGACCGCTTCCCGCTTTCCTGCCGCCGGAAAACCCCGAAGCGGCTCATCGCCTGATCCACGAACGCCGGACAAAATCCTACCGGGCTTTTGCCGGCCTGAGAATCCCGGTTGAGGGTAAAACGCCGGAAACAATAGCCGCGGAAATATCGGCGTTGTTTTAGAAAAAACGCCCCGCTATCGCCGGAATCGAAATGATATTGCCGATCATGCCGCCGATAGAAGAAAGCAGGAAAACCAAAAGGGCTCTTGTAATGCGGTTCCGGTAAATCCCTTTGAGGCTTCCGATGTCTTCGTTTATCGAAGAGGCGTCCCCGACGCGGGGCTTGCGGATTGTCGCCTCGGTAAGGCCCGAAAAAAGGCCGACGCCGATGAACGGGTTAACCGTGGCGATTGGAGCGCCGACAAACGACACCAGCACCGAAAGTGGATGTCCCAGGGCGAAAACCGTCCCCAGGGCGGCAAGGGAACCGTTCCATAAAAGCCAGCGCTTGAGCATCGAAAAACTTTCCCCGAATCCCAGACGGTAGGCCCCATAGCCGATAAGAAACACGATAAGCACCGGCAGTATCCATGGTACGACTCTGGAGAGAAAGCCCGGCGGAGGAATCCGCTCGAGTTCTTCCACGTTGGACGATTCTTCCCCGGCCGATATTTTTTCCAGATGAGACGCAAGGCCGGCTACATGGCCCGCGCCGACTACGGCGACGGCCTTTTTGCCGCCGGCGGCCCATATCTTTGCCGCCAGATAACGATCCCGCTCGTCAATAAGGGTTTCCTTGACCGCGGGAAGGTACGCGGCGAGCTCGTCCATCATCCCGTCAAGCTCGCTCCGGTTTTTAAGATTTTCGATTTCTTCTTCGCTGAGTTTTTCCGTAACAAGGGCGCTGGAAACAAGAGAGGCCATAAGCTTGGACTTGCTCCACAGGCCGCATCTGGACCAGGCCCGGCGAAAGGTTATCTGGACTTCCCGGTCACAGAGCGCCCAGGCTATGCCCAGCTCTTTCGCGGTTTCAAGGGCAATCTTCATTTCCTCGCCGGGCTGTACCCCGAGCTCTTTTCCAAGCCGCCGCTGGAAGCCCGCGAGGACAAGGTTCGCCATAAGAAGAAAGCCTTTTCCCTCACGGAACACTTTCGCCACGTTGAGTTTTTCCCAGTTTTCTTTTTTGCTGATGGAATCGTAGCGCCCCTGGTCAAGCTCAACACAGACCATATCCGGCTTTTCTTGCCGTATGGCGCCGCTTACTTCTTCAATGCTTTCCCGCGAGACATGGGCTGTCCCTATAAGGATAATTTCCCTGTCGCCGGATTTAAAGGTCACACGGGTATCGGTCACTTCAGCGCAAGCCCCCGGGACTCAAGCGCCCATTCGTTAAGCCGCCATTCAGGTATGCTTTTCCGGTCCATTTCCCGAACCGTTAAAAAATATTTGTCCGCCAGGGTTTTGTTTCCTCTCATGTCGTAGTAGTTGGCAAGATAGTACAACATTCTGGCTTTGGTGTCACCATTCTTTTCGGCGTCAAGCCTTATGACAATGTCGTTATCGCCTGTAAGATCATGATACAGCCTGAGCATATACCATTCAAGACTGTCGCGTTCGGCCCTGGTCAGTACCTGTTCCAGAAACTGTCTGGGATCGGAAAGCTTGCCGCCCCGCATCCAGTTCATCGCGGTTAACAGGCCGTAGGTTACGGTATCCTGTTCGGCCCGCTTGTACACTTCCATAAAAGCGTCCCTGGCGCCGTTCCAGTTGCCTTTTCGCATAAGGTGCATGCCCAGGCCCTCAAACGCGAAATAGTAATCCGGGTTGAGTTTTGCCAGAATCGCGTAATCCCTTTCGGCGCCGTCGTAATCGCCGAGCTCGTCTTTTATGCCCGCGGTGTACACATAGGCGAGAAAATAACCGGGATCGATGTCCCTGGCCCGCTCGAATTCTTCCAGCGCTTCCTGTTTCCGGTTCAGATCGACAAGTACGTCTCCGCGGTCAAAGGCGATCCAGTAGTCGCCGCCGTTCATCGCCTTGGCCCTGTCCATATCCACGAGGGCTTCCCGCGGATACCCGGCCGCCTTGTAAAGCCTTGCCCGTTCGTGAATCGGCGTTACCCAGCCGGGGTAAAGAAGCGCCGCCTGGTTGAGAAGCTTTTCCGCGTTTTTGGGATCCCTGTTGTTCCGGTATACCCACGCCCGGCCCACCAGGGCTTCGCCATTTTCGCTTTCCGCGGTCAGCGCCCTGTCGTAGTACGAAGCGGCCGTTCTGAACGAATTTTCCGACGCGGCAATGCCGCCCAGCGCCACAAGGGCCTGGACATTGTCCGGTTCCATTTTTATCACTTTTCCCAGCAGGGCTTTTTGTTCCTTGGCGTTACCCCGCGCCTGCTCCACCGAGGCAAGGATCAGAAGCGCTTCGCTGTTCCGGGGAGAAGCCGCGCTTATCCGGCCCGCGATGTTTCCGGCATCGTCGTAACTGCCCGCGGAAAGATATACCGACGCCTTGAGAAGCCCGACCGTATCGGTTCCGGCGTCCCCGGCGTCTATCGTATCAAAAAGGGCAAGAGCGCCGGCATAATCGCCGCTTTCACAGAGCCCGGCAATGTTTCTGAGTATGTCCTGGATACCCGGCGGCCGGGCCGGTTCCGGCGCTTTTGTTCGGGGTTTGGTTTCCGCCGCGCCGCCGCGAAGGGGAGGAGAAGGCTCGGAAGCGCAGGAAACCATTCCCAAAACAAGAACCGCCGATACAAGCGCGGACAATACGCCCGGCAAAAACCCGGTTTTACCGGATAAACCGGAAAAAAAGGACGTTTTTCGGGTTTTCACTCGCGACGGGGTTTGATACCCCGCCGCAAATTGCGTTTTGCGCGCTTGCCGCGGCTCAAAACTGCTATACTTAGGTGACATAGTAACAAACCCCACAATATAAATAATTTCCCTGCGGAACGGACCTCGTTTATGAGGCGGCGCCTACAAGATACCCCGCCGTAAACCGCGTTTGCACGCTTGCCACGGGGCGGCTCATTGTTATGATCATCGGCAGGAAAATACGGCGTCTTGAACCGCCGGCAAAATCGTTTCCCCGGAAGGGGTCTTGATCTGTTGACACTAACCCGGCGGATGAATAAACTTGAACCGTGAATGATAAGAAGAATGTTCTTATTGTAGTTGACGGCGCTGAATCCATGCTGAAAATGGCCGCGTCTATTGCCGCGGCCCTAAAAGACTTCAGCGTCGTTACTTTAACGGCCGGCGAATTCTCGGGGACTCAAATTCTTCCCGCCGACATCTGTTTTTTCGGCGTCGAAGCTCCCAACCCTCTCTCGTTTGCCTATCTGAACACAATGCTGCGTCACATTAATTTGGCCGGCAGGCCCTGCGGCGTTTTTTCCTGTTCCGAAAGCGGGGCGGAATATCTGCGGGACATGGTTCACGACTCGGAGCTTGCCCTGCATCCCGTTGTTTTGATGGAAGGAAAGGGCGATGTGGAAGAATGGGCGAAAAGCGTAACTGCCCGGCTTGTAAACCGGCAGAATACGGAGGCAGGCGCATAATGACATTCAATCTTGACAAATATATCAGAAAAGTGCCCGATTTCCCGAAAAAGGGGGTGCTTTTTTATGATATCACCAGTGTTTTGACCGCCCCGGAAGCTTTTGGCTACTGTATTGAAGCGATGGTCGATATCTACGGGAAAAAGGATATTAACGCCGTAGCGGCTATCGAGGCCAGAGGCTTTCTTTTTGCCGCCCCGTTCGCGCTCAGGATGGGCATTCCGCTTATTCTGATACGGAAAAAAGGCAAACTTCCGGGTATTACCCTGTCGAAAAAATACGATCTTGAATACGCGCAGGCGGAAATCGAAATTCACCAGGAAGACGTACCGGCCGGTAAACGGGTGCTTCTGCTGGACGACCTTATCGCCACCGGAGGAACCCTTAACGCCGCCCGCGGACTGCTCCTGGCCGGCGGCGCGCTTGTTCCTGAAATTTTCGGTGTAGTGGGGCTTCCCTTCCTGAACTATGAAAAAGTCCTTGCGCCTACCCCGATAACGACGCTTATCCAGTACCACGGGGAATGACGCCGGGCGAATAATTCCGCAAATGTATCCGTACCATTAAAGCAAAAGCCATCCTCGCGCCTTCTTTTTGGCAGGAGGCTGTTATGAAAAAAATACAACTTACCGAAGACCGGCTCATCGATCTCAGATACGACAGGATCTTCAAGGCCGTGTTTACCCAGGAAACCCCGGCTTCGCGAAAGGCCCTGACGTCCCTGCTGG
>JAIRSC010000138.1 GCA_031255645.1 Treponema sp. | reverse complement strand
CCAGCAGGGACGTCAGGGCCTTTCGCGAAGCCGGGGTTTCCTGGGTAAACACGGCCTTGAAGATCCTGTCGTATCTGAGATCGATGAGCCGGTCTTCGGTAAGTTGTATTTTTTTCATAGCAGCCTCCTGCCAAAAAGAAGGCGCGAGGATGGCTTTTGCTTTAATGTTACGGGTTAAATTTAACCCCCGCGAGACGTTCCCAAAACCGTGCGCGCAGCGCTCAGTCAATTGGTTTTGGGACAGGCTCCCGCGACTGAAAAAACGGCTTGAAAACGGAAAGGCCTATTCACGTACATCACATCAGGCCTTGATTAACGCGGCGATTTCGTCGAGGGCGTCTTCCGCGGCCTGGCCGCCCGTAGCCAGGCCTATGCCGTTGACGACGGGCTTGTCCACCTTATCGACAAGAAGAGCGGTGCGGATAATAAAATCAAAGGCCGGAGCCTGTTTTGCCAGTTCCGGAACCTTGCATTTGGTAATCGAATACTGGTTTGCCAGGCCCCTTTTCTTTAATCCGGTTTCGAGTTTGTCCAGCACTTTTACATAGATGCCGGTTCCCGCGGCAAGTAAAATTTTCTTCATAGCCATTAAGTATATTTCTGTTGACACAATATGGCAATAGCCTTATACTGTCGCACATGAAATCGGTTACCATCACTGTAAAAAATGAAACAGGGCTTCATTCCCGGCCCGCGGACGTGTTTGTCAGAACGGCAAAGCTTTATCAGTCGAATATAGAAGTTGTCAAGGGAACCAAAAAGGCCAACGCAAAAACCATACTCAAGATTATACTGTTAAATGTCTGCGAGAACGACGAGATTGTCATACAGGCGGACGGCCCGGATGAAGAAGAGGCTCTCGCGGATCTGAAAGCGCTTGTCGAATCAGACTTCAATACGATTAATCCCAAAGTTCAGATATAAATTCCGTCCCGGTCAAATCATAACTCACGGGCCTTTCCGCTGGCTTCGGGAACCTCAGGCCTTTCGTTCAAAATGGGAAAATTCCATCGCGAACGACGCCCTTCCCTGGCTTACGCTGCGGAGCGAGGTCATAAAGCCGAACATCTTCGCCATCGGGGCGGCCGCCCTTACCTCGTCGCCGCCGGCCTTTGTTTCCACGTTTAACACCTGTCCGCCCCGCTGGGTAACAAGGCTTATTACATCTCCCACAAATTCCTTTGGGGAAAAGAGATTTACCGCCATAACGGGCTCAAGCAGGAACGGCTCCGCGCCGCGGGCGGCCTCGTCAAAGCCCATGCTCGCGCAGGCTTCGTAGGCGAATTCCGTGCCGGTAAGCTCCGAGTATTCAATGTCCGTAAGGGTTACGCCGATGTCGATACAGGGGTAGCCAAGGACAATGCCGGACGCCAGGGCGCCGTTGACGCCCCGCTCGACCGCGTCCAGAATCGGATCGGGGACGCGCCCCGCGGCTCTTGTCCCGCGGACATACCGGTTCCCCGAGCCGCGCTTCAGGGGTTCGACGCGCAGGGTCAGCGCGGCGGCGTTTTCTTTTCCGGCTATGATCCGGGAAAATTTCTCCGCCCGCTCAACGGTTTTCCCGATGGATTCGCGGTAGGTTACCTGGGGGTTTCCCGCCCTGGCGGAAAGGTTGTAGTCTTTAAGGATTTTCGTTACCAGCACGTCGAGGTGGAGTTCCCCCATGCCGGAAATAATAAGCTGCCCCGTTTCCTCGTTTTCTTTGGCGCTGAAGGTCGGGTCTTCCCTGGAAAGAATCTCCAGAATCTCTTTGAGCCGTTCACCTTCCGAAATCGTTTTTGGTTCCAGCGAAACCGAGATAACCGGTTCGGGGAACTGCATCTTGTCCAGCACTACGGGCCAGCCTTCGCTCCCGACGGTGTCGCCGGTTTGGGCGGCCTTCATCCCGATAACGACGCCGATGTCCCCGGCGGCAAGCTCGTCCATCGGTTCCGATTTGTTGGAATGCATGCGGAGTATGCGGTTTGCCCGCTCGCGTTTCTTTTTCCCGATATTGTAAAGCGCCTGGCCGCTCTTGAGGGAACCGGAATACATCCGCACATAACAGAGGCTTCCGGCTTCCCTGTCGTTCTGTATCTTGAACACCAGCCCCAGAGGAGAGCCGCCGGGATCGCAGGGAATCTCAACATCCTCTTCTTTTTTAAGATGATGGGCGACAGCCGGCCGAACCTCGTCCGGGGCGGGAAGAAAATCGACCACGGCGTTGATAAGAGGCTGTACCCCCATGTTGCGCCGCGAAGCCCCGGCCAGAACGGGCAGCAATTTCCGGTCAAGGCAGGCTGCGCGCAGCTCGTCCCGCAGTACGGACGCTTCTATCGTGTCTCCCGCAAGATATTTTTCCGTCACGACATCGGAAAAAGCCGAAAGGCTGTCGATAAGGGCGTCCCTCCATTTCCGCGCGTCTTCCCGCCGTTCTTCCGATACCGCCTTCCGCTCCATTTGTTCGCCGTCCGTCGAGGCGTCCCAGCGGAGTTCTTCCATTGTAAGGAGATCGATGACCCCTTCAAAAGAACTTTCCTTTCCAATGGGGATTTGCAGGGCCACGGTTTCGATGGCGAACTTTTCCTTTATGTCGCGAAGAACCTGGAAAAAATCCGCGCCGGCCCGGTCCATTTTGTTTACATAGCCGATACAGGGTACGTGGTACCGCTCCGCCTGCCGCCATACCGTTTCCGTCTGGGGCTCCACCCCGTGAACGGCGTCGAAAATCGCCGCCGCCCCGTCGAGAACCCGAAGCGAACGTTCCACTTCGGCGGTAAAATCCACATGGCCGGGCGTATCGATGATGTTGATCTGAAACTGCCTGCCGTCCCGTTTCCAGTAGGTTGTGGTGGCGGCGCTTTGAATCGTGATCCCCCGTTCCTGTTCCTGTTCCATCCAGTCCATGACAGCCTCTCCGTCGTCCACCTCACCGATTTTGTGGCTTTTGCCCGAATAGAAAAGGACACGTTCCGTGGTGGTGGTTTTTCCGGCGTCTATGTGGGCCATAATGCCGATATTGCGTATCAGGGAAAGATCGGATCGGGCTTTCATAGGGGTATTGTAACAGTTCGCACAGGAGTATTACAATGGGCGTTTATGAAGGACGCATTATCCTATGTACTGGTTACTCCGTACACCGTCGCCAAAAGCCGCACGGGGGGGGTCATGGCCCGCCTGTTGTCGCGGCTCGATCTCGAACTGGCGGGCGCTCAAATGATCGCCCCGGACAAAACGCTTGTCGGGGAATATGCCGCCCAGATACGCGCCCAGGCGCGGCCTTCCGATCCGGGGGGAACGGCGGCGAAGCTGCTTGCCGAATATGTGGAAAAAAACCTCTATTCGGAGGGGAGGGGCCACCGTACCCTGCTCCTTGTTTTTCGGGGCAAAGAGCCGACCGTACAGCTTTCCCAAATCTGCGGCGCGCTGTATTCGGAAAACCGGGGCCTTGAGTCCATCACCGGGGAAACGATCCGGGACACCTACGCCGATATGATTTACTCCCCCGGCGATCCTTCGCGGGTCAGTTATTTCGAGCCGGCCGTCCTTACCGCCCGAAGCCAGGAAACGGCCGACGAGAACCTGAGGCTTTTTTCCCGCTTTCTCGCGGGAAAGGACAATATCGTACACAATATCGAATATCCCGATCCGTCAAAAATCGAACAAACCCTGGTAATAATCAAGCCGGACAACTGGAACTACGCTTCGTCCAAACCGGGAACAATTATCGATATGTTTTCACGAACGGGGCTGCGCATTGTGGCGATAAAGCTTCACCGTTTTTCCCTTTCCCAGGCGCTGCTGTTCTACGGTTCGGTAAAGGAAGCGCTGAGGAAAAAGCTTGCCCCCGGCGCCGGGGAACGGGCGAAAGAGCTGCTGGAAAAGGAATTCGGGATAACGCTCAACCCGGAAACCGCCAAAATTATTGCCGAACAATTCGGCACGGCCTACGCGGAAGAGCAGTTCGGCCAGATTGTCGGCTTTATGTCGGGCGCTACCGAGGAAAACTGCCGCCCGGAAGACAGGGACAAGCCGGGGCCGGTCAAATGCATGCTCCTTCTTTATGAAGGCGAAGGGGCAATCAACAAAATCCGCGAAGTGCTCGGCCCCACGGATCCGCTCAAGGCGCCGGGAGGAACGGTCCGGAGGGATTTCGGCAGCAACGTGATGGTTAACACGGCCCACGCTTCCGACTCCATGGAAAATTCCAGGCGCGAACAGGGCATCGTGAAGATCAACGAAAACGGTCTTAAATCGGTCATTGACGAGTATCTTGACGGCAGGTAATATGGAATAGCTTTTTGCCGGGCCGCGCGCCTGGCCGTCTAAAGCCGGCCAGCCATATTGGGGAAGCGGCGCGTTTGCGGGCGCTAATCCGCGGCGCATTTGTAAAAGAACATCGCTTAACGCGATGCTTTTTGCCGGGATGGTGGAATGGTAGACACCGGGGACTTAAAATCCCCTCCCCGCAAGGGGGTACGAGTTCAACTCTCGTTCCCGGCAGAGTTGTTCCCCGGTATGGTGAAAATGCCGGGGCTTCAGGTTGTATATGATTGATACCCACGCCCATCTTTCCATGCTTGCCCGGCGGGGCATTGACGCGGAGACCACGCTTGCCGGGCTGTTCGGAACGGACGGCCCGGGTTCCGGCGGCGCGCCGGGAAAACTGCGGGGAATTATCGACGTAAGCCTCAGCCCCGGCGATCTTCCCGCCCGTGTGGAGGCGTTTTCCCGCTATTCCCGCGTGCGTTTCGCGAGCGGGCTTTGGCCCCACCGTTCGTCCGTTGAGCGCAGAAGCGAACTCGTCCCGGCGCTGGAAAAAGAAATCCGTTCAGCGCCTCCCGGCCTGGTATGCGCGCTCGGAGAATTCGGGCTGGATCGCCACCGGGACGGCGACGATTCGGCCCCGGATCCCTCCGGGGAACGGGAACTTATGGAGATGCAGCTTGAGCTTGCCCGGCGTCTCGCGCTGCCGGTGATAATCCATTCAAGGGACGCTCCCGAAGAAACGGCGGAGATACTCGGCCGTTACGGCGACGTACGCGGGGTTATTCACTGTTTTTCCTACAGCCGGGCGGAACTAAGCGCGTTTCTTGACAGGGGATACTTTATTTCTTTCGCGGGAAACCTCAGCTACAAAAACGCCGGCGCCATACGGGACGCCTGCGGGTTTGTTCCCGGCGGCAGGCTGCTCCTCGAAACCGACTGTCCCTACCTCGCGCCGGTCCCGTTCCGGGGAAAACCCGCCGATCCGGGGATGGTGGCGGAAAACTACAGACTCGCGGCGGAGCTCCGCGGAACAAGCGTTGAAGCCCTCGCGGAGCAAATCGCCGCCAATGTGGAGGAGCTTTTCGGGGTGAGGTGGCAGGCGGTTCCGTAATTGCCTATGGAGCGCAACTACTTATGTTATGATCGCGTACTGCGCCGCCGTGGGCTTTGCCACCATGGAACAGTACACGGTCATAAAAAGAGCCCTTGCGCTTCATGCCTGTTACAGCAAATTGCGCTTGTATTTTTCTTCTATAACAGGGTATACTGGGACAAAATCCAATAAGTATCGAGGAAAAGCATGTCCGATAAAAACATGGTTATGATCGACGGAAATACCGCCGCCGCGTATGTGGCCCACGCGTTAAGCGAAGTAATCGCCATTTATCCGATTACCCCGTCCAGCCCGATGGGTGAACTTTCCGATGAATTTTCCGCCCAGGGACGGAAAAACCTCTGGGATACGATCCCCCAGGTCGTAGAAATGCAGTCCGAAGCGGGCGCGGCCGGCGCGGTTCACGGCGCCCTTACCACCGGCGCGCTTTCGACAACCTTTACCGCCTCGCAGGGCCTGCTTTTGATGATTCCCAATATGTACAAAATCGCCGGGGAGCTTACCTCGACGGTGTTCCATATCGCCGCCCGCGCCCTGGCGACATCGAGCCTTTCCATCTTTGGCGATCACCAGGACGTTATGGCCTGCCGCCAGACCGGCTGGGCAATGGCCGCCAGCAACAGCGTCCAGGAAGTCATGGATCTGGCCGTTATCTCCCACGCCGCCACGCTGCGTTCCAGAATACCCTTCCTGCACTTCTTTGACGGCTTCCGCACAAGCCACGAACTGCAAAAAGTCGAGGAAGTCTCCTACGAGATAATGAAGCAGATGATCGACGACGAGATGGTCAGACAGCACCGGCTTCGGGGCCTGAGCCCGGAAAACCCCTCCATGCGCGGCACGGCCCAGAATCCCGACACCTATTTCCAGGGCCGCGAAGGGGTCAACAAATACTACGACCAGGTCGCCGGCATTGTTCAGGCGGAAATGGACAAATTCGCCAAACTTACGGGCCGCGGCTATCACCTCTTTGACTACTTCGGCGCGAAAGACGCCGAAAAGGTCATCATCATCATGGGTTCCGGGGCGGAAACGGTCGAAGAAACCGTTGAACACCTTGAATCCAGGGGCGAAAAGGTCGGCGTACTCAAGGTACGGCTCTACCGGCCCTTTGACGCCTCGGCGTTTGTCAAGGCCCTGCCTTCCAGCGTCAAAGCCATCGCCGTTCTGGACAGAACCAAAGAGCCGGGTGCGCTCGGCGAACCGCTGTACGAAGACGTTCGTACCGCGCTTGGCGAAGTGATGAGCGCGGGAAAAGCCCCCTTCAGCGGATACCCCGTGGTTCTCGGCGGCCGCTATGGTCTGGGCTCCAAGGAATTTACCCCCGGCATGGTCAAAGCCGTGTTCGACAACCTTGCGGGAAAGAAAATCGCGAATTTCATGGTCGGAATCGAAGACGACGTTCAGGGAAAGAGCCTTGCCTACGACGAGCATTTTATCGTTCCCGAAGAAGGAATGAACGAGGCGATGTTCTACGGCCTTGGGTCGGACGGAACCGTCGGCGCGAACAAAAACTCAATCAAGATCATCGGGGACGCCAAGCCGGATCTCAGCGCCCAGGCGTATTTTTCCTACGACTCGAAAAAGTCCGGCGGCTTTACCGTTTCCCACCTTCGTTTCGGCAAGCGGGCCATACGCCGGCCCTATCTTATCACCAAGGCGGATTTTCTGGCCTGCCACAAGTTCACCTACATGGAAACCTACGACATGCTGGCAAACGCCAAGGAGGGGGCCACGTTCCTCCTCAACAGCCCTTACGGGCCCGGCGAGGTGTGGAAGTATCTGCCGGTAGAAGCCCAGAAACGGATCGTCGACAAGAAGCTTAAGTTCTTTGTGATAGACGCGTTCGACATCGCCGGCAGGGCCGGTATGGGAACCCGCATTAACGTCGTCATGCAGGCCGCGTACTTCAAGATTTCCGGAGTTCTGCCCGAAGCCGACGCCGTCAAGTACATGAAGAAATTTATCGAGAAGTCCTACGGAAAGAAGGGCGCCGACATTGTGCAGAAAAATATCGCCACAATCGAGATGGCCCTGGAAGCGGTACGGGAAGTGACCTACCCCTCTTCCACCGAAGGGGATATCCACATGAAAAAAGCCATGTCCGGCGCGAAGGATCCGTGGATCCGCGACGTGCTGGGTACCATGGTCGTCCAGGAAGGCGACAAGCTTCCTGTATCGAAGATCCCCGAAGACGGAACCTTCCCGACCGCCACGACCCAGTACGAAAAGCGGGCCATCGCGGAACAGGTTCCCGAATGGGATCCGGAGGTATGCATCCAGTGCGGCCAATGTACCGTGGTCTGCCCCCACGCGGTTATGCGGATGAAGACCCTCACCGACGCCGAAGCGGGCAAAGCCCCCGCGGGCTTTAAAACCGCCGAAATCAGGCCCAGGGCCGAAGCGGGCAAAAAGATCACGCTGCAAATTTCAAGCGAAGACTGCATGCAGTGCGGGGTCTGTATTCACCAGTGTCCGGCCAAGGCGAAAGACAACCCGGAACGGAAGGCGCTTAACTGGGTACACAACACGATTGAATACCGCGCTTCCCAGACGCCGATGTGGGATTACTTTATGGACCTGCCCGAAGCCCCCGCCGCCGAGCTTAACCTCGCGACTCCCAAGGGCCTTGCCCTCAAGCGGCCCCTGTTCGAATTCTCCGGGGCCTGCGCCGGCTGCGGGGAAACTCCGTATGTCAAACTTCTCTCGCAGCTTTTCGGCGACAGGGCGGTTATCGCCAACGCCACGGGCTGTTCGTCGATTTACGGCGGGAACCTCCCCAGTACCCCGTACTGCCGGCGGGCCGACGGCCGGGGGCCGGTCTGGTCCAACAGCCTTTTCGAAGACGCCGCCGAATTCGGCATGGGGATGCGGCTTACCAGCGACAAGCTTGCCGAGCACGCGAAGGAAGTAGCGGCAAAAGCAAAGGCCGAAGGGATACAGGCGGCGCTTGTCGATAAAATACTCGCCAACGCCCAGGCGGACGACGCCGCGATAGAAGAACAGCGGAAAAACGTCGACGAGCTCAAGGCGGCCCTGAAAAACGACGGGAAGCCCGCGGCGAAAATGCTCCTCTCCCTTGCCGATCACTTTATCAAACGTTCCGTGTGGATACTCGGCGGCGACGGCTGGGGCTACGACATCGGTTACGGCGGCCTGGATCACGTGCTTGCCTCCGGCCGCAACGTTAACGTCCTCTGCCTTGACACCGAAGTGTATTCCAATACCGGCGGCCAGATGAGTAAAGCCACCCCCGTAGGAGCCATCGCCAAATTCGCCGCCGGCGGAAAGGACATCACGAAAAAAGACCTTGGCGCGATGGCGATGAGCTACGGCTATGTGTACGTCGCCAAAGTTTCCATGGGCGCCAATATGGCCCAGGTTATCAAGGCCTTCAGGGAAGCGGAAAGCTACGACGGCCCGTCGATCATTATCGCCTAGTCTCACTGCATCAACCACGGCATCGACATGATGCGCGGCATGGATCAGCAAAAAGCGGTGGTTAGCTGCGGTCTCTGGCCGCTCTACCGCTACGATCCTCGGCTCAAGGATCAGGGGAAAAATCCGTTCACGCTTGATTCCAAAGAAGCGACGACAAGCCTTGAAGACTTTATGTACAAAGAAGTCCGTTTCAAGAGCCTCAAGGCGGCCAGCCCCGACCGGGCTGACGCGCTTCTCGCGAAAGCCAAAGCCCAGGCGGAACGGGTCTACAGGGAGTACAAGTACCTCGCGGAGCGGCCGTTCTAGTGTTCTGACAAAATTATGGCGTAATACGAGCAAAACCCACGTTGCCAAATCCCGGCGATGTGGGTTTTGACGTTATGTGCCTTTAATTGAGCATTTTGCGGTAAAATTGCAGTAGCCGCCGAGCGAAGGCTCATTTTATCAACTTTTCTATCAAAATATCTTGTGTATTTCTTCTTGAGTCTATTATCAGTAATACATTTACGACATCATTATCTGCTTTATATATTATTCTCCATGGAGATTCCAACAATTGCCTATAATCTTTTATTCCTCTTTTCAATAATTCGGGAACATATCCTCCCCTGTACGGGAAATGATCCAATGTATCTATTTTTGCTTCTGTTTTTTCCAGGATTTTTAATGCTGTCCCCGGATTATTGCGGGCAATATAAGCTATTATTTCTTTCAAATCTTTTTTCGCGTTTGCGGTGACCTGAACAATATATTGTTCAGGTCCTTCCTTTATTTTCAATAATTTCCTTCCTCAATTCTTCAAATACTTTCTTTGCCGGCTCTGTATTCCCGTTCTGCATATCCTTTTCCGCAATCTTTATGAGATTCATGAGGGCAAAAGCATCCTGGGTTTCTTGATATGTTTCTATATCAACCAAAACCGCCCGCGCTTCCCCGTTTTGGGTAATTACGATAGGGTTTTTCCTTTCATTTACATATTTCATCATTTCAGCCGCATTTGTCTTTACATACGAAATCGGTTTTATATCATTTTTCAGATTTATTGCCATAATATTCTCCCAGTACTTATATAGTATCAAATTAAGCCTGGGCTGTCAAGCCGTTTGTGATATTTTTTACATGTTTAACCATTAACCGCGCGAACGGCGGCAGGGTTCGGGCCAAACTCAAATCCGGTTGAGTTCCTCCTCCACTTCTTTAAGCCGTTTTGAAAGCGTGCCGATGGTTTTTTCCAGTCTGAGTTTTTCCTTTTCCAGCCTGAGTTTCGGGTCGTCTTCGGCGGGGGCCGAAAAGCCGCCCCGGCGCACCGCGGTCTTTACCGAGTCAGGGCTTTTTCCCGCGAGCAGGGCTTTTTCCGCCCCGGCCCTGTCGTCTTCGCTGCGTATTCCCGCGAGGTAGCGCATATTGTCCGCGCCCAGGACGGGGTTAAGGTCATACTGATACGTCTTCATGGCCATCTGGGCGGCCGTTTTGGGAATACACAGTACCCGGTCTACATAATCCTCAAAACGGCCGCCGATTTCGCCGCAGAGTTCATAGGCCCGCAAAAGGTGTTTTCCCAGTTCTTTTACCAGGCCGCCGTTTTCCGCCAGGTACTTTTCACGTATCAGGGCGGTAAGCTTTTTCAGCTCCGGCGAAGCGTCGAAAACGCTGCGGTATATCTTTTTGTCTTCCGCCTTTTCCAGAAGACCGTGAAGTATGGCCCAAAATTCGGCCGTATGGGCTCTTGACGACAGCGTTCCTCCCCGGGAACAGGCGTGAAGGTGATGGGCGTATTCGTGAATCGCCGTATAGAGAAGCTGGTTTTCCCCGTTGGCGCCGTCCAGAAAATTCCTGTTGTGAATGATAATTTCCCTGCTCTCCGGCTTGTAAAGGCCGTTTACCTTTCGGCTTTGTTTTCCGGAAAAAATGACGGAAAAATCCAGGGGAGCGTCTTCGATAGCCAGGAGCGTGTCCTTTACCGTATTCTGGTTCATGTAACATATTGTAACCATTATGCCGATAATGAAACAGCATGATCCCAGGGCGATTTTTCCGGCGGTGTCTTTTTCCGTATTTTTTTATATGCCTCTCCGCGCTGTTGCTGCTGTCCGGTGCGGCGGATCCCACACTGACGGACGGAGGGGGACGGCCTTTAAAGGAGCCCTTCCCCGCGTTTTATTTTACCGCCGGCTACGAAAAATGGCTTAAACAGGAAGCCGCGAGGCCGTACTGGGCCTTCACTGAACGTGAAAAAAAACAGCTTGACAGGCGCGTACGGATTTCCCGGCCGCTCATCCTCAATGACGACATTCTCGCTTTTTACGGTCACCCCGATTCCCCCTACATGGGTATTCTGGGCCGTTATACGATGGAAGAACTCGACGTTCTGCTTGAGGAACTCGCGTCCGAATATGACCGGGTGAACGGCGGGCGGGGAATACGCAAGGCCTTTTATCTGATCTACGGCACCGTTCAGCCGCAAGGGAAAATAGGCTGCATTGCCGAAGAAACCCTGAAAAAATACCTCGATTTCGCCCTGGAAAACGATATTCTTGTTTTTCTCGATCACCAGATTGGCCGCTACGATCCTGTCGATTCGCTCAAAGAGATGTTTCCCTATCTGAGCTATCCCAACGTCCACCTTGCCCTGGATCCCGAATGGCGGACGGCCCGGCCGATGAGTGTTATCGGAAGCGTTAGCGCGGAAGAGCTGAACCGCGCCCAGGAAGAAATGTCGCGCTACATAGACGAAAACGAAATACCCGGCGAACGAATGTTAGTGGTTCATCAGTTTGACTGGAGGATGATTGAAGACCGGGACAAGGTAGAAATCGGCTACCGGCAGGTAAACCTTGTCCACTGCGCCGACGGCTTCGGCAGCCCGCCCCTCAAGCGCAGTACCTATGCGTATAACGCCCTCGCGGCGAACATGCCCATCAAAGGCTTTAAGCTGTTTTACAACTTTGACATTCCCGGCGCCGGCTACGACGACCCGCTCCTTAGTCCCGAAGAAGTTGTCTCCCTGAAACCCAGGCCGAGTCTTGTTATGTACCAGTAGACCGGCGCGGCGTCCGTTAATCCATATAATATCCGCCGTTTATGTTGACGTTCTCGCCGTTTATGAAGCCGGCCTCATCGGAAGCGAGGAACATCATAAGGCTGGACATATCCTCGACAGTTCCCAGACGGCGGACAGGTATTTTATTCGCCGCGTCTTTCTTTCTGTTGTCGTCCCAATAGGCCATAAGCTTTGTCATAACCGCGTGGGGGGCGATACTGTTACAGGTAACGCCGAAGGGCCCAAGCTGATACGCGACCGATCGGGTAACGCTCAAAAGAGCGCCCTTGGAAGCGCCGTAAACATAGGTCGTTGAATGATCGCCCATTTTACCGCAAATGGAAGACACATTGATAATACGGCCGTAGTTCTGCTTTTTCATGATCGGCGTTACCGCCCTAATCGCGTAGAGAGCGCCCATCACATTGATCCCGATGGTCTTTTCAAGAAGTTCGTCGGTGGTTTCCTCAATGGGGAAATTCTTCAGGATTCCCGCGTTGTTGATAAGGATATCGATCCTGCCAAAAGCGTCGACGGTTTTTTTGATCGCCGCTTCCACCTGGGCCTTGTCCGAAACATCGCAAACAAGGGTAAGATATTCCGCCCCCTGCTTTTTAAGGGTTTCTCCGGCCTGTTTGAGGGCTTCTTCGTCAACATCGGAAATGGCGACTTTGGCGCCTTCTTTTGCCATGTCAAGGGCGGTTTGAAACCCCATGCCCTGGGCGGCGCCGGTTATAAACGCCGCCTTGCCGGTAAATCTGTCTGTACGCATACATTCCTCCAAAATATAGTACGGCCCGCCAGGCGGGCGCGTTATGGTCTGTTTCAGCCTTCCGGTATACGCTGAACAATCAGCGCTGCTTTTACCTGCCCGCCGCTTTCCAGCGGTTTTAGCTGGTAAAGCCAGGGGCCGTGTTTTATTTTGGCGATCCCTTCGCCGATGCTGGCCTGGGCGGGATCGGTATACCGTTTTCCCAAATCGTTGATTTTTTCCTCCAGCTCTTCCATGGTTCCGTCAAAAGAATAGGCCCTTGAAAAAAGCGGCGCGCCGGCGTAAATGTCTTCGGCAAAGGTATTGAAATCGTACATTACATAGCCTTCGCTGCTTTCTCCCAACGCGAACGCGCCGATGTCCGGCGCGGCCGTGAGCGCGTCGCCGGGAAAGGCGTCGATCAGTTTTTGCCGTATCAGGGCGGCGTGTTCTCCGGTCATTTCCATGTTTACCATGATAAGGTTGCTTACCTCACTGAAATAATTGTTGACCGTAACGATTCTGCCGCGGACAAGGCCTTTCAAATTCAGGACGCCCTCGTCATTCCTGCCTTCGGCGCTTGGGTTCTCCAGCGTTTGCCGGTAATGCGCCCTGATGTCGTCGAGCTTTGCCCTGGTGGCGTAGAGCAGGGTAAGGTTGCCGTGTTCGCCCGAATAGCTGAACGCGCTGTGTACAACAAAATCCTTTTGGAACGAGGGAACGTTCAGTTCCACAAGTTCTTCCGGCCAGCGGGAATCGCCTAAATTCACATTCCGGACAATGCGTTCTTCGGAGGGCCGCCGGGCAAAACCCGGTACGGAAACGCCCAAACGGTAAAGAACCACAATAACAAGCGCGGCGGCCACAATGCCGGCGGCGGCTGCCAGGGTAAGCGCCGTGGATTTGTCAACTGAGCCTTTCATTCTGTTTTCCGGTTTCAGGGGATCAACACCACTTTGGCGTAACGCATGTCCATTACTCCCTGGTAGCCTTCAAGCCATTGTTCCATGGGAAGAACGGTAACCATTTTGGCAAAATCGTCTTTCCGCGCCTGGAGCAGCTTTACCGCTTCTTCCACATGCTTTGGCGTAGAATCGGAAGTACCATAAAGCACAAGCTCGTTGTAGTGAATCATCCGGCTGGAAAGATTGAGTTTTTCATGATCCGGGGGAAGGCTCGCGAAATACGAAACATAGCCGCCTTTGCGGGCATACGCGGGCGCTGTCTCCTGCACTTTCTGCACCGGCGCGGCGATAACGACAAGTTCGAAGCCGAGGCCCCCGGAAAGTTCCCTGTGGTTTTTTTCAAGTTCGGAAGGATCAACCACCTTAAAACCAAGTTCTTTCGCGATGTCCGCCTTGCGGCCGGGAAATTCGCTGGTAACGATGTTTTTTACCCCGGCGCTTCTTATGGTAATCGCGTGCAGCAGCCCGATGGCCCCAAGCCCTATAACAAGAACGTCTTCCATACCGGAAACCGGCGCGCGGGAAAGGCCGTTAATTACGCAGCTTAAGGGTTCGGCAATCGCGGCGACGGGCGCGGGAATATCGTCGGGACAGCGGATAAGGTGTCCGCCCGCAATCGCGTCCGCGGGCAGCGGCAGATACTCGGCCATCGCGCCGGGAATCTGGAAGCCGATTGAGCGGGGTTTGGCGCACAGGTTACGTTTCCCGGCTTTGCAGTAGTAACATTCGCCGCAGCCGATAGTCGGCGCCATAACCACCCGCTCGCCTTCCCTGAATTCCGCGTTTTTGCTTTCCGCGATACGGCCCACAAATTCATGGCCCACGGTCTGGGGATGGGTCAGCCGGTTGTTGCCCACGTTGTAGGCTTTAATGTCGGTTCCGCAGACCGAAAAAGCCTCTGTCTTTATCAACACCCCGCCTTCTTCGCAGGCGGGAATCTCCGCGCCGGTTTCCAGGCGGACATCTTTAACTCCGTACCACTGTATCCTTTTCACTTGTCGTTCTCCTTGACAGATTTCAGCCGGGCTTTAGCCGGCAAAACTAATACGCACCAAATTCATGGAGCGTGTCGATCATCGCCCGGTAATTTTCCGGTTTTACTTTTGAATGGATGCTGTTCGACGACGAAAGGATATAGCCGTAACCGGGCATGCCGATCCGAAGACATTCCTTCGTTTCATTAACCACATCTTCCACACTGCCGAATGTGAGCGTCTGGCCGCAGTCCACATTACCTTTAAGGCAGAGCCTGCCGCCATAGGTTTTTTTGAACCAGGAAAGCTCCATGCCCGCGGCCGGTTCCACCGGATCGTAACAGTCAATCGCCGCGCCGGTAAGCATGTCGATAAGGGGAAGCACATTGCCGTCGCAGTGCTTAATCACCATAAAGCCGATGTCCTTGTACGCGCCCATTACCTTTTTGTACCAGGGATAAAAAATTTCCCTGAATTTTTCCGGCGAAAACATGGGGCCTGTCGTATAACAGTAATCGTCCCCGGTCATTACAATACGGAGCCCTTCGTCCCAGGCCCGTTTCGCCAGGGCTATGTTGTAGTCCACCGTCATGCCGATAAGCCTGTCCACCATTTCCGGTTCGGTATATATGGCCATAAGAAATTCATCAAAAGCCATGATCCTGGAAGGCAGGGAAAAAACGTCATTCAGGTGGAGGATCACCGCCCGTTCTCCCCTGAAACGCTTTAGAGCCCTGTTCATGGTCTCAAGCCGCCAGGGGGCGTTCGGATCGGGGAGCTTGTATGCGTCAAGATCGCCGGGCTCTTTGACCGGCCCCCCCACGGGAATATCCTGTACCTCCGAAGTTTTTTTCTTGAGAATTCCCCATTCGGTACGATAGGTTACGTCGTCGATAAATTCGCTCCGGTAATCCGGGTACACGCAAATTCCGTCGATGTCCATTTTTTCCACAAAACCAAGTTCGTCTTCGCCGGGGGCAAGGGCCTCGACAACAACCCGGCTCAGTTCCCACTCAAACGTGGGAACCCTGTCTATGGGCTGCCGCGCCAGGGCGCCCATTACGCGTTCTTCGCCGTTCATATCAACTCCAGTAAGGATCCAGGGCTTCGATCGCCCGCTTGTAGTTTTCGTATTTATGGGTATAGATATCCTGTAACGCGGGATTCGGATCGGTACGGCCGGTAACCTGAACCATTTTGTCCGCCGCGTCATGCAGGCTGCCGTAGGCCCCGGCCAGCACGGCGGCGCACATGGCTGCCCCCAGCGTACCGAGCTCAGTGGCGGCGGTAACCTCGATGGACTTGCCGAGCACGTCGGCAAACATCTGCCTCCATACGCCCGACCTGACCGCGCCGCCGGCCATGCGCGCTGTCGCCGGAACGCTTCCGTAGGAGGCCATTTTTTCGATATGATAGCGGTGGGTAAAGCAGATTCCCTCAAAAAAAGCCCGGATCACTTCGCTTCGGGTATGGCTCCCTTCCATGCCGATAAGGGTTCCCTTCGCCTTGAAATTTACATTGCTGCCGTAAAGGAACGGAAGAAAAATAATATCCGCGGCTTCAGGCTTTACCGAAGCGACGGCTTCGTCGCAGAGGGCATAGACGCTTTTGCCCGCGGCTTTGGCGTCCTTTTTGTCCGCTTCCATAAAGCGTTCCACAAACCACTCCAGATTGATTGCCCCGGTGGCGCTGCCTTCCAGCATAAGGTAGTAACCTTCTATCGCGTAGACAGTCGTTGAAAAAAAGTCTTCGCTTACAAGGGGCGTTTTGGAAATAAACTGATTGTTCGCCCAGGAGCCGACAATCACATTCATAACGGATTCATCGGTAAGCCCCGTGGCAAGGCCCGCGGAATCAATGTCGTAACAGCCCGCGGCAACCGGGGTTCCCGCCGCGAGCCCCGTCTCGGCGGCGGCCGCCGCGGTAATCTCTCCGCAGGCATTTGTCGCGTATTTGAGCGGAGGCATCTTTTCCGCGAGAAGGCCCAGGCCGGCAATATCCAGCATTGCCGGATCGATTTTTCTGTCCCGCGTATTGATAAGGCCGCTCCCGGAAGCGTCGGAATATTCAAGAAAAGCTTCTCCGGTAAGGCGAAGCCTGATATAGTCTTTGGGGTTAAGTATCCATTTGGTTTTTTTGAGGATTTCCGCCTCGTTGTCCCGCAGCCACGCCATAACGCACAGGGAATGGGCGGGCCACAGGGCCTGCATGTTCATCGGATGGATCCGGCTGAACGAGCCGTCTTTCTTCCATTTGTCCACATAGGAAGCTGCCCTGCCGTCCGTGCCCTCAATGGCCGGCCGGGTTCCCCTGCCGTTTTGATCCACAAGATGCGCGCCGTTGCCGTGGCCGGTAAGGGAAACCGCGGCGATATCGGAGGGGGAAACGCCGTGTTTTTCCGAAGCGGCTTTTACCGCCCCGGCTATGGCGGCTTTGGAAGATTCCCAGACGCCGTCCAGGTCCCGCTCATACCATCCCGTTTTTTGGGAAGTATTGTCTACCTTAACGGAACAGACTCCTTTCTCTCCGCCTTCCATGTCAAAAACACTGGCCTTGATCATCGTGGAGCCGTAGTCAATGCCCAAAACAAATTCCGCCATAGTTTAGCCCTCCAAATTTTTGTACCTTGAAACTGTTCCAAAACCCTATGGTTTTTCCACGGGCTGCCCTGTTATTAGCCACGAACCTCAGGAACAAAAGGGAAACAGGGTCAATCAAAGTTACCGAAGCAAAAGTTCGTGTTGTGCTTCGTGGTCCTTCTTGACATCCCTTTTATATTTAGTAGTTCCATTAGCGGGACATCATGCCGCCGGTTACGTCGAAAACGGCGCCCGTTGAATACGACGCCGCGTCGCTTGCCAGAAAAGCCACCATCTCGCCTACTTCGGCGACTTCCTCAAGCCGGCCCAAAAGCAGGTTTTGGTTGTATTTTTTTACCGCTTCCTCGTCGGTAAGGGTTACCGCGGTAAGCTCGGTAAGGAGCATGCCGGGACAAACGGTATTTACGAAAATATTGTATTTCGCCGCCTCTTTTGCCAGGGATATGCCGAAAGATACGACAGCTCCCTTGGACGCCGAGTAATGGGTCTTGCCGTTTTTTGAGCCGTTAAAGGCCGCCTGGCTCGCGATATTGATAATGCGGCCGCCGCAGGCGCGGGGTATATTCCGCCGCAAAAATTCGCGGCACATAAGGAACATGCTGTCCACGTTGGTCGCCATGCAGTCCTTCCACGATTTAAAATCCGAATCCACTATATTGACGTGGGGACAAATCCCCGCGTTGTTTATCAAAATTGTTACCGCCCCCCCCAGAACTTTTTCGGCCTCGTCGAAAATCGGGGGCACTTCTTCTTCTTTCGAAACGTCGGCCCGGAAGCTTCCTGCCCTGATCCCGCTGCTGGAAACCAGCGCCGAAACGATGCCGTCGGCCTTTTCCCTGCTTCCCTCGTGAGCGTAGTTCAACAGCACGTTCACGCCTTCTCTGGCAAGAACCCTGGCGATACCTTCGCCAAGACCGCGGGAAGCTCCGGTAACTATGGCGTTTTTTCCTTTTAAATTAAGTTCCATGAAAACCCTTCCACAAATATCTTATATTTTGGGCGTTATCCGGGGAATTAGAGTTTGCCCATAATGTAGGACACATTATGGGCAAACTTTCTTAACAAGCGCGTTTTCGCAGCCGCCAGGGCTGCAAAACGCAAGAGCTGTCCGGTACGGAATTTCGCGGCGCGGACAAAACGCCGTTTTCAAACAACGCGCCGCCGCCGCAAAACTTCAAGACGATTTGCCGCGCCTCTGTATGATACAAAGGCGTGGTAATCCGTGCTACCGGTTGTACAAACTTGTCCTGATGTCGGGCATCACGTCGGCCTTGAAATACCGCACGTTGTCTTTTGTAATGGCAAAAGCCGTGTTGTACATATTGTCGGGTACGGCGGTAATGCCGGCGGCGGCGTTGTCGCTGGAAAGGGGCACGTTCTTGAGCCCGCC
>JAIRSC010000107.1 GCA_031255645.1 Treponema sp. | reverse complement strand
AACGGCAACCTCAAACGGGGGCAGATTGCGGCCGGTTTTGCCTGGGGCGTTCTTTTCGGCCTTGTGCCCGCGGGTAACTTTTTCTGGATAGCGCTTTTTGTCGTCTCGTTCTTTTTCCGGCATCACCATGGCAGTAAAATTCTCGTCATGGCGGTAATCAAGGTACTGGGCTTTGCGGTTTTTCCCCTTACAGACCTCCTGGGCTGGGAAATTCTCCATATCGGGAGCCTCCAGGAGCTGTTTATCACCCTGTACAACATGCCCTTTGTCCCGTTTACCGGCTTTAACAATACCCTTGTAGCCGGCGGCCTTGCGGCCGGCGCCGCGCTGTGGATACCCGTGTACGTCCTTATCAGGGCCCTTGTACCGGTTTACAGAACGAGTGTCGGGCCGAAAATCAGAAACAGCGCCCTGGTACAGAATATCACCAAAGCGCCGCTGATCTCCACGATCCTTACGGCGGCCCGTTCAATACAGGAAAAAACGTCTCATTTCAGCTGACGCGGAGGGAAACCATGTCGAAAAAAGTTCCGGCCATATTCCGCAGGCCGTATACGGAAAAACGCTTTACCAAACGGCTGCTCAAATTTATCGAACAGCCCGGCGACAGGGAATTTCTTGTTTCCGTCTTCGATCTGAACGAGGGGGTTTATACCCTTAAAGAAGCTTTCGCGAAGCCCCTGGACGAACAGGCCGGTGACGAAGAAAAGAAGGCAATGGCCGGAACCCTCAAACGGCTTGTGATCCTCGCCAAAGCGATAAAGAAAAACCGCCAGATGGCGGTAAAACTTTTGCCGTTAACGGCTTTTGCCGTTCTTGTTACTTCCCTTGTGATCTTTTTTATGATCTTTATGGATCCGGTACTTGAAGGCCTTTTGGAACGGGGGCTTGAAAACGTATTTGAGGCCCGCTGCGACGTAAACAAATTCCATCTGGGACTAATCCGGTTCCGCATCGGCATAGAATCCGTAACCGTGGCCAACCGCGACGAACCGATGAAAAATTTGTTCGAGACCGGCAGGCTTGAGATCCGGCTGAAACCCCAGGCGGTACTGCGCGGCAAAATCTACATTGAGGAACTCCGGGCCGACAGTCTCCGCTTCGGAACCCCCCGCGGCGTATCCGGCGCCATACCCGAATACGCCGCGAAAATCGCCGCCCGGCGCGAAAAGCCGCCCGCGCCGCCCCTGGTGGATCTGTCGAACTTTGACGCGATGGGGCTTCTTGAACGGGAATACGACAAGCTGGCGTCTCCCGCGGCGTTCCAGTCCGCCCTGTCGGCCTATGACGAAGCCAGAGCCCGCTGGGAAAACCAGTATGCCCGGGCGAACGCGCAGGTCGCCGAATTGCGGAGCGCCGTTCAGCCTGTCCTGAATATCAATATCAACAATATCAGACGCGCGGAAGAAGCGGCAAAAATCGTATCGGAGGTAAACGCGCTGGCCGCTTCGGTGGAAAGCGCCCGGGACGAGGTCGAAACCATTGTCGACGGCGTTCAGACCGACATCAATACGGCGCGGAATCTCGAAAGGACCGCCAGAGAAGCCCTGCAGGGCGATATCGATCATCTTAAATCGTATCTCGATCTTGGAAGCGGCAACGCCCTGAGAGCCCTTGAACCTTCAATACGGGAGATACTTTCCGACGAAGTCGAACAATACATAGCCTACGGTCAAAGGGCCCTTGAGGCCTTCGAAAAGATCAAGGCCCTGCAGGCCCGAATCCCCAAATCGGAACCGAAACCAAAAAAGCGGACGTTCCGGGGCAGGAACGTCGCGTTTCCGACCCAGGCCTACCCGGTGTTTTATTTGGGAATCATGGCTTCGGATTTTACCCTGGGCGGATGGAACTGGGGTTTCGATCTGCGCGGCGTCAGCTCCGACCCGGATCTGAGCGGCAGGCCCACGGAACTGAAACTTGCCCTTACCGAACAGGGCAGTTACGGCAGAACGACCCGCTTTGACGGCAGCGCCGATTTCAGAACCACCGCGCGGCAATACTTCAGCGCCGCCGTTACGGGAGACAACTTTCCGCTGGATCTTCGGGGCAATCTGAGCGCCGTCGGCATCGGGGGCTTTTCCGGCGCGGTCGGCTTTAACGCCAACTTTTCGGGCGGCCGCGGCGGCGCGGCGGCGGGCGGGGGAGGCGTCGACATAAAAGAACCTCAGCTTGTGGATCCCCGGGGAACGATAGCCGAGGTGATTTCGGAAGTGTTAACGGAACAAAACAGCGTCAACCTGGCCCTGCAGTACGAGCATACTTCGGCGGGGGACGAAAATTTTTCGATTACGACCAACATAGGCGACCTTATCTCGGCGGCCCTGCGCCGCGCCGCCGAACGGTATATCAGGCAGGCCGAGGAAGCCGTTGAACGGGCGCTGCGGGAAAAACTTTCCGCCTATCTGGACGAACGCTGGGTTTCGCGGGAAGACATGGACGCGATATTCGCCGCGGCAAGGGGAGACCGGAACGCCGTGGACCAGTTAAAAACCTCCCTGGAAGAAAAAAAGAACGAAGCCGAACGAAAAATCCGCGGCGCCGCGGAAGAAGCCATAAACAGGGCGGAAGAAGAAGCCGGCAGGGCGCTTCAAAACGTTATCCCCGGCGGAATCAGGCTGCCGTTCTAGCGTTCTGTCTTGTCTTAATGGAGGAAACAGATGTTAAAACAGGCGCTTTGTGCCGTTTTTATTTGCCTGTCCGTACATATATCCGCTCAGGAAACCGGACAATTGTTTTTATATATTCCTGATGAAGAAACAATGGATGATTATTTAAACATGCATTGGTATTTAAATACCTGGGACGCAGCGGCAAAAAAAATACCACGAATTGCAAAATAGAACGCGAGGCGGCTTCGCCCCGGCATTATTCCAGCGGGGCAAAATAGCCGGTACGATCCCTGCCGGAACGTTCAAGCAGGTACACTTCCGCTTCTACGGGAAGATAATTATTGCCGAAGTTCGTGGACAACGAGGAACGGTAACGTAGCGCGTAAGAGCCGGATCCTTTTTCGGCTATTGAGCGGATAGCCGGGCCGATTCCCAGGGGCCGGTACAGATCCACCGCCTCGCCGCCCGTTTCCTCGCAAAGGTATTGCAGCTCTCCCGAAACCCTGCCGTTTCCCACGACGACCGCGTAAAACGCGATGCCGTTGTTGGACAGATACGCCGCAAGCTCCGAAAGGCTGTAGTTTTCAAAGCCGAATTCGCCCGGAGAGCCGGAAGTAACAAAAACTACGGCGCGCTTTTTTTCTCCGGGCAGAAGGTCCGTGGCGGCAAGGCGAAGCCCCTGATCGAAGCTCCAGTAGGGGCTGTAAACGCCGCCCCTCGCCGCGGCGGCAAGGCCCGAAGCCCCGGCGCCCACCCGTTCCCGTACCGGAGTCCGGCCCGCCGAAACAACCGACACAATCCGGGCGCCCCCGGCGGAACCGGCTATGTCCCTAAGGGCCGCCGCCAGATCGTCGCGCAGGGCTTCCGTTTCCGAAGAGCGCTCAAACAGCACGGAAATGCCGCAGTTTTCCGAAAGATAGGCCGCGCCCAAAAAAGTTTGTCCCGCCGCGGTTCTGTTGTTTTCGGAAAGGAGGAAATTCCTTCCGTCCAGCCCGACGATGGGCCGCCTGTTCCTGTCCTGAACGGAAAGCTCGACGGTCACTTCGGGAAAGGCGTCGGCTATTACCCGGTCTATCTGTACAAAGAAACCCGAAGCCATGTCGTCGACTTCCGTCATTACGACGACCTCGTCGCCCCGGAAATTTGAGGCCAGTATGTTGCCGTTTTTGTCCAGAGCGGCGCCGGTAACGCGCACGGCGCCGCCGCCGATAACGCCGAGTTCGGTAACGACGGACGAATCGGGATCGACAAGCAGCGCCCTGTTGGTATCGGCTACGAGAAGCTTTCCTCCCGAAGCGGGACGGATGCTTTCCGGCCCGCCAAGGCCTTCTTCCACAAGAACCCCCGTATAGGTTCCGTTCCCGTCGAATACATAGATTTTTTTGTAGACCCCGTCGGCGACGAAGACCCGCCGGTCAAGACAGGCGATGCCGGTCGGAGAAAGAAAGCCGTCGAAGCCGTAGCCTTTTTTTCCAAACGAAAAAAGAAAGGTTCCGTCGGGGTCGAATTTGGAAATCCGCCTGTTTCCGTAATCCACGACGTAGAGATAGCCGTCTTCGTCTACGGCGAGGTTCTGTGGGCCTACGAACATCCCGTCGCCCCTGCCCCGGCTCCCGATATACGAAAGCCAGTTTCCGGCGGCGGACAGCACGCTTACCCGCCCGCCCCGGTATTCGGATACATAGAGCCGGCCGTCCGGGGCCTTGACCACGTCGTAGGGCCTGTCAAAGCCGTTAATAGGCCCCCGCGCCCGGCGGCGTATCAGGCCGTTTACGTCTATCCGCACAAGCTCGTTGCTTCCGTAGGCGGCGACCCAGGCCGTCCCGTCTTCCATCGGCAGCACGGACGACGGCTGTCTGAAATAAAGGCCGTTTTCGGTCCTGCCGGGATAACGGCCCGACTCCACAAAGCGCAGTTCCCCGGCGGCGAAAGAAACCAGGGGGATAAGGCTCCTCCTGTTCCGCACCGTTTCGATCCGGCTGCGCAGCAGCAGCTGCGCGGAAGCCGACGCGGAGCGTTCCAGCGCGCTCTGCCACTGGCTTATCGCGGTGTCTTCCATGCCGGAGCGGTAATAGGCCCTTCCAAGCCACTCCAGGGTAAGCTCTTCGGCGGGCCTGTACGACAGCGCTTTTTCAAAGGCCAGAATAGCCTCGTTAAACGCATAGCGGTTATAGGCCTGAACGCCCAGCCGGAATTCCCTTTGGGCGTCAAGCGTATCGCCAAGACTCGGCCCGGGACCGTTAAGGTAATTCGGTCCCCGCGAATCCGAAGGGGCCGGAGACGGAACCGGAAAAAACTCCTGGGCCTCCAAAACGAACAACAGCCGCAGGAACAGAAAGGCGGAGAACGCGAAACGGGAACAGGCCCGGCCGCGGGACGGACCGCGAATCATCCGGTATTCTTTTGCCACTCTGCTGTTTCCTCCCCGCTCATTCGGGGGCGACTACGGTTTTCATGTGCTCGCGTATTTCTTTCTGATACGGAGCCATATCCAGCGCCCTCCTGAGCCAGATTCGGGCTTCGGCCGCGTCGCCGCTTTTGAAATAGGCCCATCCCAGCGAATCCAGATACGCCGGACTCTGGGGTTTTTTGTCCACCGCCCTGCGGCACAGCCTTACGCCCCTGACTACGTCCAGGTCCGAATCGGCCAGGATATAACCGAGGCCGTTCAGGGCCGTGGGATTATTTTCGTCCAAATCAAGGGCTTTTTCATAGTAGTCTATGGCTTTCTGGTAATGCCGCTGGGACCAGGCCGCGTAGGCCAGTGTCGTGTACATCTGCACGGACTCAAAACCGCCTTCCACAAGCCTGCCAAGCTCGAATTCGGCGAGTTTGGAACGGCTGGTTATCGCGTAGATATAGGCCAGGGTCATGCGGCACTGGTACATCCGCAGGGGATCGGGGGAAGAGGTAACAACCTGTTCCAGGTACAGCAGGGCGTCGTCGTAGCGTCTCAGCTTGGTATAGCAAAGCCCCAGATAGTAGGCGAGATCGGCGGCCTCTTCCACGGAAAAGCCGTCCGCGTCAACCTTGAGCAGTTCCGCCAGGGCCGGTTCCCAGCGGTTCATGCGGAAAAGCCTGACCCCTTCCTCAAGGGAAGCTTTTAAGCCGTCCACGTTTAGGCCTCGTCCGGAACAAGCCTGGCGCCGGCGGCAAGCCGGATTTCGTGAACCAGGGGATGAAAGCCGAATATCCGCTCGTAATCTTCAAGCCGCCGCCTGTATTCTTTTTCGGCGTTTTCCTTGAGTATCGTATAGGTACAGCCGCCGAAACCCATGCCCGTCATGCGGGAACCAAGCGTCCCTTCGGTTTCCTGGGCGCGTTTGACAAGCCAGTCGATTTCGGGGCAGGAAACTTCGTACAAATCCCGCAGGCTTTCATGGGAAGAATACACAATCCTGGATATTTCCCCGTATTCGGCCTTTTTCAGGGCCTCCGCCGTTTCGTTAACCCGCCGCAGTTCCTCGACCACATGAAGAGAGCGGCGGCGTATCTCTTCGGGAAACGAGCCCATTGAATCAAGCAGATCCCCGGAGGCGAATTCCCTGAAGCTCGCCCCTTCTCTTTTCCGCGAAAGAATCTCCAGACCTTTCCGGGTATCGAGCCTGCGCTGTTTTAACTCTTCTTCCACGCCAAGCCGGGGAACCCGCGAATCCGTAAGCAGGAACCGGTACCTGGAAAGCGGAGACTTAATCCGCTTTACCTCGAGGTTAAGCTCGTCCACGACCAAAAAATGGTTTTTACGCGCCGAAAAGGCGACAAGGTAGTCCACGGGACTGGATTCTTTTCCGAAAAAATCCGCCTGGGCCTTAACCAGACGCCGTATAAGCTCTTTTTCCTGAATCGCCGCCTTATAATAGCCCTTTAGCGCGGCGGCGGCGGCGACTTCTATCGCGGTAGACGAGGCCAGCCCGATCTGCTGGGGAATATTCCCCGAAACGGTAAAATTAAGGCCTTTTACGGGGTATCCCAGTTCGGCAAAAACGTGAATTGCCAGCTTGATATAGTTCGCCCACCGGTCTTCCCGTTTGTACTTCAGATTTACCAGGGTCGTGCGCTTCCGTTCCCCAAGATCCGCGGCGAAAAAACGGATGGAATTATCCTTGCGAACGCTTACCGAAACGCGGATCGTCCTGTCGACAGCCGACGAAAGGAACAAACCGGCCCCGTTTTCGCCGTGTTCCCCCATAAAATGAATCCGCCCCGGAGCTTCCGCGATACAAACGGGCTCTGATCGGTCTTCGCCCAACTCATATTCAGTTCGGTGAATCGGACCGATATCCAACATGTATTAAAATCCTCACAATAGTAATTTGGGAACATCCAAAACCGAAGTTTTTTGATGTTTTTGACAATCTACGTGCAATCATACAGGAAAAATACTTTTTATTCAACGAAAATCGTTCCAAAAAAGAAACGCCATATACCCGACAAACGAATCGCCCGGATCGCCGGTAAGATCGGCGCTGGTCCGGTAATCGAGAAGCCGCCCCGCCGGCCTGTTTTTCCCGGCCGTTTCTTCGGCAAAGCCCAGGGCGCCGAGCACGGCCCCGGCCGAACAGGCCGCCCGTTCCCGTTCCGCCCTGTCCAGTATGTCCCGCGGATTTCCGTCAATGACCGCCTCAATAAAACGGCGGTCATTGACGGTTTTTACCCATTCCAGGGCGCCGGGGCCGCTTCCCCGGGGGCTAAAGCCGTAAGCGGAGCCGTAATGGGTAAGATCCGTGGAACCCAGGACTTTTACCCGCCGCCCCAGCGACAAAGCCGCTTTCGCCAGGGTTTTTCCGGCTTCAAACGAGGACAATTCCGCCGGAAACCGCGCCCAAAGGAGCTTCGCCGCCGGAAAAAAACGTTTTACGATTGGCAGGAGCACTTCCACCGTGTTGTCGGCCCAAACATCCTCCTGCCCGTCCAGGCTGTCTTTTACAAGATCCCGGAGTTCCGCGTCAATTTCCATTTCCCCAAGCGGGGTAAGGCACGAATCTTCCATCGCGAACAGGGGCTTCGCGCCCCCCGGCAGGTGGCCGCCTATTACCGCGACCGTATCCGCCGGTTCAGCGGCAAGGGCCGCGGCGGCCTTCGCGGCCGGAACGCCGGAATAACGCCAGCCCGCGTGGGGGGCGACGGCGGCGGGAATGTCGCCCGCGGGCTCTATCCGCGCAAACGGGTCAAGAAAATTCATCAGCTCCACGGGATCGCGGGGATACCAGGGCGCGGGAAGACAGGGTTTTCTCGTTTTTTTCATTTTTCTTCCGTTATATTCTAGCAGAAAAAAGCAAAATCGTATATACTATTCTTCATGCGGAAAACTCCTTCGATAGTTGCCCTGTTTTGTATTCTTGTTTATACCGCGTCGGTCGTTTTCGCGGCGTACCGGATATACAGAGGCATTGGGCGGCAAAAAGAAACCGCCGAAATGGAGCTGGACGGCATAGCCGGCCTCGTTTCCCGGGACGTTTTTTTTGAGGAAAACGGCGGGGACCTGATACAGGAACGGCTCAGGGCCGGAGAGGCCCTTGAAGGAATAATCATAACCGGGTCCGCGGGAAGCGAACTTGCCTTTGAAAAAGAGCCCGGAAGGATCGTCGTAAGGAACGGAACCACGCCGGGCTTTGCCGGACGCCCCGGAACGGGTTATCTGCCGGCGAAACAGGTGGATGTCAGCGGCCTGCGAAACGTCAACATTTACGCCGCCTACAACGTCGTCGATTACGCGCTTTTCGTAAAAACGCTGAAACAATCGCTCGCGGCGATACTGGCGGCCCTGCTTGTCGCCTTCCTCACGCTGATACTGTCTTCAATCCTGAAAAAAGAAAACGCCGGAATTACGGAAGAAGCCGGGATTCGGGAACGCGCAGAGCCGGACGAAGCGAGCCCGGAAACCGCCCGGACGGAAAGCACTTATTCGGAAACTTCCTACGCGGAAGAAACCTCCTATTCGGAAGATCGCGCCGAAGAAGCGGACGAACAGGAAGATTTGGACGACGATTTTGATTTTACCACTTTTTCCGAACCGGAAGACGGCGAGAGCTTCGGGGAAACGGAGACGGAAAAAAGTCCGGGCGGTTTTGACGGCTCCGACGAATTTTCGCTGGACGATTTCCTGGACGAGGATACGCTCGAAATGCCGGGCGAAGAACCGTCCGCGGAAACGGATGCCGGGCCGGGAGAATTTTATCCGTTCGACGAATCGGATACCGGACCGGGCGAGCCGGGGGAATTTTATCCGTTCGATGAATCGGATACCGGATCGGGCGAGCCAGGGGAATTTTATCCGCCCGGCGAAACGGATACCGAATCACCGGAACCTTATCCGTCCGCCAAAACGGATGCCGGGCCTCGGGGACTTTATTCGCCAAAAAGCGGCATAGGCTGGGAAGACTATACGATAGACAGGCTCGCCTCGGAAATTCACCGCTGCGCCGCGTCTGAGCAGGATCTCGTCATGCTGCTTTTCGAATGTGAGGAAGTCCCGGACGGCGAATTTTACAAAAAACTCGCCGGCGAGGCGGTACGTTTCTTTAACCTTAAAGACCTGACCTTTGAAAAGGGAAACCGGGGTATATCGGTGATTATTCCCAATACGGATCTGGATCACGGAATTATCAAAGCCGAGGAATTCCACGCCAGGGTGTTAAAAAATCTGCCGGACGGTTCCAAAACGGCTCTCCGCGCCGGGCTCAGTTCCCGTTCGGGGCGCCTTATAAACGCGGACAGGCTTTTCTTCGAAGCGGCAAGCGCCCTGGGAAAAGCGGAAGACGAGCAGCCGATAGTGGCCTTCAAAAGCAATCCGGAAAAATACCGGGAGTTTATCCGTAAATCGCAGATCTGACGTTCCGGCGAAAAACAGCGCGGGAGGTCTGTAAAAACCCCTTCGGGGAAAATGCGGGGCAATGCCCTTTTATCGTTCTTTAGTCCTGGCACAGAACCGCTATGCCAATTCTGTACATGTTTTCCTTGCGTTTTTTGACATTCATTCTGTAAAGTAAATGAAAGCTTGCGAATGAAAGAGGAGAAAAACATGAAACAAATGGTACAAAAAGTCGGACGAACGCTTTCCGCCATGGTTATGCCCAATTTGGGCGCCTTCATTGCCTGGGGGCTTATCACGGCGCTGTTTATTCCGACCGGCTGGATACCCAATGAAAAACTCGGCGCCATGGTCGGGCCGATGTTGACGTATCTTCTGCCGCTTCTTATCGGCTATACCGGAGGCCGTCTGACGGGCGACGGCGTACGGGGCGGCGTAGTCGGCGCTATCGCCACTATCGGCGTCATCATGGGAGCGGATATCCCCATGTTCCTGGGCGCCATGATTGCGGGCCCCCTGGGCGGTTTCTGCATCAAAAGATTTGACAACGCGCTGGAAGGCCATATCCCCGCCGGTTTTGAAATGTTGATAAACAACTTTTCCGCGGGAATCATCGGCGGCATACTCGCGATTATCTGTTACCTTGGCATAGGCCCCCTTGCCGCCGCCGCGACCAACGCCCTTGGCGCGGGCGTAGGCTGGCTGGTCAACCACAAGCTGCTGCCGTTTTCTTCGATAATCGTCGAACCCGCAAAGATACTGTTTCTCAACAACGCGATAAACCACGGCGTCTTTACGCCCCTGGGAAGCCAGCAGGCGGAAGCCGTGGGACGGTCAATCTATTTTATGATTGAATCGAACCCCGGCCCCGGCCTTGGTCTGCTTCTCGCGTATTGTTTTGTGGGAAAAGGCAGCGCCAAAAGCAGCGCCCCCGGCGCGGCGATCATCCACTTCCTCGGCGGTATTCACGAGATTTATTTCCCCTATGTGCTGATGAACCCCATTCTTATCATCGCCATGATAGCCGGCGGTTTTACCGGCGTCCTGACTTTAAGCATTTTCGGGGGCGGTCTTGTCGGGCCGGCTTCTCCGGGATCGATTTTCGCGGAACTTATGATGACTCCCAGGGGCGCGTACATCCCCAATATTCTGGGCATACTGCTGGGCGGCGCGGTTTCGTTTATCCTGTCCATGGCGCTGCTCAAGGTTTTCGGGAAGGACGACGCCGACCTTGAAGCGGCCCAGGCCAAGACCAGGGCGAACAAGGCCGAATCAAAAGGCATCTCGGCGGAAGAAACCAAAGCCGCCTGGGACACCGCCTCCGCGGTAAAAAAGATCGTCTTTGCCTGCGACGCCGGAATGGGTTCAAGCGCGATGGGGGCTACCAAACTGCGGAAAAAAATTCAGGCGGCGGGTATTACGGACATTACCGTTGTTCATTCGCCGGTAGGCGAAGTCCCCCCGGACGCGGACATTATCATCTGCCACAAGGAACTGGGCGCCCGGGCAAAAGAGGCGAATCCCAATGCCCGCCTTGTATTGATAACCGATTTCCTCAGCGCCCCGGAATATGAAGAAGTGGTGACCAGTTTAAAAAAATGATATTATTGGGGCTGTTCCAAAACTTCGGCTTTTGGAACAGCCTGTATTGTCCAGCGGACGGGGAAGCGAATTCCCTGTCCGCGAACCGCGGCCCCAGGGGCTTTGAGTTTTTATTTTGAGGTTTATGAAGGAGGATATATGCGGGAATTTTCGTATACGATTACCGATCCAAACGGTATTCACGCGCGGCCGGCGGGACTTTTCGTCCAGAAAATGCAGGAGTTTAAAAGCGATGTCACCGTTAACCGGGACGATCAAAGCGCCGACGCGAAAAAATTAATCGGCCTGATGAAGCTGCGGCTTAAATGCGGTCAGACCTTTACCGTCAAGGCGGAAGGCGAAGACGAAGCGGCGGCGGTAGAAGCGGCGCGTGATTTTTTAACGGCGAACCTTTGAACCGGTTCCAGAATCCCGGAGCTCTTTCTCCCAGACTTTTACGGCTGCTGGAGCTTTTGCTGCGCTCCGGCGATCCGGTAAAGGTCGACGTTCTGGCTTCGGCGCTGGGCGCGAGCCGCCGGACCGTTTTTCGGGAACTGGAAAACGCCGATTCGGCGCTGGGCGGATTCGAGGCCGTCCTGACCTCCGTTCCCGGCAGAGGCATTGCCTTTTCCGGGAGCGACGAGGCCCGCCAAAACCTCATGGAGGCGCTGGCCGATTACAGACCGCAGCCCGCTTCCAAAAAGGAACGGCTGCTCCGTCTTCTGGTCGAGCTTATCGCCAATTCGGGAAAAGTACAGAAGCTGTATTACTACTCAAGCTCTCTTGATGTGAGCGAGTCCACGGTAAGCAACGATCTCGACGAGCTTGAAACATGGCTTGGCGGCCGGGGCCTTTCCATTACCCGTAAAAGCGGCCTTGGCGTACAGTGCGACGGGGCCGAAGAAGCCCTGCGCGCGGCCCTTGTAAGCCGCTTCATGCTCGACGGGGACTCGGGTGGAAAATCCTATACTTCCGCGTTCGGGTTTCCCGGAGAAGACATAGAAACGGGCGTCCGGGAAATTCTGCGCAGAAAAAGCGCCCTTATCGACTGGATGACCCCGGAATCCTTTTGTCTGATTTCCCTCTACCTTATGACGATGGTCGTCCGCGTACAAAACGGAAACTTCGTTTCAAACGGACAGGTTCCGGCGGGAGATTTCCGGAACGCCCTTGCCGGAGAGCTCGCCGGGGAAACGGAGAACGAGTTTTCAATAACGCTGCCGGAAACGGAGCGGCAGGCCCTGTCGGGCTGGATTCAGGCCTGCAGATCGAAGCAGGAAAGCCCCCTTGAGCCGGGGCCGGTGGATCAGCAGGATCTTATCCAGCATCTTGTAATGCGGATGATAGACCGCTTCGATCCCCCTGTCGCGGTGATCCTTAAAACCAACGAACAATTGACAAGGCTCCTGTCCCGGCATCTGGAATCCGCGCTGCCCAGGCTGAAGGGAGGAATAGAGCTTCCCAATCCTCTGGAAGCGGAACTCATAAAACACTACCCCGAAGTATACGAAAAAACCCGGCGGGCGGCGAAGGTTCTGGAAGAACAGCTCGGTATTCCGGTTCCGTCATACGAAATTTCATTTATCCAGATACATTTTCTGGCGGCCCTTACCGTCCTGGGAGAACGGAATGTCAGGCGGCGTTCCCTCCGGGCGGGTATCGTATGCGTGTCCGGCATCGGCATGTCCTATATGCTTGCCTATCAGCTTCGCAAGCGCTTCAAGGGAGAACTGGAAGTTGAAGTATCGCCTTACGACGAAAAAGATTCCTGGGCCGGCGCCGATTTTCTTATCTCCACCATACCGTTGACGGAAACCGACAAACCCATAGTCAGGATACGGACGATTATGGAAGAGGAAGACTATCAAAAGATTCAGGAGGCCATTGACACCTTTGCCTTTACCGAAGGAGAGGCGGAAGTTCCGAAGCAGTCCGTCTTTTTGGAAAAACGGCTGGACGACCTTATCCGGATTTTCATGCAGTCAAGACGCCTGCTCGACAACTTTGCCGTCGTCCCCATCGAAGCCGGCTGCTCCTTCGAAGAACTTGCCGGCTTTGCCGCCGCCCGCTTTTCGCCGGAAAACCCGGAAGCGGTCCGCCGTGCCCTTATGGCCAGAGAAGCCCTGGACAGCCAGGTCGTTGCCGGACTGGGAATAGTTTTGCTGCATACCCGCGGCGCGGAAAATACGGTATTCGCGGTGATTGTTCCCAAAGGGGGCGTGTTTACCGGAGACTATTTAAAGAACATCAAAAGCTGCGTGCTCATGCTGCTGCCCGAAAAAGCTCCCGAAGAAATGACCGAATTGATGGGAAGAATTTCCGGCGCGCTGATCGACATGCCGGCTTTTCTTGAAGCGGTCAGGGAGGGAGACCGCGAAACCATACAGGTAATTCTTGAAAGCGAAATCTCGGAAGTCCTGTCCCGGTGCGGCGGGAAACTCTATTATAAACAAGGAAGGAACCATGGCAACACCCATACTCAGGAAAGAGAACATTATCCTCAACCAGCCCACGGCTGAACGCGAAGACGTAATCCGCCGCTGCGGACGCATGCTGGTGGATTCCGGCTACGCCAACGAACGCTACATCGAAGGAATGATCAAGCGGGACAATTCTTTCAGCACCGGAATAGGGAATTTTATCGCTATTCCCCACGGCGAAGAAGCCTACAAGAAGGATATCATCACTACCGGTATCGTGGCGCTGGCATATCCTGAAGGCGTAGACTGGCACGGAAACCCGGTGTACCTTGTGATCGGCATCGCCGCCAAAGGCGACGAACATCTCGACATCATGGGGAACATCGTGGACAATCTGGAGACGGGAGACGACGTTGTGAAGCTTGTCAAAAACGCCGGCGTCGACGAAGTGTACCGTATCCTGAGCGGTGAACAGGCATGATAATTACCGTAACCCTGAACCCCGCGCTGGACAAAACCGCCCGGGTTGACGTGCTGCGGCCCAACGCCCTTAACCGCCTGCAGGGTGTAACGCTGGACGCCGGCGGCAAGGGAGTGAACGTCTCCGCCATGATCCGCTCCCTGGGCGGCGAAAGCGTCGCCGTCGGTTTTTCGGGCGGCGGCGCGGGAGAGGAACTGCGGGCCCTTGTCGCCAAAAAAGGAATCACATCCGACTTTGTGCGCGTCGCCGCCGTAACGAGGACCAATTTGAAGGTGGTGGCCGATGACGGGGCGCTGACCGAATTCAACGAACCGGGCCCGGAAATACGGGACGCCGAATGGCGCGAACTGGAACAAAAACTCTCCAGCTACGCGGCCGGGGGAAACACCGTCGTGCTTTCCGGCAGCCTTCCCGCCGGTCTCGGTAAAGACACCTACAAAAAACTTTCCGCCATGCTGCGCCGGGCGGGAGCGTCGGTATTTCTCGACACCGACGGCGAGGCCCTGAAGCGGGCTCTTGAATCGGCCCCGGAAGAGATTCCCGACTATATCAAACCGAACCGCTACGAGCTGCTTCAGTATTTCGGCATGCCCGACGATAAAGGCGCGGCCTGTACCGAAACAGAGCTCGCCGAACTCTGCCGCACGTTGATCGGCAAAGGCATTAAGCTGGTCTCCCTGTCGATGGGAGAAGCCGGGGCGATTTTCGTAAACGGAAACGGGGTATGGCGCGCGCCGGCGCTTCCGGTACAAGTACGCTCGACCGTGGGCGCGGGAGACAGCATGACCGGCGCTTTGGTCCACGGCTTTGAACAGGGCCTGCCGGAAGAACAATGCTTTGCCCTCGCCATGGCGGCTTCCGCCGGGGCCTGTACCACGGAAGGAACCAATCCGCCTTCCCGCGCGCTGGTGGATACGCTTTTAACGCAAACGCGAATGGAAAAAATCGCATAACAGACGGAGGAAACAGTATGGGACAAAAAACAAAAGCGGTGCGGCTTTACGGGGCCGACGACCTCAGAATGGAAGACTTTGAGCTTCCCGAAATCAAGGACGACGAGATTCTTGTCAAAATTGCAAGCGACAGTATCTGTATGTCGACCTACAAGCTCCTGAAGCAGGGCAAGAAACACAAACGCTGTCCCCAAAACGTCGATACCAATCCGATTATCATCGGACATGAATTTGCCGGGGACATAGTCAAAGTAGGCGCGAAATGGCGGCATGAATTCAGGGACGGCGAAAAATTCGCCCAGCAGCCCGCCCTCAATTACAAGGGCAGTCTCGCGTCTCCCGGTTATTCCTATGAATTTTTCGGGGGAGACGCGACGTACTGTATTCTGCCGCATGAAGTGATGGAGCTGGGCTGCCTGCTTCACTACGACGGGGACGCGTATTTCTACGCTTCCCTGGCGGAACCGGTAAGCTGTATTATCGGCGGCTATCACATGATGTACCATACAAACAAGCAGAATTACAATCACGCCATGGACATTAAACCGGGAGGCAGCGTACTGATCCTCGGCGGCGCCGGCCCCATGGGACTCGGCGCGGTTGAATATCCGCTTTACGGCGGAAACCGGCCCGGAAAGATCGTCGTTACCGACGTGGACGACGGACGGCTGCGCCGGGCGGAGCAGCTTATCAGTCCCGAACTGGCGAAAAAGAACGGCGTTGATCTGCGCTATGTAAACCCCCGCAATTACGACGATCAGTACGCCTTCCTGATGGAGCTGAGCGGCGGCGCGGGCTACGACGACGTGTTTGTCTACGCTCCGATACGGGAACTCGCCGAACTCGGCGACAGGCTTATGGCCTTTGACGGCTGCCTTAACTTTTTCGCCGGGCCGGAGGACAAAAATTTCTCGGCGATGATGAATCTGTACAACTGCCATTATACCAGTACCCATATCCTGGGAAGTACCGGCGGCAATACCGACGATCTCAAGGAGGCGCTTAAGCTTTCCTCGGAAAAGAAAATTCGTCCGGCGGTTATGGTAACCCACATCTGCGGGCTTGACGCCGTCGCCGGGGCGGTGGCGAATTTGCCGGGACTGCGGGCGGGCAAAATCGTAACCTATACCCACATCAATATGCCCTTAACCGCCCTGGCGGACTTTGAAAAAATCGGCGCGAAGGATCCGCTTTTCGCGAAACTTCACAAAAGCTGCGAAGCTCATCAGGGACTGTGGAACGCCGAAGCGGAATCACTTCTTCTTGACCATTTTGGAGCGGCATGATGATTACTTTACAGGGTAAAGGCGTAAGCGCGGGGATAGCCCGGGGCCGGCTTTCCTTTCTTGAACGAACAAGCCTTTCGGTTGAAAAACGGCCCATAGAAAACGCGGACGAAGAAATAGAGCGGTTTAACGCCGCGCGGCGGACGGCGGCGAATCAGCTTGACGCGCTGTCCGAGACGATGATGGACAAGATAGGGGAAGAAAACGCCCTGCTCTTTGAAATCCACCGGATGATACTGGAAGATACCGATTTCTGCGATCCCGTTATCGAGATCATCAAAACGGAAAACGTATGCGCCGAATACGCGGTAAATACCGCGGGTTCCCGTCTTGCCCAGGAATTCGCCGACATAGACGACGACTATATGAAGGCACGCGCAATCGACATGTACGACGTTTCCAAACGGGTGATAGAAATACTGTCGGGAAACGAACAGACCCTTGACCGGCACGACGGGCAGGTGATTCTCGCCGCCGATGATTTTACCCCCAGCGAAACGGCCCAGCTTGATCGCGAAAAAGTGCTTGCCCTGGTGTCGCGCCAGGGAGCGGCCAATTCCCATACGGCGATTTTTGCCCGTACCATGGGAATCCCGGCCATCATCTCGTTTGGGGAGTTTCTGTCCGGCGACCTTTCGGGAAAGCAGGCGATTCTTGACGGCGAGACGGGGGCGCTGTACGTCGATCCGGAACCGGAAATAATACGGGAACTGGAAGAAAAGGCGGAACGGCAGCGGCGTGAAAAAGAATCCCTGGAAAAAGGACGGGGAAAACCGACCCTTACCGGGAGCGGCCGCCCGATGAAGCTTTTCGCCAACATCGGTTCGGTAAGCGACGCCGACGCCGCCCTTGCCGGAGACGCCGAGGGTGTCGGCCTTTTCCGCAGCGAATTTCTCTACCTTGGCCGGGACAGTTATCCTGACGAGGACAGCCAGTACGAAAGCTACCGGAAGGTGCTTGAAAAAATGGGAGAGCGCCAGGTGGTGATTCGTACCCTGGACATAGGCGCCGACAAACAGGCCGGCTATTTCCGCCTGCCCGAAGAAGAGAATCCCGCCATGGGCATGCGGGCGATTAGGATCTGCCTTACCCGCCCCGATCTTTTCAAGACCCAGTTACGCGCCATTTACCGGGCCTCGGCGCACGGCAACGCGGCGATCATGTTTCCGATGATATGCTCCGTTGACGAACTGCGGCGGGCCAAAGAAATGGCGAAAGAGGCGCGGGAAGAGCTCGCCGCCAAAAACATTCCGTTCAGCGCCGACGTTCCCGTGGGCATAATGATAGAAACTCCGGCGGCGGCGATCATAAGCGATCTTCTGGCAAAGGAGTCTGATTTTTTCAGTATCGGTACCAACGATCTGACCCAGTACACCCTTGCCGTAGACCGGCAGAACGATTCCATTTCCTCGTTCTGCGATACCCACCACGAGGCGATATTGCGCCTTATCCGCCTGAGCTGCGAAAACGCCCACAAGGCGGGTCTCTGGTGCGGCATCTGCGGCAGTCTGGGCGCCGACATTGGGTTGACAAAAACCTTTGTCGATATGGGACTCGACGAACTTTCGGTGGAGCCTTCCTACATACTGAAACTCCGCGCGCTTATTGCCGAATGTTGATTCACGAGCAGGATTCACAGGGGCTGTCTAACCCAGGAGCCCGCTCCTGGGTTTTTTTCTTTCGTCCGCGGTCCATACCCCGCCCTTCGTCCGGCGGCGTTATACTCCCAGCCTGTTCCTCCGCATAAGGTCAAGCGTGGTCTGTACCGTTGCCGGCCTATAGCCGGGCAGCGGCGCTACCCGCTCGTGAATGGCGTCGATAATCCAGCTTACCTGGGGGAAGTACAGCTCTTCCAGCTCCGCCGCCGGGGTGATCCAGTTGCGGCTTCCCACGACGGTAACCGGCGCGTCAAGGTAATCAAAGGCGAAGGTTCCGGCGTTGCTTGCCACGGTGTGAATAAACGAACCCCGTTCGGCGGCGTCGCTTACGATGACAAGGCGGCCCGTCTTCTTTACCGACTCGACGATCTTTTCGTAGTTAAGGGGATTCACGAAGCGCAGGTCGATAACTTCCGCTTCCATTCCGAAATCCGCACTGAGTTTGTCCGCGGTTTCAAGCGCCCTGTAGAGTGTCGCCCCCAGGGTCGCGATGGTGATGTCCCCGCCGTTTCTGCGCAGCGCCGGTTCCCCTTCGGGGATTTCGTAGTAAGATTCCGGCACGCCGTCTTTTTCAAAACGCTCGCCCATGTCGTAGAGAAGCTGGCTTTCGAAAAACACCACCGGATCGGTGCCGCGCAGGGCCATGTTGAGCATGGCCTTGGCGTCGTAGGGCGTCGCGGGAAAATACGCCTTGAGGCCGGGAATACATCCCACAAGCGCGGACCAGTCCTGGCTGTGCTGGGCGCCGTATTTGTTGCCCACGGAAACCCGTACCACGAGGGGCATTTTAAGAAGCCCCGCGGACATCGACTGCCATTTTGCCGCCTGGTTAAAAAGCTCGTCCCCGGCGCGGCCCAAAAAATCGCAGTACATAAGCTCCACGACGGCCCGGCCGCCGGAAAGGGCGTAGCCGACGCCGGCCCCGACAATGGCCCCTTCGGAGATGGCGCTGTTAAAAAGCCGGGGATAGGGCACCAGTTCCGTAAGACCGCGGTAGGCGGCGAAGGCCCCGCCCCAGTCGCGGTTTTCCTCGCCCCAGGCAGCCATCGTCGGATCTTCCGCGTAACGGTAGGCCATCGCCTCGAAAATCGCGTCGCGGAACTGATAGGCCTTGTTCTTCGACACGGGCTTGCCGCCGTCGTCCAGGCCGTAACGGGCTTTGGAGGCGAGGGCTTTGACACGGGCGTTTTCCGCCAGCGGCTGGGAAAGCTCCGGCGCGCGGTCGTCGAGTTTGGGCGCTTTGCCGTTGGAGAACATCGCCCCCTCGATAAAAGCGCCGTCGAGCCGCGTCGAAACGGCGTCGTCAACGGCCAGCTTTACGACGCCAAGCAGCCTGGCGTTGATCGAAGCGCGGTAATCGTCAAGCCGGGCCTTGTCGGCAAGCTTGTTGTCCGCAAGATAGGCGGCGTAGCTTTCAACGGCGTCCACGTCCTGCCAGAGCTTGAGCTCTTCGGGAGTCCGGTAGCTTGAGGCGTCCGAAGGCGAATGGCCGGAGAAGCGGTAGGTGATAACGTCGAGCAGGACCGGGCCTTTTCCCTCAAGGAGGATTTTTTTCTTCCGGCTAATCGCGTCGGCGACCGCCAGCGGATTAAGGCCGTCCACCCGTTCGGCATGCATGTTTTCGGGATTCACCCCGGCGCCGATTCTCGCCACGATGTCGTAACCTTCGGTCTCGCCGCGGGTCTGGCCGCCCATGCCATAGAAGTTGTCGAAGATATTGTAGAGAATCGGCGGAGCGCCGCCGGCTTCTTTCGGCCAGAGTTTGCGGTACTGGTCCATCGCCGCCAGGGTCATGGCCTCCCAGACGGGGCCGCATCCCATGGAACCGTCGCCGATATTCGCCGCCACAATGCCCGGCTTTTTGTTGATCCGCTTGTACAGGGCCGCGCCGGTCGCGATGTCCGCGGAACCGCCGACAATGGCGTTGTTGGGCATGGAACCGAAGGGCGTAAAAAACGCGTGCATCGATCCGCCCAGTCCCCGGTTAAAACCCGCCCGGCGGGCGAAAATTTCGGCCAGGGTTCCGTAAAGCACAAAATTTTCGGCAAGATCGACGATTCCGTTATACGAAATTTTTTCGGCGATCCGCAGGGTTTCGCCGTCGAGAAAATTCCTCATAATCTCTTCGAGCTTTTTCTTTCCTGCGTCGTCCCGGGAAAGCTGCCAGATCGCGGAATAGCATTTGGCGAGAATCTCCCCGTGGCTCCGGTGGCTTCCGAAAATAAAATCGTCGACGCCGAGATTGACGCACTGGCCCACGGCCGCCGATTCCTGCCCCATGGAAAGATGGGCCGGCCCCTTGTGGTTGTACTCAATTCCCTGCCAGGCCCCCTGGGTCTTGAAGGTGTTGAGCATGGTTTCAAATTCCCTAATCGTAACCATGTCGTACCAGATACGGACAAGCCGTTCCTTCCCGTAAAGCTTGATTTCTTTGTCGATGTCGCCCCTGTACTGATTCACCGGAATGTCGGGGATTTTGACAATCTCCGGCTTTCGCAGGTCTTTCGGATCAATCAACTGTGACTTAGGCATAATAAACTCCTTGTTATAGTTCCCACACCGCGTCCCGGATAAGTTCGCAGACCGTGGGATGCGGGAAGATAAGCTGCTTAACGTCTTCGACGCGCAGTTCCTGCTCAATAAGGGCGGCGCCGCCCCAGATAAATTCCGAGGCGTAAGCGCCGACGGCGTGAATGCCGAGTATCCGTCCGTCCCCGGCGATAAGCTTTACCGCGCCCTGGCCGGCGAAGGTGTTTTCCGCGGCGAAGCGGCCGGATACCTTCATCGGGACGCTTGCCTTGACTACGGGAATTCCCTTCGCCGCCGCTTCCTGTTCGGTAAGGCCGACGCCGGCCGCTTCAGGCAGTCCATAGACCGCCCAGGGCACGGCGCCGCTTCGCCACAGGTTCGGCGCGCCGCCCGCCGCTCCGTCAAGCCAGGCGATAATGCCGGATACGGCGACGTCCGCCATGCGGTAGGCAGAGTGGGCAAGCAAGCTTTTTCCGGTTACGTCTCCCGCGGCCCAGACGCCGGGAATATTGGTTCTCATCGTCTCGTCCGTCGCCACGCCTTTGGGCCCGGCGTCGACGCCCGCGGCGTCCGCTCCCCAGCCTTCGACGACGGGCCTTCTGCCAGCGGCCATAAGGACGAGGTCGCCCTCGGCCTTTTCCACGCTCCCGTCTTTTGCCGCGTAACGTACCGCGCCGCCTTCGATGTCCAGAACCCTGCAGCCGAGCTTAAAGTCTACCGATCCGCCGCCGCCGGAATTTTTCATCGCCCGGCGCAGAAGCGGCGCCTGTTCTTTATCCATAAACGGAACGATTTCGTCGAGCATTTCGACGACCGTTACCCGCGATCCGAGACCGGAAAAAAGCCCGGCAAATTCTACGCCGATGACGCCGCCGCCGATAACAACGAGTTTTTTCGGCGCCGCTTCCGCCGATAAAAGTCCCGTGGAATCCGTTACGCGGGGATTGTCCTTGCTTCCGGGAATCGGCGGCGATGAGGGAACCGATCCCGCGCAGACAAGGATCGTCCGCGCCTCGTATTCTTCTTCCGCGCCGGAATTAAGCCTGGCCCGCAGCCTGCCGGCCTTTTCCCCGGACGGCGCGGCGGTAATCCCGCCCCGGCCCTCGACGACTTCCACGCCGAAGCGTTTCATCTGCCCCGCCACTCCTTCGCGAAGCTTCAAGACAACCTCGTTCTTCCATTTCCGCATCGCCGCCCAGTCCCAGGAAAGGCCTTCCGCCCTGACGCCGAATTTTTCCGCCTCCCGCGCGTGAACGTAATGCTTTACCGAGTTGAGCAGGGTTTTGGCAGGAATACAGCCCACGTTCAGGCAGGTTCCCCCCAGGTACTTTTCCTCGATCAAAAGAACCTTTTTTTTCGCGCGGCCCAGCCGTTCCGCCGCGAGGTAACCGCCGGGGCCGCCCCCGATTATCGCCGTATCGTATATCATCGCTCCTCCTAGCGTCTGTCTTATACGGATTTTATAACGACCGTATTCTACAGATAAAGGTCTACTCTTATCTGTTTTGACTGAATCGAAGAACAATTAGGGCCAAAGCCCACGTTGCCTTTATATCGTGAAAAGCCCACCGAATAGCACAGCGCCCGTTCAAGACACGGGCGCTGTGCGGTAGCCGTGTGCCTGCCCCATCAAGCAGCGACGTGGGCTTTGCCATACATGGCATTTGATTAAGACACAACACTAGCCCGCCGCCAGCAGCAGATCCATATCGGCGACGGCCCGGCACAGGGCGTTCAGGAACTTTGCCGCCGGAGCGCCGTCCACGACCTGGTGGTTGATCGTCAGGCTAAAGCCGATGTGCGGCTCAAAGCGTATATCGCGGCGGCCGTTTTCGCCCTCCCCTTCCACGGGCTTAAGCTCTATCCCGCAGACACCGAGTATCCCCACCTCCGGCGCGTTGAGCACCGGCGTAAAACCGCTGACGCCGAAGCTTCCGAGATTGGTTACGGTAAACGTGGAACCGGAAAGTTCTTCCGCTTTGGCCGAACCGTTTTGGCAGGCCGCCGCCAGCCGCTTTGCCTCGGAAGAAATCTGCCGCAGCGAAAGCAGGCTGGCGTTTCTGATAACCGGTACCATAAGGCCCCGCGGCGTATCCACCGCTACGCCCAGATGAACCCGCTCGTAGGTTATAAGCGTGTCGCCGGTTTTGAGGGCGTTCATAAACGGATAGACCGGCAGCACCCTGGAGACGGCGAAGAGGATCAGGTCGTTAATTGTTACCTTTGCCAAACCCAAATCGAGTCCCTCCGGGGAGGTTTCCACCCGGGCCTTCATGCGTTTACGCAGTTCCTGGAGCCGCGCCGCCGGAGCGCTCGCGTTAAGGGTAAACTGGGCGCTTTCCGCGAGCGAGCCGAGCATGCGGTCGGCGATAAGTTTGCGGATGCCCTTGACCGGCGTTTCGGTAATTTCCCCTTCGCCGCCGGGAAGAAGGCCCGGACTTTTCGCGGTTTTTCCCGCGAGGTCCGCGGCGCTGATCCTTCCGCCGATGCCGGTTCCGGCAATCTCCGTTCCGCCGCCGATACCCGCGCCCGCCGCGGCCGCTTTCGCCGCCGAGGTAAGGGCCGGCCGCCCGGCCAGCGCGGCGGCCACGTCCCGCTCGATGATCCGCCCGCCGGGGCCCGATCCGGCAAGGCCGTCAAGGGCAAGGGCTTCCCGCGCGGCAAGCTTTCTGGCCCTCGGCGACACCGGCGGATTCGCCCCTGGCGAATCCGCCGGCCCGTCCGCGGCGGGCGCGCCGGACACGGCCGCCGGAACCTGGACGGCGGACGGCGTCACGGGCGCCGGCTTTTCCGCGCCGTCCGTCCGGGCTTCCACGGAACCCAGCAAGGTCCGCCAGTCTTCCCCGGCGGCGCCGATAACCGCTATCGGCGCCAGTACCGGAACGTCGTCCCCGTCGCCGTGAAGTATCTTGAGAACCTGTCCGTCCGCGCCGGCGGGCACCTCGAAGGCAGCCTTGTCGGTTTCCACGACGGCCGCCGTGGTATCGGCCTGTACGGATTCTCCTTCCTTTATTTTCCATTCCTGGATAACGCAGGATTCCACCGTATTCCCCTGACGGGGCATGATCAAAACATGAGCCATATTCTCTCCTTGTAATATCCCGGTATTTTATCCGTAATATCCCGATATCTTATCCAAAGCAAAACCGGTTTCAAAAACCCAAATCTACGGCGTATAACATTTTGGAAGAAGCTCCAGCTTGATGCCCGCGCCGGAAAGCTCTTCCGCCGCCGCCCTGTCCAGCCCGCCGTCGGTGATAATCAAATCCATCTCCGAAAGGGGCAGTACGCTGATAAAGCCCGCCTTGCCGAATTTACCGGAGTCCGCCAGCAGTACCGTGGTTTCGGCGCGGGCCTTCATCGCCTTGACAATCTCCGCCCCTTCGACAAGATGGGTAGTCATCCCCCTGTCCAGGGAAAAGCCGTCGGTTCCCACAAAGGCCAGCCTCACGTTAAGACGGCTTATCGTGTCCAGGGCGACGGGCCCCACAAGGGATTCGGTAGCCCCGCGGAACTCGCCGCCGGTCATCGTTATCTGGAGACCGGGATTAAGCCTCGCGTAGGAAAAAACCAGGGTCGAGTTGGTAACAATATGGATATCCCGCTTCCCCTGAAGGTACTTCGCGACCAGGGCAATCGTCGTTCCGGCCTCGATCATAATCAGGTCCCCGTCCCTGACCAGTTCCGCGGCCCGCCGGGCGATGGCGTTTTTTTCCGCGGGCCGCAGTTTTTGCCGTTCCAGCAAATCCCGGCGCGGGCCCGGCGCCGCCCCGCCGCGGATCCTGTTGAGCCAGCCCTTGTCTTCCAGGGTTTTCAGGTCGCCGCGGATAGTAACCTCGGAAAGCCTCAGCTCCCTCGCCATATCGGCGACTGTCACCGATCCTTCGGCGGAAAGCCGGTCAAGGATAATTCGTTCCCGTTCGTTCAGGGCCTCGGTTATAATAGACACCTTTTTTTCGCCTTCAATTCGGTTTCGGAAATCTTTCGTTTCATTTGTAATTATATATCGGTTCATATAAAAACGCAAGAGCAAAAAAAGCGGAACGGTTCATTTGGAACGAAAATCCCGCCGGTTTTCCAGTTCAGGCTTTCAACCTTGCAAAACCGCGAATTCCGGGGTTACTTTCCCAAAAACTGAAGTTTTGGGAAAGCTTCTATTGACAATAATCGAATAATATAGTAATGTATTTTGGCGGGTAAAACATGGAACTAAAGATTCGTAAGAGCAATGACATTTACATCGTCGATATATCCGGAGAGATGGATCTCTACAATTCCTATAAACTCAAAGAATTGCTGTTAAAAATGATAGAAAAAAAGATAGAGAATTTTATTATCAATTTGAATGACGTGGAATACATTGATTCTTCCGGTATCGGCGCCCTTATCTATATTACTTCCACGATACGGAAAATGGCCCTTCGCATGGCAATAACCAACGTCCGGGGCTCGGTGAAAAAAGTTATAGAACTTACCAAATTGACAAATTTTTTCCCAATCGCGGCAAGCCTGGAAGAAGCGGTCAGAAACGTCGGAACCCCGGTAAAAGCCTGAGCCGCGTCCGCCCGAAATGAGCCTCCCCGCCGCGGGGAACGGGAGGCGTAACCGCGCCTTCCCCGCGAATCATACCTTGCCTGAAACAAACGTCGCGTCCGAATCGGTAAAGGGTTTCCCGTAAAGGTACTCGAAAAGAAACCTCATGTCTTCGGGCGCCATGTCAAGAAAACGGCAGCCAAAGTAACCCACCACGTTGTCTTTGTAGCGCCGCACAATGCGGGCCGACGCGGTTATGATACGCTTCGGAGCGGTAAGACGCAGCGCCAGTTCACTGTCGGGAAGCAGGGCGCTTGACAGGGAAGAATGGGGATAGGTGAAGAGCAGTCCTGAGGCGCTTATGTCCATTATCTTTCCCTCGAACGGCTCGTTTTTTATGCGCCCCGAATTAAAGTACCCGTTGATCTTGAGCGAAAAGGCCAAAATCTTGGAAAACTGGTACAGGGTTTCTATGACGTTGTAATCAAAGGGCAGTTTCCCTTCTTTATTGATCCAGATATGGATATAGCCGATAACATATTCCTGGAAAAGAACCGGTATCCACGCGTCGGAAAAGAACCCCGCGTCGAACTTTTGCTTAATAAAGCGGTTTACCGCGTCGTCAAGGTACAGCGGATCGACCCCGGTACTTTCAAGGTAGCGGCGGAACATTTCTTCGGTAATAAGGCGTTTTTTCGGATACGAATCGGACTGGGGAAAATTCGCCAGGGTCGAGGGAAGGTAGAGCGTTTTCCCGGTTTCCGCCACAATCCGCTCTTCGGTGATCGAGGGCTTGGTATCCCTGAAGATTACCAGCTTGTAACCGCTCGCGTAACCTCCAATCCAGGCCGACATCTGATCGATCAACCCCTGAAGGTTTTTGGGATCCGTATTGCTCATCCAGTCGCCGATTTCGCCGCTTTCGTATTCCTGCACCTTGGGATACTGAAGCTGGAACCTGTCGCCTTTGAACGTAAACTGTACTTTTAGATCCTGCGGAGTACTGACACGGGAATAGGAACGATCCAGATTCTTGAAGAGGTACTCGGGAGCTTCCGCCGTAATCTGGGTGTCTTTTACGGCGCTTACCTCTATCGAAAAAATAATCACCTGGCCTTTGTAGTCAAACATCAGATCGAGTTTTTTTCTGGGCTTAAGGCCGGTTATCGGCCTGTCGGACCTAAACAGAACCTCGCTTTTGACGGGCTTTTCCAGGTAGAGGATGTACTGGGTTCTGTCGTTCAAATACATCACCGGAATCTGATCGTCATACAGCGTTTTGAGGAGAAAGTCTTTTTCAATACGTTTAATCGGCGTCGACATCGGTTATCCTAAAAAAAACGTTCATAGGGAGTTAAATCCGCGCTTCCGGGGCCGTAACGGTTTTCGCCCAGGGGCCGCCTTCGATCGAGGACAAGATCGTCCGTATACCAGGCGGACGCTTCGGCGTCTTCCGCATCCGGCTCTTCCCGCCTGAGGAAAAGCTCCCCGGTAACCGCGTCCTCCCTCCCCAAAAAACGGACCAGGAACGACACGCTGCCGTCGGCCTCGATCCGTCCTCCGCCTATCCGCACACTCCGTATCTCAAGACCGTCGAGGGATTCAAGCGAGGCTTTCATATGTTCCGGCGCCTGACCGCCGCGGGCCAGTTCCTCGGCAAAGCGCAGGGCAAAGCGGTAGGCTTCCTCGCCGGCATCTCCCCGTCCGAGTCTGCCAATCCAGTAATCTTCGGGAAACCGGGGCGCCTCGCCGTATTGGGGCCTGTGGATCTCCGCCGGAAGGGTAAAAGAACTTTGGTTCTGGGCAAAAATGACGGCGTTTACCGACAGCGCCAGGCTCAACACAAGTACCTTGTGCCTCATATACATACGGATATTGTAACAGCAAGACGCGGAAAAGGTCAAATCCGGCGGCCGGGACTATGCTCCGGCATGACACGGGAACGCATACCGGATATAGTATGATTATGAGCGCCCTTTCCGCCCTTACCACGGGATACAGCGAGCCGGTACGGGATCCCCTGTGGGGCCACGTTTACCTTACCCCGCCTCTGGCCGCCCTGCTCGAATCTCCCCCGTTTATGCGGCTGTTCCGTATTTTCCAGCTTGGGCCGGCGTATTGCGCGTATCCGGGGGCGACACATACCAGGGCCGGCCACTCAATCGGGGTGTACTTCCTCGCAAGGCGGCTGGCGATCTGTCTTGCCGAACGGGGCGCCGAAAGCTGGATGAGTTTCAGCGGCGTCCGCTCTTTCCTCTGCGCCGCTCTGCTCCACGACCTTGGGCATTTTCCCTATACACACTCCCTCAAGGAACTGCCGCTGGATTCCCACGAAACCCTTACCGGAAGACTTATAATGACGGAGCCGGTAAAAAGCCTGGCCGCCGCGGCCGGCGCGGACCCGGAATTTACCGCGGCGATAGTGGATACGTCGATTGATTCCGGGGACAGGGAACTGTTGTTTTACCGCCGGCTGCTTTCCGGGGTGCTCGATCCGGACAAACTTGACTATTTGAACCGCGACGCGAGGTATTGCGGGGTTCCCTACGGCGCGCAGGACGTGGATTTTATCTTTTCCCGGCTTTTGCCCCACGAAGAACGGGGAGTCGACATAGATTCCCGCGGCATACCGAGCGTGGAATCGCTGCTTTTTTCAAAATACCTTATGTACAGAACCGTATACTGGCACAGGCAGGTACGATCCGCGACGGCGATGATAAAAACGGCCCTTCTCGCGGGCCTGAGGGACGGGACAATCGCCGGCGAAGACCTCTACGGCCTTGACGATCAAAGCCTTTTCAGGCTGATGGAAGAAAAAAAACATCCCCTGTTCCGCCTTGCCGGAGACGTAAAAAACGGAACGCTTTATTTTGAGGCGGCGGCGTTTCCGTTTGACGAAGAAAAACACCGCCGCCTTTTGGACATCGGCAGCCGTCATCTGTACGAGGAAGCGCTGTCCGCCGAAACGGCCCGGCGGACGGGAAAGGCCGCGGCCGGCCTCATCATCGATCTTCCCGAACCGGTGTCGCTTGAAAGCGATTTGTACGTGAGGGACGAATCCTGTGTGTTCAGTCAAAGCAGCAGCGCGTTCAGTGAAAATACCGTTAAGGCTTTTGTAAAATCCCTTCGGATTGTAAGGATTTTTAGCCCCGTTAAGGCCAAAATCCCGGACAGCGTATTGCATAACCGCGAAAAATGGGTACATTTATAAGGGGGAAAATCATGGAAATACACAATACAGCGGAAGACTGGGTAATCGCCGAAGTAAATTTACTCTGCGACACAATAGAAAAAAACGGCCATGATGAATCTATCTGTACCTGTAATCAGTGCAGACAGGACACAATCTGTTATGTACTCAACCGGATTACGCCCCACTATGTGGCTTCTCACCGGGGTATTGCCCGGACAAACCAGGAAGGATCCGACGTTCAGCAAAGCCGGGCAGATCTTACCGCCCTGGCTTACGAAGGCATCAGGCGGGTAAGCCACAACCAGCGGCCCTACGCGGATCACGCGGCCCACAGCCTGGAGAACGAAGGCGCGAAAACCGCGAGTCCCGTTTTTAACGTTCCCATCATCATGGGAAGGGCCTTTAACGGGCTGGACTTCTCCCCGGTACAGGGAAGCGTCGTGCGGCTTCTACAAAACGAAGGTATAGTATCGATGAGAGATACCAACTGGCAGAATCCCTACAACCTTATTCCGAATATCAACGGAACCTTTACGTTTTGGCCCGGTCCGGTAAAAACGAAAAAAAGCGGCGTAACCAGCGCCTTTCAGTACATGATAAAGATTTCCGGCGGGGATTTTGAGGAATTGTCCTATTCGTTTACCATTCCCCTAACAAGCGAGGAAACCGTTTCTCCGCTTTCAATGATAAAAACCTTTAAACTCCCGGATCTTTACCTGTTCCCCCCCGGTGAGGAAAAAGCCCAGCTTGTGATAAACGACTGACGGAGCGGCAAGGGAAAGTTTTTCTTTTCTCGATGAAAGTCCGTGTCCCGTTACGGCGCCAGGCCGGGAATTTACGCGAAAGCCGTTGACCTTGGGGACAAACGCCGGTAATGTGAGGAAGTACAGCGGAGGGTGGGCCAGTGGTTAAGCCGTGAGTTTTGGGAACTCATTGTCGGGGGTTCGAATCCCCCCTCTCCGATTAGGCGATCCTGATTCGCGGAGAGCCGGACGCCGTCCAACGTCCGGCTCAGCGTTTCAAATTACTCACGGATTTTATCCGAAAGTCTCGATTTTACCGCCCGTTCCGGCGAAAAAGCTATTTCTTGATAAGCGGCTTTTTGGCAACGGACTTTTTCGGTTCGGATTTTGCGGCCGCTTTCTTTACCGCCGGCTTTGCGGCGGACTTTTTGGTCTCAGCCTTCTTTACCGCGGGCTTTACGGCGGTTTTTTTGGCGGCTGGTTTCGCGGCCTTCTTGACGACGGTCTTTGCGGCCACGGGTTTTTTCGCGGCGGCCGGTTTTTTCGCGGCAGGCTTTGCGGCGGCCTTCTTTGCGACAACCGGTTTCTTCGCGGCGGCGGCCTTCTTCACGACAGGCTTTGCGGCCGCCGGTTTCTTTGCGGCGGTTTTCTCGGCAGCGGCTTTCTTGACAGCGGGCTTGGCGGTTTTCCGGGCAGCGCCCGCGGGCGCTGATCCACTTGTAGAAACTCTCGGCATCTTGTGCTCCTTATAACGATATACTTTTTTATCGGCATATCGATTAAGATAATTACGCTCAGCCAATCCAGGGCCTTACCGAATTAAGGTACTTTATAACCCGCAGTCCGTCAAGCGCTTTTGACTGTGGAATTTTGTTTTTTTTTCGACAGCAAGCTGCCGCGTCTTTGATCATATTGCTGAAATATCCTGTGGCTTCCAAAAATCCTTCACGTTTTTTTTCAAGAGAACGGAAGCCGGCCGCGTAGGGACTTTCGACACTTTCCCATACTTCAAAAATTCCGTTTCCTATTCTGAGCCTCCCTTTTTCGCAGGAAAATTCAAGCTCAAACACCACGTGATCCCGTTCCGCGCCAATTTCCATAATGAAGGGAATTTCCCGTTTTTTTTCGCGGCTTTTCGCGCCGGATTTTACCGCGCCGCCGGAAATTTCAAGCCCGCCGGCCAGATACGCCGTTCCCGTTCTCCCCGAAAGTTCGGCGCCCCGGGTTTCCTTGTGCTTAAGCGCCGCGTCCAAAAGAAACATCGCCGCGTCGGCCAGATGGGTGCCGTCGTGCCAAAGTACGTCGACAAGACGCCGTGTTTTTCCCATATAAAGCGCCGCACGGACGGAAAGCGCCGCGCCAAGCCCGCCGCCGCGGAGGATTGCCGCCGCGGCGCGATAATCCTCCGAATACCGGCGTTCGTGGTTGACAATAACGGTGATCTTCCCGGACTCGTGAAGCCGGGCGATCTTTTTCGCCTTTTCAAGAGAATCCGCCAGGGGTTTTTCGCAGACCGCGACCTTTACTCCGCGTCGGGCGGCAAGTTCGCAGTACAACAAATGACTGTCCGGGTGCGTGGCGACGCAGAGAATATCCGGCTTTTGTTCTTCCAGCATGGTTTCGGCGGCGGCGTATACCGGAACTCCCCATGTTTCCCGGAACAGCCCGCGCCGTTCCCCGTCCGTGTCCGCGCCGGCGACAAGGACACAGTCCCCGCTGCCGCTTATGGCCCCCGCGTGGGTACAGGGCTTTTCCCGCCGGGGATCGTTTTCGAGCAGGCTTCCGATTCGGCCAAGGCCTACGACGGCAGCGCGGACCGGTTTCATGTCTCTACTGTAGCCGGCGCGGCGTTTATCCGCAATAGGCCGCGGCGGGAACGGCTTCTGGTATTTTGGGAAAGTTTATATATACTTGACGTATGGAACGGCTTATTCATTTCTTCACCGTTGTTTCTTTACTGGAATTGTTTCTTATATTCCTTTCAAAGGTTGTCGAAGTAACCATAAGTACGCTGCGGCAGATACTGGTTAACAAGGGCTACCGGACCCAGGGGGCGATCCTTTCATTTTTTGAAATTATACTGTGGGTCTTTGCGGCGGCGAGAGTGGTAACGGGCATCACAGAAGCCCCGATTAAGGGCATTGTTTACAGCCTGGGCTTTTCCCTTGGAGTCTACTGCGGTTCCCTGATCGAAAACTATATAGGCCTGGGCAAAGTGCTGATACAGGCGATAATTCCCCAGGAAAAAAGCGAAGGAGTTCTGATCACGCTCCGATCAAAAGGTTACGGAGTTACCGTTATAAAGGCAAAAGGCAGGGATTCCGAAAAAAACGTGCTGATGATCTTCGCGAACCGCAGGGGCAAAGAAGCCATAATCGAAGAGATTTACCGGAACGACGCCGGGGCAATGATCATCGCGAACGACGTTACGGTTCTTCGGGGCGGCTATATCTCCAGGGCCCGGCAGCTTTTTAAGTAACCCCAAAACTCCGGTTTCGGGGAACACGATTCGGGATTACCTTAGCAGGGAAATATCCGGCCGTTTTACGATTTCCGCGTTGAAAAGGGCCTCGATACCGTTACGATAGCCCACTATGCGTGAAATGTAATTGAGGGTCCGCACAGGCACGTCCCCCCGTTTTACCCGGTTTACCCCGACATTGTACATCGCGAGGCCGGAAAGTTCCGAACCCCCGTTATCCAGACACCACCTAAGATGCGCCATCGCGCGGCGGGCATTGATCTCCGGGTTAAAAAAATCGTCGGCGGAAAGTTCCGGAAAGGACAGGTCGTTAAGCTGAAAAAGTCCCCTGTCGACGCTGCCGTTTTTGTTCCGGTTAACGGCGTATCTGGAGTAGCGGCTTTCTTCCCAGCACAGGGCAAAGGCAAGGGCCGGCGCGATGTCGTATTTTGAGGCGTTATTGAGGATAAGAGCGGCAAATTCAGACGAACCGCACAAAGCGGAAAAAAATGAAAGTACCTTTTCTTTGCCGCCGTTCCTGTAGGCCGCCAGAATCGGATCCGGGGCTCCCGCCGCGTTTATCACCGCCGCGTGATACAGGGCCGGATCCAGCCGGGGAAAAATTTCTTCCTGTACCGGAATCACTTCTACTTCTTCCCGTTCCCCGAAATGGGAACCGGAAAAAGACCATGTCGAAATAAAAAGAATCACCGTGAATAACAACAGTTTTGGGTTCACAACTCTCCTTAAACCTTAAAATTTGGACAAATTTTCTTCCTGACGTGGATATTCCTGTTCTATAGGCCGGTTTCAAAACCCCGTGGTTTTTCCACCGCGAAAATTATTTTGTTATCACCTGTTATAAATATATAAAAGAAAAGAAAAAAAGCAAAATTTTCCGGCGGCCCGTGGATACGGCGCCAGCGAAGCGGCGGCGCGGATTTTGGTCTTTGCCGCCGTTTCATTTAGACAAGACGTTAATACCCTACTTTGATGTTCTCCCAGGCGGTGTTGTACATTTCCAGGGCTTCGCCGAGGTCATATTTTAGTTCCATTCCAAGCAAGGAATCGGCCGGGTACAGCGGTTCTTCCTGTTTCAGCGCCGCGGCTTTCGGATTGGCCGTGGCGGGGAATCCGAAAGCGTCGCAGAATTCGGCGTAGATTTCCGGCCTGTGGATAAAATCTATAAACTTGTGGGCAAGGTCTATATTCCGCGCCCCCTTGAGTATGCACATATAGTCGATGTAGCCGGGCCCGCCTTCCGGGGGGATAAAAAACACCGTGTTTTTTTTCTGTTCTTCGGATATTTCCTCGTACACCATTTCCACGTATCCCTGGATTACCCAAAAGTCCCCGGTGGCAAAACCTTTGCCGGGGGCTTCGGCGTCGAATTTAACCAGATTCGGTTTCCAGACATTGTTGACAAGATCGTACGCGGCGGCGACTTCGGCGGGGTTTTTGCTGTTCACCGAATACCCCAGATGAACCAGGGCGTCGCCCATAACTTCCCGCATGTCGTCCAGCATGGTCATCTTGCCCCGGAGGTCGTCGCGGCCGAAAATCGACCAGCTTCTTTCAAATTCGGGTACGCGGGCGGTATTAACGGCGATCCCCGCGGCGCCCCAGAAATAGGGAACCGAGTACTCCATATCGGGATCAAACGTGGTTCTTTCAAGCACCTGTGGGGATATGTTGCCCAGGTTGAACAGTTTCGATTTGTCGATCTTTTCGAACATATTCTGTTTGATCATAATCGAAACAAAGTCCTGGGAAGGGAAAACGATGTCGTAACCCGAAGCGCCCGACTGAAGCTTGGCGTACATCGCCTCGTTGGAATCGAATTCGTCGTAGATTACCCTTACGCCGTACTCTTTTTCGAATTTTTCGATCACCGAGGCCGGCGTATAGTAGGTCCAGTTGTAAATATAAAGCGTTGTTGATTCCGGCCGGGCGTTTTCGCTCCTGCCCGTACAGCCAAGCAGCGCCGCGGCCAGACCCGCGGCCGCGAGAACTACAGGTATTTTCTTCATCATTCCTCCTCGTGCTGAAATTTCCCTTTCAACATTCCCATTAGTATAAGGCGGGGCCAGGCCCCGCCGGATTGCCTTTTTTCCGCCCGCGCGGTTCACGCGGCGGGGAGTTCATTTTGCCGCGATATATTTGAGGAAGTTCCGCAGCAGGAAGGTCAACGCCACCGTTCCGCCGATCATCACGACCGAAAGGGCGTTAATCACCGGAGAGACGCCGAAGCGTATCGCCGAATAAATGTAAATCGGCAGCGTGGAAGAACCCGGCCCAAAGACAAAGGAGGTGATGACAAAGTCCTCGAGCGAAATGGTTACCGCCGTAAGAAAGCCCGAAACAATGCCGGGCATGCACACCGGCACGGTAACCTTAAGCAGGGTCTGGATTTCGTTGGCCCCAAGATCCCGCGCCGCCTCAATAATGGAAAAGTCAAATTCGTCGAGCCGGGCCATCACCATCAGGAACACAAAGGGCAGATTAAACGTGGTATGGGCGATAAAAATCGTCAACAGGCCCAGTTTGAGTTTAATCCCCTCGAAAAATATCAGAAGGGATACGCCGATGATAATTTCCGGCAGGATCATCGGCAGAAAAGAAATGGTCTGCACATAACCGCGCAGGCGAAAGCGGTACCAGTTTACCCCGACAGCGCCCAGCGTACCGATAAGCGTCGCCGTTCCCGCGGAGCTTACCGCGATAACGACGCTGTGCCAAAAGGCCCGCCACAGAGTCCGCGAATGAAGAAACAGCTCCTCGTACCAGACAAACGAAAAACCCGTCCAGTTCATTCCCTTGGACGAGTTGAACGAATACAGGACAAGTATAAAAAGCGGCAGAAAAAGAAAAACAATCGTGGCGATAAATATGGTGTGGGAAAACGAAAAGCGCTTTCGGTAGGCCCGTCTCGCGTGGCGCGCCGCCTCGCCGGCGGGGGGCGATTTAAGCGAGGTTACAAAGTTGTTGAGCACCGTTTTAAAGTTCACCAGCGTTCCTTTGGGAAAAAACCGCCTCGCCGGCCGCTTCGGGAACCCCCGTTTCCGAAAGGCCCGCCATGTCGGTTGTCCGCTTTGCCTCGCGGCGCTGGAGGTTCATCATAACCATAACCCCGGCGGTCGTGATGAGGGTCAACACCATGGAAATCGACGAGGACAGCGGCAGGTTTCGGACTTTGGTCAACTGGTCGGCGATAACGTTTCCCAGCATATACGAATCTTTTCCGCCGACAAGCAGCGGCACGGCGTATGCGCCGAAAATCGGGATAAACGTAAAAAGTACGGCGGTATAGACGCCGCTTTTGATGTTGGGCAGCAGCACCCGCCGCATGGAACCCATCTTGGTCGCGCCAAGATCCCGCGCCGCCTCGAGCAGGGAAAAATCAAACTTGTCGATTGTGGAAAACAGCGGCAGTATCGCGTAGGGAAGGTACATATACACGAGCACCAGGGTTACCGCCCGCCGGTTGTAGAGAAACATCATTGGATCGTTAACCTGGCCTCGAAAGATTCCCGCGGTGGTAAGAAAATCAATCGCCTTCTGGCTGGGGATAAGCGCCTTGACGGCGTTTTCAATATGGCCCCGTATCCCGGACATAAATTCGGCCGCCTGTATGTAGCCGCCGCGAAGGCCCGTCCGGGTAAGAAACTCGACCAGAAAACCGTTGGATCCGAGTATGTTCATCCACGCGAAAACCCGGATAAGGAAATTCGTCCAAAAGGGTATGATGATAAGCAGCAAGAGGAAGGTCTGGTTTTTGCTCCGGGCCATAAAATAACCGCAGGGAAGGGCGATGAGTATCGTGATAAACGTCGCCACGGCCGAGGTCAGCAGGGTGCGTACCGCTATCACCACAAAATTGGGGTTCGCGAGGCTCCGGTAGGCGGCCAGCGAGAATTCGGGCAGTACCCCCCCGTAAAGGCTTTTTTTGAGGAAGCTGTATACCACGACAATCAAAAACGGCGCGAGGAAAAAAACCGTAAACCAGACCGCCATCGGCAGCGAATAGAGGGGGCCGTAGTTTCGCCGCGCCGCCCCGTTTTTTTTGCCGCCGCCCGTTTTACCGGGCTTTGCCGCGCGGCTCACCGCCGCGCCCCCGCCGCGCGTTCTTCGGCCGCCGAGGACGCGCCGGAGCGTGTTTCCGCGCTCTGGTCTTCCGCGCTCTGGTCTTCAGCGGCCTGGTTTTCCGCGGCGCCGACAATGTAGCCGTCGTTGGCGCTCCAGGAAAGGTACACCGCGTCTTTCCAGACAATGTCCGGGCCTTCGTCGTAATACCGGGCGTGCTGCTTGATGGAACGTATCAGGGTGTTTTCGTTCACCTTTACGAAAAATTTGGTCTGAAAGCCGGAATAAATCGGCTCCTCGACGACGCCCTGGAAGGTGTTGATGTCTTCCCGCCTGGTGGCGGGTTTTTCCTTGGAAATAACCACCTTTTCCGGGCGCACGGTAAAACTCATCCGCCGGCCTTTCTGTACTTCGTCCACGGTAGTTACCTTGATCCGGCCCAGCCGGGGGATGTCGAGCTCGACCATGTATTCGGTTTCCTCTTTGGGGAGCTTTTCGACGCCGAGGACTTCGCCGTCAAAGAGGTTCGTTTCGCCGATAAACCGGGCGACAAAACCCGTCGCGGGGCTTTCGTAGATTTCGTGGGGCGTACCGACCTGGAGCACATTCCCCTGATCCATGACGGCGATATGGTCGGATACCGAAAGGGCCTCCTGCTGGTCGTGGGTCACGTAGATAAAGGTGATGCCGATCTTGTCGTGTATCTGGTCGAGTTCGATAAGCATGTGCTGGCGGAGCTTGGCGTCCAGGGCCGACAGCGGCTCGTCCAGCAGCAGTACGCTGGGTTCGTTGATCAGCGCCCTGGCGATGGCGACCCGCTGTTTCTGGCCGCCGGAAAGCTGATTGGGCTTTTTGTGGGCGTGGGATTCAAGCTGAACCAGGCGGAGGTAATCTTTTACGCGGGATTCAAGCGCCGCTTTGGGCTGTTTTATAAGCCGCAGCGGGAACGCCACGTTTTCGAACACCGAAAGGTGGGGAAACAGGGCGTAATTCTGGAAAACCGTGTTCGCCGGCCGCTGGTTTGGGGCCAGATGCAGTACGTCCGCGCCGTCAAAACGAACGCCGCCGGAATCGGGGCTCTCAAAACCCGCGAGAATCCGCAGCAGGGTGGTTTTACCGCAGCCCGACGGCCCCAGCAGGGAAAAAAACTCCCCTTTTTTAATGCCAAGGCTTACGTTATTTAATGCCCTAAACTCACCGAAGAACTTCGACACCCCTTCGATGGCTACATCGCTCCCTTTCAATACCTTCCTCCGTTACGGGAAGATACACGGCCCAAAAGCCGCCCGGCCGCCTGAGTCCGCTATTCAAACCATGAACCGCACAGACGCACGCAAATCGTTAGTCTAGGGGATACAATGGGGATTTTACGCCCCTGTGTCAATACTCCGGCGGGCATTTTATACAGGACAG
>JAIRSC010000153.1 GCA_031255645.1 Treponema sp. | reverse complement strand
GCTCCCGTTATGGCGGATTTCGCATAGTCCGGGCCGCCGGGCGCCTTTGTTTTGACCACGGCGGCCAAATGTTGCGGAGACAGGAAGAATACGCTATCATGTATACAGGAAGAAAGCATGACGTATTCAAAGATACTTCTGGTGTTAACAGTTCCGCTTCTTTTCTTGTCCTGTTCCATCAATAAACTCGTTATAAACAAGGTGTCCGACAGCCTGACCGGGGAGGGCCAGAACGAGGTGTTTATGGGCGATTCCGACCCGGAACTTGTCGCCGGCGCCCTTCCTTTTGCCATCAAAATGTACGAAACCCTGCTGGCAAACAACCCGAATCATCAGGGGCTCATAGTGACCACCGGATCCCTCTTTATCATGTACGCCAACGCGTTTGTCCAGGGGCCGGCGGAATTCCTGCCGCCGGAAGCCTACCGCGAAAAACAGGCCCAAATGGAGCGGGCGGGAAGGCTGTACCGGCGCGGCGCTGTCATTATCGAGGGAGGGCGGGAGAAAAAATACCCCGGCTGGAACGACGCGAAAAACGATCCCGAAAAGCGCGCTTCTTTTTTGGCCGGAACCAAAAAAGAAGACGTCCCTCTGCTCTACTGGACCGCGGCGGGCGTGCTTTCCGCCTACGCCCTTAATCCCTTCGACCTTGACCTTGGAATGAGGATTCCCGAACTAAGCGCTCTCGTTGCCAGGGCCTACGAGCTCGATCCCGGTTACAACTTCGGGGCGCTGGACGAATTTTACCTGCTTTTTTACGCATCCCTTCCCGAAGGCATGGGAGGAGACATGGAGAAGGCCGAATTTCATTACAAAAAAGCCCTGGAAAAGTCAAAGGGCCTGACGGCGGGGCCCCACGTGTCCTACGCGAAAGCCGTCGCCGTTCCCGCCCAGGATTACCGGTTGTTTACGGCCTGTCTTGAGGCGGCTCTGGCGATAGACACGGAACACGAAAGCGCCAACCGGCTTGTCAATATCCTCGCGCAAAACAGGGCCAGGTATCTGCTTGAAAACGCGGCCGAATTTTTTGCCGAACTTGACGACGGGCAGGCGGATCCGTAGCCGCGGTTCCAAAACCGGAGCTTTGGTTATAAAACCGGCCGAACGTATTGAGGAGAAACGACAATGAAAAAAACGCTTCTATTCGCGGCGTGCCTTTTTTTGATTCCGGGTTTTGATATGGCGGCGCAAAGACGGCCCCGCCGGCAGACGACTATTAAACTTGCCTCCATGGTTCCCGAAAACACCCCCTGGGGAGCGGCGCTTAACAAAATGGCCGCCGAATGGTCGGCCGCCACCAACGGCGAGGTACGGCTCCAGATTTACGCCAACGGAACCCAGGGCAGCGAAGAGGCGGTACTGCAAAAGCTGAACATGAACGCTATCCAGGCGGCGGTGCTGACTTCGTTCGGCCTTAACCGGATCGTTCCGGAAATGCTGACCCTAAGCTGCCCCTTTCTTATCCGCGGCGAGGACGAATTTGTCGAGGTGTTCAAAACGATAAAGCCAGAACTGGAAGCGAAGATAAACGCCGGCAATTACTATTCCCTGGCGCTGGTCCGCGGCGGCTGGGTCAGGTTTTTTTCGCGCAATCCCGTATTTGTTCCGGCCGACCTGAAACGCCAAAAGGTGGGGAGCGTCCCTTCCGAGCCGGAACTTGCCCAGGTTTTCCGTACCATGGGCTATCAGGTTGTCATGGTGGACGAAAAGCGCCTTCTTGTGGCCCTGAACGGCGGCTCGATAGACGCCGTGTACCAAAGCCCTATCGCTTCCGCGGGCTTTCAGTATTTCGGCGTAGCCAAACACATGGCCTCAATAAACATAGCCCCGTTTATGGGGGGCATTGTCCTTAACAAACACGCCTGGGAATCGATTCCCGAACAGCACCGGGACGCGATTATCAGGATTACCCGGAGAATCGGGAGCGAAATCGAAGCCTCGCTTATGCAGCTGGAAAACGACGCCGTGACGACCATGTCGCGGCACGGTCTTGTGGTAAACACGATAGACACCCGGCAGGCCCAGCAGTGGTACGACGACATGACAAAGGCAACGCCCTCCCTGTTGGGAACTACGTTCGACAGGGCGACCTACGCGCGGATTGAGGGAATCCTGAAAAACTACAGAGGCGAACGGTGATCGAATCCGCCGAAAACAAAAGGGGGGTTCGGGGGATACTGCCGGCGCTGGAAGACGGGATATGTTGTCTTTCACTCGTTCTTCTTGCCGTCGTTCCCATTATCGACGCCGTTATGCGGATTTTTTTCAACTCCGGCTTTCCCGGCGCCCAGGGGCTTCTGGTCCATCTGCTTTTGACGGCGGGACTTTTTACGGGGCTTGAAACCACAAAGAACGGGGATCATCTTTCCATCGGGCTGCTGCACTATGTTTCCCATGAAAAAACCAGGCGCGTTGTCCTGGCGGCCGGATATATCCTCTCGTCGTTCGTCGTTGTCCTTGTCGCCTGGGCTTCCCTTTCTTTCATTAAGATTGGCCTTATGGGGCGTCTTGTCTGCGGGATTATTCCCGACAGGGGTTTCGCCCTGCTTATTCCCCTGGTCTATATCATTATGGGAATCCGTTTTATCCGTCTTGCCCCCCTCGGCGGAGCGGCAAAGGCGGCGGCTTTTCTCGTACCGGTTTTGGCCACGGTTCTTTCCCTTCCCATTATCGCGAAAGCGCTGTGGGGTTTCGCGCTTCCCGAAATTTTCCTGACGATGAGGGAAGCGCTGTTTACCGCGGCCTGGTATGTTAAAATCCCCGGGGTCATTCTTCTCGTTCTCGCGGCCCTCGGCGGGACGCCGCTCTTTACCGTTATGGGCGGCCTCGCCCTGCTTCTTGTCGCCGCTTCCGGTGGAGAAAGCGACGTCGTCGCCAATCAGGTTTACCTTGCCCTGACCCAGGACAATATCGCTCCCATTCCCCTGTTTACCCTTACCGGATTCTTTCTTTCCGAAAGCAGGGCGGGGGAACGCCTTGTCCGCTGTTTCCGCGCCCTTTTCGGCTGGTTCCCCGGCGGCATGATCGTCGTTACGGTCGTGATCTGCGCGTTTTTCACGTCGTTTACCGGCGCTTCGGGCGTAACCATACTTGCCCTGGGGGGCCTTCTTTACGCGATACTCAAGGATCACACGGGCTACCCGGAGCCGTTTACCATAGGGCTTTTGACCAGTACCGGGAGCATCGGCCTTCTGTTCCCGCCGAGCCTTCCGATTATTCTGGTGGGGGTCGCGACCCAGACCAATATCCTGCGGATATTTGCCGGCGGGGTTATACCGGGGCTGCTTCTTACCCTGTCGGTAATAATTTTCGGGATTGTGGTTTCGGCAAAGTTCGTCCGTGAAAAAACGGGAACGGCCGGCGCTCAAAACGACAAACAGCGTTTGCCCGCGTTCAGCGTCAGGGAGGCCTTGAGGGGGATAAAAGGCTCGGCGCTGGAACTGGCGCTTCCCGTTTTTCTTGTGGCGGCGTTTTTTTCGGGCGCTCTGGACATTATCGAACTTGGCGCCGTTTCTGTTGTCTATGTTTTTATCGTCGAAACGCTGATACACAGGGACATACGGCTTAAGGACTGTATCTCCGTTTTCAGAAAAGCGGTTCCGATCATAGGCGGAATCCTTTCGATTATCGCCCTTTCAATGGCTCTGTCGTATTATATCGTTGACACCCAGGTTCCCCAGAACCTCGCGGCATGGATGCGCGCCACGGTGGAATCAAAGTACGTGTTTCTTCTGCTTCTTAACCTTTCCCTTTTGGTCGTCGGCTGCCTGATGGATATTTTTTCCGCGATCCTTGTCGTACTGCCGCTGGTAAGCCCTTTGGGAGCGGCCTACGGAATCGATCCCGTCCACCTGGGGATCATTTTTATCATAAATCTGGAAGTCGGCTTTCTTACCCCGCCCGTGGGGCTTAATCTGTTTTTGGCGAGCTACCGTTTCAAAAAACCCTTCGTGAATATATGCCGCTACGTTCTGCCGTTTTTGCTGATACAGCTTGTCGTCGTGGCGCTGGTAACCTACGCGCCGCCCCTTTCGACCTTTTTGGCGGCGTTTTTCTGATACGGCCGGCGGAGCGGGGCTGCCGCGCCCGCCGCGGAAAAATTCCGGTAAACCGAATATGACGGTTGCCTTTGCGGGGCATTAGGGTTTATTCTAATACGGTATGAATAAACGGATAGCGGGGTTCCTGCTGTGTCTGCTGCTTTTCGGACTTCCCTGTCTTTTCGCGCAGTCGGCGGCCGCCCATTACAACGAAGGCCGCGCCGCGATGCTCAGGGAAAACTGGTACGAAGCGGCGGAATCGTTTTTGGAAGTTCTGCGCCTGAACCCTTCCCACGCGGAAGCGGCGGCGGCTCTGGCGGAATGTTATTACGAACTCGGCGAGTTTGACGAGGCCCTTGTCCGGGTGCGAAAAGGGCGGAGCCTCGCGCGGGGAAACCTTGGCCTGGCGAACCTGGAAGCGTCGATTCTTATCGCTCTTGGCCGCCTTGGCGAAGCCTCCGCGATTATTTCCGACGTTCTTGCCCGGGAGCCCTACAACCGGGAAGCCCTTTTTGCCCAGGCCGAAATGGACATAGCCCGGGGCAGGGCGGGGGAGGCGGTAACCCGTTACCGGGAAGTCGCCCGCCGTTATCCAGACGATCAGCGGGTGCTGCTTTCATTGGGCCTTGTGCTGGGTTCCCTCGGCGAATACGATACGGCAAAAACCTATATCGACAGGGCGCTCGCCAGACATTCGGAAGATTACCGGGTGTACTACTACGCCGCTTACCTGGATTCCAGGGCGGGGCGCCTTAGCCAGGCGGTCCGGCACGCGGAGCGGGCCCTTTTTTACCGGCCCGGCTTTACCAGGGCGAAAATTCTGCTGGCGAACCTGCGCTACCGTTTGGGCCAGTACGATCAGGCGGTTCAGCTTGCCGATGAAATTATCGCCGGGCGCCGGGAAGAGACAGGCGCCTGGTATCTTAAAGGCATGGCTTTTTCCATGCAGGGCCGCGTCGGGGACGCCGTTTCGGTACTGTCGACCGCCGCCGGCATTGCCCCGGACGACGAATTTATACGCGGGGCGCTGGAAGATCTCCTTATATCGGCAACAAGCCTTGAGGAACCGGGCAGGCGGCGCTGGGCGGCCTGGCATTTTGCCCGCGCCCGCGATTACCGGGCGAGGAACCTTTCGGGGGAAGCCCTCTTTGAATACCGCCGGGGGCTGCGGCTTAACCCCTACGCCCCGGAACGGCGGGATTACGCGAATATCCTTCGGGTACAGGGCTTTCCCGCCCGGTTCATGGAAGAATTGCGTTTTATGCAGGATATTGGTCTTGGGGATCAGGGGATAGACGACGCCGTTGAGTCCTATACCTCCCTTCTTTCAAACGCCCTCTACCGCCGCTGGCAGGCCGATCCGCTGCTTGTTACCAAACGGCACTGGAAACTGGCCGTTTTTTCCGTTGCCGCCCAGTCCGGCTTTTTCCACGCGGACGCCGGGGCCGTGGCTTCGGCCTATTGCAGGGATATTCTTTCCCACGACAGAAACATCGCCCCGCTGGACGCCGAACTCCGCCAGAATTCTTTTTCGGGCGCTTTCCGTACCGCCCGCGAACACGGCGCCGATTATTTTCTCGTTATCAGCGTAACCGAAAGCGACAGGGACATTTCCCTTTTGGGCGAACTTTTTGTAGGCCGCACCGGTTCTCCGGCGGGGCTTTTCAGGGCCTATCGTACCGGTCCCGACCGGCTTCGGAACGCCGCGAAAAACCTTCTTGATCAGATTACGGCGGCGCTGCCGTTCAGGGGAGAAATCGCGGCGCGGAAAGCCGGCCAGGCCCTTATCGACAAAGGCCGGGCCGACGGGGTCAGGACGGAAAACGTCTACGACATTGTGAAAAAAGGCGCGCTCTCGGTAAAAAACAGCGGCATAGGCCTTTCCTACGGCCAGGGCGATCTTGCGGGTTCCATCGCCATAACCGAGGCGGACGAGGAAGTTTCGTCGGGAAACCTTAGCCGCAACGGTTTCTTCGACCGCATTGAGGCCGGGGACGAGGTAATACTGCGAAACGAAAAGGACGCCCCCCCCGCCCCGGACACCACGTCGGATCCGGAGCTCAGAACACTGTTGCGAAGCCTGCGCTAGTGTTCTGACGAATCAAAACGCCAAAATAGTAAAATACGCCGCTTATTATCGAGGCAGGCATACGGTAAATCCACAGCGCCGGTACTTAGCCGGAACATTAGTTCGCCAGGCGCGCCAGCGCCGCGTCTATCCAGGGATTTGTCTCTTTGGGGTACGTGTTCCGGGCGGCAAGAAACTCGAAAAGGGCATCCCTGGGCTTTCCGGTAAAATAGTACACCTGGCCAAGGTAAAAACGGGAACGGCCTTCCACGGCGGGCGGGCGGGGCAACGACAAAAAACGGCGGAGTTCTTCGCCGGCTTCTTCCCATTTCCGTTCGCTGAACGGGCCCCGGACAATCTGGCTGAGCAGGCCGTCCGCTCCGGGAGAAGAAGCCCCCTCCATATCCTCAACGAAAACCCCCGGCTCCCTGAACAAAACCGTCCTGGAAGCGGGACCGGCCAGCGCCCTTGCCGCCCTAAGCGCTTCTTCGCTTAAAGGCGGGGAAGAGGTATCCGGGGAAAGGCCGCTCCTGGCCCCTTCCGTGTTTATCGGCGGAAGGGGCAGGGTCCGGATATCCGGGGCGGACCCGGACGGGGCAAGCCCGGCCGTTTCCCGTTCCCGGCGGGCTGTCACCGGTTCCGTCGTGGTGTTCTTTCCGGCCGAAAGCGGCACAAGGCCGGAACTCATCTCTTCTTCGGGAATAACGGCGTAGTAGTAGGGGATTCCCGGCGCGGGGTAGTCGATAAAAGGCGGCGAAGATACCCGGCCGGCGACAACCGCCTGAAGAAGGTCTTCCCCGCCGCGTATGGGCCTTGTGCTGCGGTAAAGAACAACGCTTCCCCCCCCGCCCTCAAAAGTAAGGACTATCCTGCCGCCGTCTTCTTCGGCCCGTAACGAGTGAACGATATTGCCGGTACTTTCGGTGGTTTCGGGAATTTCCGGGGCTTCCCCCGCGCCGTTAAGAAAAAACGCCGTGTCGCTCTCGTTTACCGTAACGCTCACGGTATTCGTATAGGGAATCGGTATCATGTATTTTCTGCCCCATACATCGCTTGAAACGACAAAATAGTGAAAGGTTCCGGGCCTGTCCGCCTCGTCTACATAGGATTGGTCGCCGTAGGATACCTCGACGCCCGGGGGCAGGGGAGAAACGGGAAAAGGCACAGCGGCCCGGTAAATAAACACCGGCCCGGTAACGTCGGGGGAATCTTCCCATATCAGCCTGATAAAACCGTTTTTTAGTTCAGCCTCCAAATGCGAAACAAACGGAGCGAACACCGTTTCCTCCGAAAAGGCGCCAAACAGCGGAATAAGGCTTACAAGAAGGATAAGTCTTCCCTGTTTTCTCATGCTTTTATTGTAACCGCCAAAGCCCCGGCGGCGCAAGCGGTACGCGCGATCCGTACAGAGAAAGGCCAAAAACGCCGATACTTGAGCTATGAGACCGAAAAAACATGCCGTTTGGGCGGTACTGTTCTTCTATAGCGTTATTTTTCCGGTTTTTTCAGAGGAGATAGTACATACTCTTCAGAAAGGAGAGACTATATATTCGGTTGCCCGTTCCTATGGGGCCAGTCCCGCCGCGGTATTGGCCCTGAACGGCCTGAACGAAGCGGACGCCAGAACGGTACAGGCCGGCTACCGGCTCCGTATACCGCGTTCCGCGTCCGCGCCGGCGGGCTACGGTGAGTACAGGGTCGCAAAGGGCGATACGCTTTACAGTATCGCGCGACGCGGCGGGATAAGCGTTGCGGAACTGCTGGACATGAACGGTTTTTCTCCGAATTACGTGATCAAGGAAGGGGAGCGGATACGGATTCCGGCGTCCGGGGCTTCTTCGCCTTCCGCCGTCGCTTCGGGAACCGCTTCTCCCGCGTCGTCCGTTCCGGCTTCGTCTTCCGGCGGAATTCCGGCGACGGGGAACAAGGCCGATTCCTCGCTGCGCTGGCCGGTACGGGCCAAGGACGTTTCGTACCTTACCGGAAAGCTTTACGGGGTAATGGTCACCGGAGAGCGTTCCGAACCGGTAAAAAGCCTTACCCAGGGAACGGTCGTCCACGCGGGGCCCTACCGGGGTTTCGGACGGGTAGCCATAGTCCAGGTTTCGGGAGGCTACCTCTACGTATACGGCGGATGCGAGAGCCTTTCGGTAAAGGAAGGGGACAGGATAGCCTCCGGCGCGGAACTCGGCAGGCTCGGCATCGACGCGAAAACCGAAAAACCCCAGCTGTTTTTTATGGTTTACCGGAGCAATAATCCGGTCGATCCCGCGAAAGCTCCCAGGGCATAGAGCCCATCCCCGTTTTTTTCGCGGGAATATCCCAAACGGAAACATTCCAAGCGGGAAGATCTCAATCAGAAACACCCCAAAACCGGCGTTTTTTGATTGAAAGGCCGGGGTCCATACCCCGAGGTTCTTCATATTCCCGAATATTGACGAATTCGTGAAAAAATTCTTGCCATGCTTTGGAATAGTGTGGTATACTTATCATTATATTAAAAACAGGAGTTAAAAAAATGAAAAATGCCTTACAAGAAAATGATCCTTCAGGTTTACGTGTCTCCGACAAGCGTTTACCCCGCTATGGGGAGCGCGCCGGCAAACGGCGCAGGCCGCAGGGCGAGCGCCGGTCACGGCAGGTTAAAGAAAGCGATCCTCTCGCCCTGTACTTCAGGCAGATATCAAAATATCCGCTTTTAACGGTTCAGGAAGAACAAAGCATCGGGAAAAGCATCGTTCTTACGCGGCAGGAAATTCGGGACCTTGAACAGAGTTACGCGGACAGGGAAACGGAAACCGCCTATCTGAAGACGCGGAAACAGCTTGAAGCGGATCTTCTCGCGTTCAAAAACAGGATGATTCATTCAAACCTGCGCCTTGTGGTATCTATCGCCAAGAACTATCAGCACAGGGGATTGTCCCTTCTGGACCTTATCGACGAAGGCAACATAGGCCTTATCGAAGCCGTCGAGCGTTTCGACTATACCCGCGGCTGCCGTTTTTCCACCTACGGTACCTGGTGGATCAGGCAGGCGATTATCAAAAGCATAGCCGACAAGGGCAGGGTTATCCGTATTCCCATTCATATGCTTAATACGATCAAAAAATGTTATTTTGTGGCAAAGCAGCTTACCCAGGATTTGGGGAGAGATCCCAGCGACGAGGAGCTTTCCGAATATCTGGGGCTTCCCGTTTCCAAAGTCAAAGAAATAGTCAAACTGTCCCAGGAAACCACGAGCCTTGATACGATTGTGGACGACGGCAACGCCACGCGGCTCGCGGATCTTATCAGGGACGAAAACATGGAAGAACCCTTTGAACTGGTTTTTTCAATGACCCTGCAGGACAACCTTAACCGGGTGCTTTCCCTGCTTTCCGAGCGGGAAATGAAGATCATTCAGCTGCGTTTCGGACTTGACGGCGAAGCGCCCCTTACCCTTGAGGAAACGGGCAGGCTGCTCGGTATAACCAGGGAACGGGTCAGGCAGATTCAGGAAAAGGCGGCGTTCAAGCTGAGGAATCTCCAGGAAATGAACGATCTGCGGGGTTAGCGCCCGCCCGAATACGGCCGCCGCGATTCGTCCGGGACCTTAGCGGGCGGCCGGCTCGAAGGCGTTTTCTTTCAAAAAAGCCTCGACCGCGGCGGCGGCTTCTTCCTCGTCTTCGCCGGAAAAGGTCATCGTCATTTTCTGACCCTGCTTCAGCGTCAGGGCCATAACCCCGATAATCCGCTTGGCGTTGACCATTTTTGCCGGAGTTCCAAGCTGTATGTCGCATTTGTATTTGGCCGCCATTTTGACCAAAAGTCCGGCGGGTCTCGCGTGAAGCCCCAGTTCGTCCTTAATAAGGTAGGTATATTCTTTCATAACCGCTCCTTGCCGTTGTTTTTTGGCGCGCCGAAACTACTCTTGCCGTTTTTCAGCGCGTTCCCGGGACAGATCCATTTCACGGATACGTTTGCGCATGCCGAGTATAAAACCGGGCGACATGGACAATTCGTCGTAGCCCATTGAAAGGAGTGTTTTGGTCATTTGACTGTCCGCGGCGAGTTCTCCGCAGATTCCCGCCCAGATTCCCGCTTTATGGGCGCTTTCGGCGATCATGGCGAGTAATTTTCGCAGGGCGGGATGATGGGTGTCCAAAAACCGCTCCAGACGGGCGTTTTGGCGGTCGATTGCCAGGGTATACTGGGTAAGGTCGTTGGTTCCGACGCTGAAAAAATCAGCCTCCCGCGCCAGTTCGTCGGCGCAGATCGCGGCGGCCGGGGTTTCGACCATAATCCCAAGCTCGACGTCCCCGACGGGAACCCCTTTTTTCACCAGCTCTTCCCGGACTTCCGCGGCCGTCTCTTTGCAGCGCCGCAGTTCCCAAAGGCTCGCGATCATCGGAAACATTACGGCGATTTTTCCGTAAGCCGAAGCGCGGTATATCGCCCTGAGCTGGGTCACGAACATTTCGGGCCGTTCAAAACAGAGCCGTATCGCGCGCAGCCCAAGCGCGGGGTTTTCTTCTTTTTCAAGATCAAGATAGGCCGCCTGTTTATCGGCCCCGATGTCGAGGGTACGGATAATCACCCGCCTGCCGTTCATCGCTTCGGCGACCTTGCGGTACGATTCAAACTGTTCTTCTTCGTCGGGATAATTGGTTCTGCCCAGATACAGAAACTCGCTGCGGAACAGCCCTATTCCCTCGGCGTCGTTGGCAAGCGCCGATTCAAGGTCTTCGACGCTCCCGATATTGGCGGCAAGCTCGACTTTTTTTCCGTCTTTGGTAACGGTCGGAAGCCCGCGAAAGGCGTCAAGGGCGGCTTCTTCGGCCTCGTCGTTTTTTTGCCGTTCTTCAAGCCGCAGCATGGTTTCCTCATCCGGTTCCACATAGAGTTTTCCCCTGTGGCCGTCGACGGCGGCGTTTTTCCCGTCGAAAGCCTTTTCCAGCGGCACGCCGGCCTGAACTATCGAGGGGATTTTGAGTATCCGGGCGAGGATTGCGGTATGCGAATTGGTCGATCCCTTACGGGTAACGAAGGCGCGGATAAGCTTTTTGTCCAGAGTCAGAGTGTCGCTGGGCGTTAAATCGTCGGCGATAACGACGGAAGGCCCGGACAGCGAAAAGACGGTGCTTTCGTTAAGAAGAATCGCCGTAAGCCGCCGGGAAATATCGGCGATGTCCGACGCCCGCGCCTTCATGTACGGATCGTCCAGCGCGGAAAACATATCGAAAAACTGCCTGCCCGCCCTGTCGACGGCATAGGCCGCTTTATTCAAATCGTCGCGGATAAAAGCGTCGACGGCTTCGATATAATCCTCGTCCTGGAGCATCATGCGCTGGACATCGACGATCATCGCCTCGTCCTCGCCGATTTCTTCGCTTGTTTTTTCAAACAACGCGGAAAGCTCCCTGTTGGCCGTTTGAATGGCGCTTCGGAACGCTTTTTTTTCGGCGTCCGGATCGGCGGCGGGACTGGTATCCACGCCGAGATCGGGTTTAAGCAGTAAACAAAGCTTTCCAAAGGCGACGCCCGGGAAAACGGTCTTTCCGGAAAATTCCTTCATATATTAGAAAGTCTATCAAAAAAACGAATAATGTCAAAGACGCCGCAAAGGAGGCCGGCCCCGGTGTTCTGTCCAAATCAAAATACCAAAATCCATGTCGTTGATTATCGAGGCCTACCGCGCTTCCCCGAAAAGGCCCTGCCTGAAAGCGCCGATATATTCCATGCACATCTCGTCCCTGCCCAGGAGAGCCTCCGCCGCGTAGATAAGGCCCAGCATGTCCTCGTTGGAAGGATCGATGATAGCACTGTCCATACCGGCGCCCATGCACAGGACGATAAAGCTCCGGTTGATAAACTTCCGCAGGGGGAGCTGGAAAGAGATATTGCTGGCTCCGGAGGTAACGTGAACCTCGGGACAGAGCCGTTTTACTTCCTTGACGGTTTCGATAATTTTGGCGATGCCGTCCTCTGAACTGGCGAGCATTTCCACCACCGGGTCCACGTAGAGCCGGCCGGGATCGATCTTGTACGCTTCGGCTTTTTTGAGGATTTCCCCGAAAACGCCGATCCGCTGTTCCGAGGAACGGGGAATACCCGTGTCGTCGCACAGGAGGGTCACACATTCCCATGTTGTATCAGCAATGAGCGGGAAAACCTGTTCAATCTTGTCCCCTTCCATAGAGACGGAATTTATCAGCCCCGGCTTTTTGCAGAATTTCATTGCCTGGGCGAACACCTTCGCGTTCGGGCTGTCAAGCGACAGGGGAGTGTCCGTTACTTCCTGAACCAGGCCGATAAGCCATTGGAGGGTTTCCAGTTCCTTGTCCGGCGATACGGACGCGCATACGTCGATAAAAGCGGCCCCCGCGTCCGCCTGCCTTTTCGCCAGCTTGCGGATATGATCCGCGTCCTGTTCCGCAATCGCCTTCGCCATGGAAGGAATCGATCCGTTAATTTTTTCCCCAATGATAATCATGCTATATACATATCCGCAATAATGGCCGCTGTCAATGACAAGCTTTCCAAAAAGACGTATTACTTTGCTGACTTTCTGTAATACTTTGCGATCCGCTCGAAACAATTTTCTGTTGCCGTTTAAGCGCCGTTTACGGATAAAACTTCGCCGCCGTATCGTCGTTTTTCCGCTGCCGTATCACTGTCAAGATAGCAAAATAGTATTATATTTGGACAAAAAAGATCATAGTATAGTTTTCCAATCTTTTGTACGCTACATCCATAAAATGACTGGAGGCATTGGCCGATGCGTCAACATATTCAGAATAAAGTCTACCATGTGGAGATTCTTCCGCCCAAACAGGCGACCGAAAAACTCGACGCGGATTTGAAAACTTTCGCGGACAAGTACGAGAAGGTCAGGGAAAGCGGACGCTGCGCCTGTATTACCGACAACGCCATGGGCCTTTTGGCGTTCCAGGGCCCTGAGTGTATCGAGGAACTGGGCCTTAACGTAAACGGTAACCAGGTAATGATCCACCTCAACACCTTCCATACAAAAGAGAACCTGCGCGAGATTCTCGACAGCTGCGGGAAGCTGGGGATTAAGTACCTGCTCGTGGTGTCCGGCGACGGTTCGGACCGGCTGCCCAAACTACAGCCCGCCGATGTGGGCGCGGCGGAAGTACAGTCGGTAACCTCCGTGGAACTTTTGCGCTGCATTGACCGGGAATACCCCGGCGCTTTTACCATGGGCGTGGCGTTTAACCCCTACGAGCCGCCCGAACACGAGTTTGAAAAGCTCAAACGGAAATTCGCCGCCGGGGCCTCGTTCATTATCACCCAGCCGGTTATCGAGCGGAACGCCGTCATCGACGAAATGCTCGAAAAACACCCCGGCGTGCCGGTGATCATCGAAGCCTGGATGAGCAAAAAACTCAGCCTGCTGTCCGACGCCGTGGGTTATACCATTCCCGAAGACACTCCCTTCGATCCCATCGACTGTCTCAGGCAGATACACGCCTGGTACCCCGCCTGCGGCGTGTACCTTTCGCTTCTGGGTTTCAAAACCCAGTATCCCCTGATCTCCGAAACCTGGAAATAAGGAAATCGTCAATGAAAATAGTTGTTTGCGTCAAACAGGTACCGGGAACCACCGACGCCAGGATAGACCCGGAAACCAAACGTATCGTCCGGGAAGGCATCGCCGCGACGCTCAACCCCTTCGATACCTACGCCGTCGAAGAAGCGGTGCTGCTGCGCGGAAAGTACGGCGGCGAAGTTATCGCCCTGTCCATGGGGCCGGAGCGGGCCTCCAATGTCATCCGGGAGGCCATCTCGGCCGGCGCCGACCGGGGGGCGCTCCTTTCCGACAGGGCCTTCGGCGGATCGGACACCTGGGCCACGAGTTACGTGCTCTCCAAAGCCATCGAAAAAATCGGCGGCGTCGACCTGGTTCTCTGCGGACGGCAGGCCATAGACGGCGACACCGCCCAGGTCGGCCCCGGCATCGCGGCCCACCTGGACTGGCAGTTCGCGGCCCACGTTATGGCCGTGGACGCCGTGTCGGGCAAAACCGTCAGACTGCGGCGCATGCACGAGGACGGCTGCGACCTATGCGAGCTTGATTTCCCCGCGGTGCTTACCGTGGTCAAGGGCATCAACATGCCGAGGGTGCCCACCCTTAAAGGCCGCCTTTTGTCCGAAAAGGCCGAAATCCCCGTGTGGAAACCCGAGGACATCGGCGTTGAAGCCGGCAAGATTGGTCTTAACGGTTCCCCGACCAGGGTCGTCAAAACCGAGCCGCCTCCCCCCCGGAGCGGGACCTCCAAAAAGATAGACGGAAACGCGGCCCAGGCGGCGGCGGATCTTTTCACGGAATTAAAAAGCCGTGGAATATTATAAGGAAGACGGTATGTTGATAACCAACGATAGCGACAAACAGGGCTTCTCGAATGTCTGGGTCATGGCGGAAGTTACCGAAGAGGGGAAAATACATCCGGTAACCCACGAACTTCTTGGCGCCGCCCGGAAACTCGCGGCTCTCAGAAAAAGCAAGGTCGGCGCGGTGCTCTTCGGCGCAAAGGTCAAAGACCTCGCCGCTTCCCTCATTCCCTACGGCGCGGACATTGTCATCGCCGCCGAAGATCCCCGGCTCTCGCTCTTTAACGACGAGCTTGAGGGGCGGCTCTTGAACCGGCTTATCGCCAAATACCGGCCCGAAATTATTCTCTGCGGCGCGACGACCCGCGGCCGCGCCCTGGCGCCACGTGTGGCGGTTACGGCGGTCTGCGGCCTTACCGCGGACTGTACGGGTCTTGACATCGACCCGGAAAACGGCGACCTTCTCCAGACCAGGCCGGCCTTCGGCGGCAACATCATGGCGACCATCCGCTGTTCAAAGCACCGGCCCCAGATGGCCACCGTGCGGCCGCGCGTCATGAAAGCACCGGCCCCGGACGCTTCGCGCAGCGGGCAGATCGTTTTTGAGGACCTGGTCCCCGGCGACGCCGCGAAGATCAAGCGTATCCTCGAATACATCCGCAATACCGAAGCCACCGTGAACCTTGCCGACGCCTCGATCATCGTGTCGGGCGGCCGGGCCATGAAGGGCAGCGGCGGTTTCAGGGTGATCGAGAAGCTGGCCGCGAAAATCGGCGCGGCCGTCGGCGCGAGCCGCGCCGCGGTCGACTCGGGCTGGATTTCCTACGCCCATCAGGTCGGCCAGACCGGCCAGACCGTCCAGACCAAGGTCTATATCGCCTGTGGCATCTCCGGCCAGATACAGCATCTTGTGGGCATGCAGTCCTGCGAGATCATCATCGCCATCGACAAGAATCCGGATACCCCGATGATGCAGATGGCGGACGTCGCCGTTACGGGCGATCTGTTTGAAGTCGTTCCGGCCCTGACGGAACTTGTGGGAAAATGAACCTCCCCGCCGCAAGCAGCGGGGTATCTTGTAGGCGTTGCATTGTTTACGAGGTTCGTTCTGTAAGGAAATTATTTAACTGTGGGGTCTACTACCATTTTTTGCAAGCGTTACCAATTCTAACCGCCC
>JAIRSC010000173.1 GCA_031255645.1 Treponema sp. | reverse complement strand
AGTCCCGGCGTTTAACCATGCCGCCCATGAGCAAGGCCCATTCGGAAATCACGATGGGGCGGGGGTTTTCTCCCACGGTGTGCAGGGTAAGCGCGTCTCCCCACAGGATATTCCTTTCGAGGATGTACTTGCCGGTATGCGGAAGGTCGTCATTCGGAAACAGGCCGAAATGGTTTATGTAAGAGGCGGTAAAATAATTATAAAGGCGGCTCCGGCACTCATGGACGTTGTCTTCCAGTATGTCGATTCCATAGAGGCTCGAAACAGCAGAGACCGCATAGCGCTCGTATTCAAGCCGGCTTTTGCCGTAGCGGGCGTCAATTTTCGCCAGTTTACGGGTCAGGACTTCGATAAGGAAGTTGCCGTTGCCGCAGGCAGGTTCGAGGAAGCGGGATTCGATACGCTCGGTTTCCTGTTTGACCAGGTCCAGCATGGCATTGACTTCCCGGGGAGCGGTGTAGACTTCGCCATAGTCGGCCACCCGTCTTTTCGTTTTCACCTGCCTCTCAGCCATATTGCCTCGCATAGACCTCTTGCGTGTAGTATACCACAAGAGTCGTAAATGTGAAATAAGGTCTGGGGGTGAGTAAGGACTTAAAAATTATGAAAAAGTATACGCCATATGTTTGACTCAAAGAAAGTCTTTTAATGATATCTACCCAAGGAGTAAGCTCTGGTACTTTACCGGGCTTATCCTGAAAGCAACTAACAAACTCGCGGAACCCGTCCTTGTCTATCCAACCCCGCCCGGATTATCTGCGGGACATTTGGCGGGGAGGCTCATTGTGCGCCTGTTTCGGTTACGGGCGCCGCGTTGTAGAGAATCCTGATCCGCTCGGTGGAAGAACGGTGCCTCATCTTTAACAGCAGAGTTTGTTCCTGGGGAGAATACGCCCAGCCGGAAGAATCGTAGCGTTCAAACTGCGGATCCGACGGATAGTCTATACCGTAAAGCTGAAGCACGGCGAAGGGACGCAGGCCCCGGATTATCATATAGTGGGTTTCCCCGGCGGGAAAGCTCACGGTAATGTCCGTGGTTCCCGGCCCCTGCACGGCGGATACGTTTGAGGCGGCGGTCCAGGCCCACAGTCCCGTCGCGGGCGTTTCGTTCGGGGAAAGGCTCCGCGCTCCGGCGTAGTATTCGCCGCCGTTTTCGTTCCGGCAGATGCGGTACATTCCCGCCGAAGAGAGGCGCTCCACGCCGGGTTTTTCGTCAAAGCCGCTGTTTTCGTTACGAACTACAATCCGGGGCGCGGAACCGGCGTCGTCCGCGAGCGACAGAACCGAAAGAACGATGCTCCGCCCCAGAGCCCGCCGCGTCTCGTCGTTAAGCCGGGAAAGAGAGCTGCCCAGGCGGAGATTAAGGGCGGTATCCGCTTCGTTTCCCGAAAAAGCCAGAACCGCCCCGGTAAACGGATCCTTTTTTAGGCTGTCGCCGGTCACATAAAAAGCCTGGTCAAGAAAGCGCTCGTAAGGGTTGTCCCTGCCGGGCCTGATCCGTTCCCAGTCGAGGTTTCCCTCAAAAAACCCGGCGCTCTGTTCTATGGTCATCGCGGCGGGATCGAAAGACCGGAGCATGTCGGCGGCGTCGTCCAGCAGATTGTTGAGGCCCCGTACCCCCAAAAATTCAACCACGTGAAATTCCTTGAGGAAATCGGCGGAACGTTCATTGAAAAGCCGCGCGAGGCGGCTGTAACGTTCCCGTTCCGACAGGGAAAGGGAACGGAGCGCCGAATCCAGCTTTCCCGTGTACGCGGAAGCTTCAAAAGAAAGGTTGTCCGTTGGGGAAGGAACGTAAACCGGGGCAAGGGCCGCCGACACCGCCCGGTAGGTGCCCCGTTTGAGGGCCTCGCTCATGTAGGCGTTGACCGCCTCTCCCGGCAAAAGCCTGCCGGAATCGGGAGCGCCCGCGGCCCTGTTCCACGCGGAATAGGATTTGTCCCGCCACTGGGTCAGGGCCTCTTCATATTCGGACGGGCTCCTCGCCGCGGCCAGGATAAAGTTTTCGGGACTCACCGTCCTCCGTTCGGAGATCGCCCGGTAACGTATCATCCGGTTTTCCGGCGTCAGGCGGATGATCCGGTCCGTCAGTTCCGGCGGGCCTTCCGCTCCCCTGCCGAAGGTATAGTTTACCCCGTCGGAATTTACAAGCAGCGCCGGGCCGGATCCCTGTGTCCGGCTTGTTCGAAGCGGCCTGAACGGGATTTCCAGGCCGGAATATCCGGGAGAAAAATTCGCTTCTATAACCAGTTCCAGAGCGCCGCCGGAATAGCGGGTAACGAAAGAAAGCGCTGTTTCTCCGGCAAGGCGGAAAGACACGCCGTTATCCCCGATAACAAGCAATTCGGGCTCGACCGGGCTTCGGACGCCGGAATCTTCCGGGGAAAGCGCAAAGCCGTCTTTGTCGTTCCGGCCAAGGTCGAATTCCATTCCCCCAAAAAACACGGCCGCGCCCCTGTCCAGCGCGTGGCTATTGGGAAGCGGGTTTTCTTCCTGGCTCCCGTAATTACCCTGTACGACAAGGTTTCCTGTCCTGTGGGTAAAACCGGTTCTCCCCGCGAACTGGAGGTTTACCAGAAACACAAAAATCAGCGCGTACAACACGACAAGCAGCAGGAAACGGGGAGTAAGCGGTTTTTTCATGCAACAAGTATAGCGAAAACGGGAAGAAGAGAGAAGTAGACGCGCCCGTTTTCGCCGTAACAGGACTACAGCTTGAACAGCAGCTCCTCGTAACCGGGGAAGGGCCACGCTTTTTTCGCGACGATTTTTTCAAGGGCGTCAACTTTGGCGCGCACGGTTTCCATCGCGGGCCGTACCTTCTCCAGGTACGTTTTTGCCTGGGCCGGCGCGTCTTCCGTTTCCTGGGCTTCCGAAAGAACGGTTTCCAGCTTTGAGGTATCGTCGTAAAGCTCGGAACAAATTTCCGCGATGCGCTTGGCCCGCTTTTCCGGCGCGGTACTTACGGCCCCGATGGCGGCCAGCGCCGCCGCGTTCTCCGCGAGTTCCGAGGCATACGCGACCGCGGCGGGGAAAACCGTCCGGCGGGCAAGTTCTATGGTAACGCCGGCCTCGATGTTGATCTGTTTGGAATATTTTTCAAGATAAATATGATACCGGCTTTCCAGTTCCTCTTTGGTAAGGACGTTGTGATTCTCAAAAAGGGAAACCGTCTCGCTCCTGACAAGTATCGAAAGGGCGTCCACGGCGTTCTTTACATTGGGAAGCCCGCGGCGTTCCGCTTCGCGTACCCATTCGTCCGTATAACCGTTTCCGTTAAACACCACCCGCTTGTGTTTTGCGTAGGACTCCCTGATAATCGCCTGAACGGTTTCGTTCCTGTCGGAGGCTTTTTCCAGCCTGTCGGCAAATTCGGAAAGCACCTGGGCGACCGCCGCATTAAGGAACGTATTGGGGGTAGCGACGGACTGGGACGAACCGACCATGCGGAATTCAAACTTGTTCCCGGTAAACGCGAAAGGGCTTGTCCTGTTCCGGTCCGAAACGTCCTTGGGCAGGAAAGGAAGGCTCGAAACGCCTATCTTGATAACCCCGCCCGCTTCGCTTCTGTTGTGCGTCCTGCCCTCGGCAATATTGTCGAAAATTTCGGTCAGGGGCCCGCCGAAGAAAATCGACACGATTGCCGGAGGCGCCTCGTTGGCGCCAAGCCGGTGGTCGTTGCCTGAGGTAGCGACCGATCCCCGGATCAGGAGGGCGTAGCGGTCTACCGCTTCCACCACAGCCGTAGCAAAAAGAAGAAAACGGGCGTTGGATTCGGGATTTTCCCCCGGCTCAAACAGGTTGATTCCGTCGTCGGTAGCCATAGACCAGTTGTTGTGTTTGCCTGAGCCGTTGACCCCGGCAAATGGTTTTTCATGAAGCAGACATTCCATGCCGTGGCGTCGCGCCACGTTTTTGAGGGTTTCCATTACAAGCTGATTCGCGTCGACCGCCGCGCTGGAATTAAGATAAATCGGGGCGATTTCAAACTGGTTGGGGGCGACTTCGTTGTGCTGGGTTTTGGCGGGAATACCCGCTTTCCAAAGTTCCGTATTAAGTTCCCGCATAAAAGCGGCGACCCGCTCCTTGATCGCTCCGAAATAATGATCTTCCAGTTCCTGTCCCTTCGCCGGCAGAACGCCGAAAATAGTGCGCCCCGTCAACATAAGATCGGGCCGTTTGTCGTAGTATTCCCTGTCGACCAGAAAATATTCCTGTTCGGGGCCTACGGTGGTAAACACACGCCTGGAAGTTTCGTTACCCAGCGTGCGGAGTACCCGGACGGCCTGCCTGGAAAGCGCGTCGATGGATTTAAGCAGGGGAACCTTCTTGTCCAGGGCCTGGCCGTAATAACTGATAAACGCCGTCGGTATACACAATGTGGTTCCGGTCGGATCCTGTTTAAGGAACGCGGGGCTTGTTACGTCCCAGGCGGTATAACCCCGGGCCTCAAAGGTTGCCCGCAGGCCCCCGGAAGGGAAGCTTGAGGCGTCCGGTTCGCCCTTAATCAGCTCCTTCCCGGAAAATTCCATCAGCACCTTTCCATCGCCCGTTGGGGCGATAAACGCGTCGTGCTTTTCGGCGGTTAAGCCGGTCAGGGGCTGGAACAGGTGGGTGTAGTGGGTCGCGCCCTTTTCAATGGCCCAGTCCCGCATTACGGCGGCGACAACTTCGGCGATAGCCAGGGTCAGTTCCTTTTCTCCCGCCTGAACGGCAAGTATCTCTTTGTAAATATTTTTCGGAAGCCGTTCCTTCATAACGGCGTTGGAAAAACAGTTGGAACCGAAAATTTCGGTTACCGGGGTTTTCGCGAAATCAATCAAGCTCATAAAAATCCTCCGTTTGGTTTACTGTAGCAAAAACCGTGCCAAACAGCGCCGCCGGGACGATAATCCGGCCAAATTTCGCGAATGAAAAGAAAATTGACCAGGATTACATGAAAATACGGGCGTTTTATATGGAATCCCCGGTTTTGTCCGTGTTTTCTTTGCTGAAATGTCAGCCGGTTCCAAAAACTGAAGTTTTGGAACCGCCTCATGCAATAGTCGAAATCCAATTTCCTACATAAATGTATGATTAAAAATTAACCATACATTTATGTAGGAAAATTTTATGAATGGGTCCACCCTGCCGCAAGCCTTCCTCGCCGAAAGGCGGGTTCCTGGGTATCAGACCCCAAGAACACTAGTCGCGGCTCCAGTCCCTGCTGCGGCCGACGGCCTTGTGCCAGCCGGCCAAAAGGGTTTCCCGCCGCCGCTTGTCCATCGCCGGAACGAAGGTTTTTTCGCGTTTCCACTTGTCCGCGAGTTCGCTCCGGTCTTTCCAGAAACCGGCCGCGAGGCCGGCAAGACAGGCGGCCCCCAGGGCGGTGGTTTCCCGTATCGCGGGCCGTTCTATAGCCGCGTCGAGAATATCCGCCTGGAACTGCATAAGAAGGTTGTCCCTGGAAGCGCCGCCGTCCACCTTGAGCGCCGTGATCCTCGCGCCGGTATCTTTTTCCATGGCCCGAACCAAATCGAGGCTTTGATAGGCGATGGATTCCTCGGCGGCCCTGATAAGGTGGCTGCGCTTTGTGCCCCGCGTAATGCCCATAACGGCGCCCCGCGCGTACATGTCCCAGTAGGGAGCGCCCAGGCCGGTAAAGGCCGGAACCATGTAGACGCCCCCGGAATCCGCGACTTTGCCCGCGTAGTATTCCGCGTCGGCGCTTTCGGAGATAAGGCCAAGCTCGTCGCGCAGCCACTGGATAACGGCGCCTCCCACAAAAACGGAGCCTTCAAGCGCGTAGTCCGGTTTTTCCGAGGAACCCGCGGCGATTGTGGACAAAAGGCCGTTCGCGCTTTCGCAGGGGGTCTTGCCGGAATTCATAAGAAGGAAACAGCCGGTACCGTAGGTGTTTTTCGCCTGGCCTTTTTCAAAGCAGCATTGGCCGAAAAGGGCCGCCTGCTGATCTCCGGCGAGACCGGCCACGGGTATCTCCGCTCCCTGGATTCTCGCCGCGCCGAAGACGCAGCTTGACGGCCTCACTTCGGGAAGGCACGAGCGGGGTATGTCCAGGGCGTCGAGAAGCGTGTCGTCCCAGGCGAGTTTTTCAATGTCGAAAAGCATCGTGCGGCTCGCGTTGGTATAGTCGCTGCAATGAACCGCCCCTTCGGTCAGTTTCCACAGCAGCCAACTGTCGACAGTGCCGAAAAGAAGGTCTCCCCGCTTCGCCTTTTCCCTGGCGCCTTCGACATGGTCAAGTATCCATTTGATCTTCGTCCCGGAAAAATACGCGTCCGGCACAAGCCCCGTGGTTTTTCTGATATGGCTTTCCAGCCCCTTCTTTATCAGATCGCCGACGATTTCCGCGGTACGCCTGCACTGCCAGACAATGGCGTTGTATACCGGCTTTCCGCTGATCCTGTCCCAGACGACGGTGGTTTCCCGCTGGTTGGTAATGCCGATGGCGGCAATCTCCCGGACGGGAATGTCAAACTGGGTGATAAGCTCCATCATCACCGCGTATTGGGACGAATAGATTTCCAGGGGATCGTGCTCCACCCAGCCTTCCCGAGGATAGATTTGGGCAAATTCCTTCTGGGTCATTCCAAGAAGGTTTTGTTCCCCGTCGAAAAGCACGGCCCTGGAACTTGTAGTCCCCTGATCCAACGCTAAAATGTACTTGCCCATCTTGCCCCTTCTCCTGTTATGATTGATATATGGATTATTCCCGCCTTCAGCTTCTGTCGCCGCTCTTTTACCGTGAAACAAGCCCGAACCCGCCCGGCGCCGGTTCTTTCGCCAAAGA
>JAIRSC010000129.1 GCA_031255645.1 Treponema sp. | reverse complement strand
GGCGGTACGCTTCAAACAGGGAGCCGGACTCGCCGATAACGACCCCGGCGTTGTAAAACCCGTTCTCCGGATGGGGCAAAAGCCGTATACCCTCCGCGGCGGAAGAATTTTTCAGGCCGTCGAAGGTGTCCGCGTCGACGCAGAGGTTTATCCCTTCGGAACTGCCGGCCCTGTCGCAGATCATGCCGGGTTCAAGTACGGAAGTCCCGATAAGGGCCATGATAAAGTCGGGGCCGCCGGCCAGGATCGGCGTTCCTTCCGGCAGGAGCGTTTCCGCCGGCAAAGCGCTTCCTACCGGCAGAGACTTTCCGCCGGGTTTTTCGGCGCCCGCAAGAACGTCCGGGGGGCGAATCCGGCCGGCCGCCGTTACCCTGCCGATACGGGAACCCATCGGCGCGAAGGGGGGGAATATCCCCATGTCAAGACCGGCTTTTTCACACTGTTCCTCGTCCCAGTAGAACGGGCGGTACGCTTCCCGGGCCAGTACGGTTACCGGATCGGCGCCGAGCGTATACGAAAGCCATTCCTGGGACGACAAAAAAAGTTTCGCCGTTATAAAGCGTTCGGGGTCGCGCTCCCGGTAGGCCGCCAGTTTGGGTAAAAACAGGGAAGGCCCGTAAAACGGGCCGCTTTTTGAGGGGGAAAACCACTGAACGGGCTCAAGCGGCCGGCCGTCCCCGGCGACGGGAACCAGCGTCGGGCCGTTGCCGGAGATAACCAGAACCTTCGCCCGGCGGGCGGGACATTGGGCGGCGAGGCTTTCCAGCGCCCCCAAAAACGCCGCCAGCCAGCAGCCGGGGGCCGCCCCCGCGTAGGAAATTCGGCTGAACGCGGCGGGTTTTCCGTCCACGCCGATAAGGGCCGCCTTGAGGGAACTCGTTCCTATGTCGGCGCACAGTACGGCGTCAGTTTCCGCAGCCGGAAGGTTCATTGCTTTCCGCGAGGAGCTTTTCTATCACTTCCCGGTTATCCAAAAGGGAACTTACCGAAAGCTCCTGATAAAGCCGCGATATGGTTCTGGCAAAAAGCTTGCTGACGCTTACCGAAATATACCATTCCCGTTCCAGAAGCTCTTTGTGGAACACCGCGTTGGTTCCGATGATCCGGTAAAAAAGCCCCCGCCCGTAGGCGTCGTCAAAGTAGGCGACAGAGTCGCCCGAAAAAAGCGGAAGGCTGACGGCGGCGATTACCTTGTTCGCCCCCTGCTCCCTGAGAAACGCCATCGCCTTGAGCAGGGTTCCGCCCGTTCCCAAAATATCGTCGGCCATAAAAACCGTTTTGCCCTTTACGTTTCCAAGAAGCTTTATCTCGGCGATGTTGTTGTCAAGCGCGTCTTTGCTGATTCGGGAATAATCCCGCTCTTTGTAAAGCAGGGCCAGCGGTTTTTTAAACGTGGTGGCGTAGAATTTGTTTCTGTCCACCGCGCCGGTATCCGGGGACACGACCACAAAGTTGCCTTCGGCGATTTCGGGCATTTTTGAAAGCTGCCGGATAATCTGATAACTCGCGTGGAGGTTTTCAAGGCCCATGCCCCGGAACGAATTGCAGATTTCGCGGGAATGGATGTCCAGCGTAAGGATGCGGTCGACGCCCAGAGTCTCAAGCATAATCCCGACGCGGCTCGCGGTAAGCCCTTCCCGGCCTTTCCGCTTGTGCTGCCGCGAGTAGGGATAATTGGGAATTACCAGCGTAACGCGGCGCGCCCCGGCCTGTTTGACCGCGTCGACGGTAACAAAAACCGTCATAAGATGATCGTTTACCGTAAGGCTTCGTTCGACCCCGCCGTAAAACACAAGGGGCAGACGGTTTTCCGTATCCTCGACGATGTAGATGTCCTTTCCGCGCACCGATTCGAGGATTTCGGCCTTTATTTCTCCGTTGGCGAAGATCGTAAAGCGCGTTTCAACCTTAAACTTTGGAGCGCGGAATTTCCCGTCAACGAGGTCGGTGAGGGATCCCGCGTCGTGTATAAAACCGATGCGGCTCATTACCTCTTCCCGGCTCATCGCGTATCGTTTTGAAAGATCCGCTATCGCGTTGTCGAATTTGTGGCGGTAGCACTTTTTAAGGTGGGCGATCACCTCATCGGCGAAAACTTCAGCCCCGGGACAGGCCACGACGGCGAGTTTTGCGGGATCGGCGTAACTCATGGATAGGGGAAGAATACCCCGGGCGCGGCGGCCGCGTCAAGTCTTTGTAACAGCTATGGGACGAGACGGATGTTTTTTATGGCCGCATACTGCCTACGGTGGTAAAGCCCACGGGCGGGCTAACCGGTCATCGCCTCTTCTTACGGACGCTTTGGCGTCGCCTTCTCCGTAGGATGCCGGATGCCCGTCCGGAGCTTTCCACCACTGTTGTACGCGGCCATAGAACCATCGGTACGTTCCATGGCTTTTACGGCGATAAGGGCATAGCAGCGCATAGTGGTATGAACGGTGGGAATGAAATCCGCCATGGCGGGAATGAAATTTTCCATGGCGGGAATGAAATCCGCCATGGCGGGAATGAAATTTTCCATGGCGGGAGCGGTATTTTCCATGGCGGGAGCGGTATTTTCCATAGCGGGAGCGGTATT
>JAIRSC010000049.1 GCA_031255645.1 Treponema sp. | reverse complement strand
GCAAGGGCTTCCGCAAAAACATAGACTCGTATTCGACCTTTTTTGAAAACGACCGCTGTACGCCCACCGACCTTCACGACTATCTCAAAAAGTTTCCCATAGACAGCCTTGTTATCGGGGGGCTCGCCACCGATTACTGCGTATTCTACAGCGTCATGGACAGCCTGAGACTGGGATACAAAACGCTGGTACTCTCCGACGCGATAGCCGGGGTCAATACGCCGGCGGGTTCCGTAGACAACGCGGTAAAAACGATGAAGAACGCCGGCGCGATCTTCGTGTCGTCAAAGGATATTGAATGAGCCCCAACAACGTCCAGGGCGGATGTTCGGCCCTGTTTACCGACTTCTATTCCCTTACCATGGCCCAGGGCTACTGGAAAAACAAAATGGACAAGCGGGCGGTGTTCGAGATGTTTTTCCGCCGCCATCCCTTCGGCGGCGGCTTTTCCGTTTTCGCGGGCCTGGAAACCCTTGTCGAAAAAATCGGCGGCTTTTCCTTTTCGCGCGGCGACCTTGAATACCTGGCTTCCCTGGGGGTTTTCGAGGACGCGTTTCTGGACTACCTGGCCGGTTTCCGTTTTTCCGGCGATCTCTGGTCCCTGGACGAGGGGACGATTGTTTTCCCCCAGGAACCCCTGATACGGGTAGACGCCAACTTAATCGAATCCCAAATTATCGAAGGTCTTATCCTCAACACCATCAATTTTCAAAGCCTCGTCGCGACCAAAACGGCCCGGGTGTGGCTCGCGTCGGGACAGGGCTCGATAATGGAATTCGGCCTGCGGAGGGCCCAGGGCGAAGACGGCGCGATGTCGGCTTCCAGGGCTTCCTTTATCGGAGGCGCGTCGGGAACAAGCAACGTGCTCGCGGGGAAAAAATTCCGCATACCGGTTTTGGGAACCATGGCCCATTCCTGGGTAATGTCCTTTCCTTCCGAAGAAGAAGCCTTCCGGGCCTATGCCGATCTGTACCCCGGCAAGACAATCTTTCTTATCGACACCTACGACAGCCTTAGAAGCGGCGTCCAAAACGCGATTAGGGCCGGGAAAACCCTCGCCGAAAAAGGGGAAAATTTTGGCGTCCGCCTTGATTCGGGGGACATACATTATCTTTCCCTGGAAGTGCGAAAAGCGCTCGACGCGGCGGGCTTCCCCAACGCCACAATCACCGTTTCCAACGATCTCGACGAGGCGATTATCGAAACCCTTACCAGGGGCGGCGCTCCAATCGACACCTGGGGCGTCGGCACGCAAATGGTAACGGGCGGAAACGAGGCGGCTTTTTCCGGGGTCTACAAGCTCGCGGCAAGCGAAGAACAGGGCCGGCTGCGTCCAAGGATAAAATTTTCCGACAATCCCGAAAAAACGACCAATCCCGGCGTCAAACAGCTTTGGCGGATCAGGGACGGGGACGGCATGGCCGTCGCGGACATCCTTGCCCTGGACGATCCTGCCAATCCCGACATCCTTGAAAAAAACCGGCGTTACGTGTTCTGGCATCCACAGGCCGACTATCGCCACTTTTACCACACTATCGAGGGAAGCGCCGAGCCGCTGCTGAGGATCAGAATCAGCGGGGGAACGGCGCTGTCTTCCCCTCCCCCGCTCGCGGAAATTCAGCGCGGGGTACGCGAAGGGCTCGACCGGTTTGATCAGAGCTACAAGCGTATTCTTAACCCGCATATCTACAAGGTTTCGGTTACCGAACGGCTCCGTACCCTAAAGCTTGATCTGATAAAAAACTATCTGGGAGAACTGTAACGCATGGCACACGATACACAGAGCGCGTCGAATATCGAACTGCGTTTTATCAACACCGGCCGGGGGGGCGCCGCGCCGGACAAAACCGTTGTCTGCCCCTTCGGAGTTCCGGTGGATGCCTTTCTGGAAAGTTTCGGGGAGGTAGAGGGAGGGCTCGCGGCGGTTTACGTGAACAACGAAATCCTTCCCCTTTCGACAAAGCTGGAAATAAACTGCGGCCTTGAGCCTATATCCCTTTCCAGCCCGGCCGGAACGATGATCTACCGCCGTTCCCTGGCTTTTTTGCTGGCGGTCGCCGCCCGGGATCTGTTTCCCGACCGCAGGCTTATTGTGGGACATTCCCTGGGACACAGTTACTACTATACGTTTGCCGACGAAAGGAAAATCGAAGCCGCCGATATAAAAGCCCTGGACAGGGAAATGCGCGAACTTGTCAAGGAAGACCTTCCCATTTCCTGCGGCTACATGGCCTATTCCGACGCGCTGGCGCTTTTTGAAAAAAACAACCAGACGGACACCCTTTTGCTGTTCGCCCAGCGGAGCGAATCCAAGGTTCAGGTTAACCAGTGCCGGAATTTCGTCGACCTCTATGTGGAACCCCTTGTCCGCCGGACGGGGCTTCTCGACACCTTTGAACTGATGAAATACGGCGACGGCTTTCTGCTCCGTTTTCCCGGAACGGGACAGGGCAAGACCATCGATCCGTTCGAAGAGAGCCAGAGCCTGTTTTCGGTATACCGGGAATACAAGCAATGGGGACGCATTGTGGGAGTCCAGTCTGTGGGCCAGCTTAACCGGTTTATATCGGAACGCACCATCAACGACTACATCCGCATCGCGGAGGCGTTTCAGGCGAAAAAACTCGCGGAAATAGCCGACATGGTATACGAACGGAAAGATTCGGTGCGGGTCATCCTTATTGCCGGCCCTTCCAGTTCGGGAAAAACCACGACGGCAAAACGGCTTTCCATACAGCTCCAGGTTATGGGGATGAAGCCCATAGCGGTAAGCCTTGACGACTACTACCGGCATCCCGGCGAAGCCCCAAAAGACGAACAGGGCCGGCCGGACCTGGAATGTCTTGAGGCCCTGGACATTCCCTGCCTTAACCGGCAGCTTGTGGAACTTCTTGAGGGCAGGGAAGTGGACATACCGGTTTTCGATTTCAAAACCGGAAACCGCAGAGTCCGGGGAAAACCCATAAAGCTCGACGACCGGTCAATTCTTATCGTGGAAGGGATACACGGCCTTAACGATGCCTGTACCCCCCAGGTGGGCAGGGAGAAAAAATTCAAGCTGTACGTTTCCGCCCTTACCCAGCTTAACCTGGACGACCACAACCGTATTCCCACAAGCGACAACCGCCTCCTCCGGCGCATGGTCAGGGACAACCAGTTTCGCGGAACGGGGGCGGCAAAAACCATACAGATGTGGCCCAGCGTCCAGGCCGGAGAACGGCGGCACATCTTTCCGTTCCAGGACGGCGCGGATGCGGCCTTTAACTCCGCGCTGGACTATGAGCTGGCCGTGATCAAATTCTACGCGGATCCCCTGCTCCGCTCGGTCAAGCCCAACATGACCGAATACGCGGAAGCCCGCCGCCTTCTCTCGTTCCTGGACAACTTTTTGCCGATTCCGCCCCAATACGTCCCCGGCACGAGCATTTTGCGGGAATTTATCGGGGAAAGCGAATTCAAGTATTAGACGGAATCGCCGGGGCGCGGTTTTCGCTTTTTTCAGCTCCGCCGGCCCCGGTTACTTTAGGGGCTTTGGCTACTTCGCCAGCTTCAGTATTTCCTCGACATCGGCCGGGCCAAGCGGGCGGAAGTTGCCGACAGTTCCTTTGACTTCGTCAAACTTCTTGACTTTTCCGGCAATCGCCCCGAAATCCTTTTCATGGATGCCGATTTCGGCCAGCGTGGCGGGCATGCCGATTGACGAAAAAAAGTCCCGCATTGCCTTAATGCCCCGCAGGGCGGTTTCATCGGGATTGTGAAAGTCCTGTTCCACGTCAAAAACCCGTACCGCGAACTGGACAAAACGGGGAAGATCGTGGCGGTACACAAATTTCATCCAGTTGGGAACGATAACGGCAAGGCCGGCCCCGTGGGCGACATCGTTAAAACCGGAAAGTTCGTGCTCTATCATGTGACTTGCGAAATCGCCGATCCTGCCGGTTCCGACAAGGTTGTTATGCGCAAGCGATCCGGCCCACATGATCTCCGCCCGGGCGTTATAGTCGCCGGGAGCGTCCAAAACCCGTTTCGCGTTATTGACGATGGTTTTCATAATCGCTTCGCACAGCCGGTCGGTAAGATCGACGTTTTTAACCGCGGTAAAATACCGCTCGAATACGTGGACGAACATATCGGCGATTCCGCAGCCCGTCTGATACGCCGGAAGACTATAGGTGGTTTCGGGATCCAGAACGGAAAAAACGGGATATATTATCTGAGCGTCAAGGGGGCGCTTCAGCGCGCCGTCGTCATTGGTAATAACGCTTGACCAGCTCATTTCGCTTCCCGCCGCGGCGATTGTCAGTACCGTGCCCACGGGCAGGGTTTTTTGGGGAACCTTGCCGGCGGCGTAAAAATCCCACACGTCCCCCTCGTATGACGCGCCGACTCCTATGGCCTTCGCGGAATCGATAACGCTGCCGCCGCCGACAGCGAGGATAAAGTCCACGTTTTTCTCCCGGCAGATTTTTATGCCTTCCCGGACAAGGGAAAGCCGGGGATTCGGCTGTACGCCGCCCAGTTCGACAATTTCGATTCCGGCGGCCTTGAGGGATTTTGTTACCTCATCATAAACGCCGTTGCCTTTAATGCTGCCGCCCCCAAAGTGCAGAAGAACCCTGGTTCCGCCGTATTCCTTTATTACCGAACCGGTTTGGACTATGGTTCCCTTCCCGAAAATAATTCTGGTAGGATTTTTGTAGTCAAAATTAATCATAACGCGCCTCCGATGTATTTCCCGACATTTTAAAAAATGTCAGATTCCGATTGTAATTCATGGTGTACATTCTACCCCACGCCGGCGTTTTGTCCAAGGGCCGGAGAAAAGCGGCGGACGGTTTCGGCGTTTATCCGCCGGACGAGTACGGCCCGGCGGACAAGCGCCGTTTTTCAGAAGGGCGAAAGCTTTTCCCAGGCCAGGCGGGCCGCTTCCTGTTCGGCGGCTTTTTTGCTGCGGCCGGCGCAGGGCCCGTAGATTTCGCCGTTAACCGCTACCTGGATAAAAAACAGCCTGTCGTGTTCCGGGCCGGATCGCTTAACCAGGCTGTAGGCGGGATAGGATTTATACGCCCTCTGACAGTATTCCTGAAGCAGGGATTTATAGTCCTGGGCGGAGCGGTTTTCCAGTACCTTGACGATTTCCGGGGTAATCCGCCGGGACACAAAATTCCAGGCGGCCTTGAAACCGGAATCCAGGTATACCGCGCCGATAAGGGCTTCCAGGGCGTCGGCGAGGATGGCCTTTTTCGTGCGGCCGCCGGTCTGTTCTTCTCCCTTGCCCAATACCAGAAGCCGGTCGATTCCGTTTTCCAGGGCTATGCCGGAAAGGATTTCCTCGGAAACCACGACGCTTTTGATCTTGGCAAGCTCCCCTTCGCTTTTTTCGGGAAGCTTTTCATAGAGCAGGGCCGCGGTTACCGCGCCCAGTACGGAATCGCCGAGAAACTCAAGACGCTCGTTGTTGTCTTTCCGGCCCGATTCATTACAACTGGAGCGATGGGTAAAGGCAAGATTCAGGAGATTGGGATTCCTGAATTTAAGACCCGAAACTTTTGAAAAAAGCTGTAATATTTTTTTTCGTTCCGAATCGATAAAAACACGAGCCGCCGCCCGATCCTTTTTTTCCGGAACGGACAGCGGCTTTTTCCGTGGGAAAGCCACAGGAACTATTTCTGCTGAGACTTGATGTATTCGTAGGCGTCTTTGACGGTCTCAAATTCATTGGCTTTTTCATCGGGAATCGAAATGCCCATTTTTTCCTCAATGTCAAAGACCAATTCATAGGTGTCAAGACTGTCGGCGCCCAGATCCTGCCTGAACGTGGCTTCCATCGTTACTTTATCGGCGTCAATCGCCAGTCTTTCAGCTATGAGCTTTTTCATTTTTTCAAACAACTCGTCCATTACGTTTCACTCCTTCTGTACTCAAACCTTGGAATCAGGCACAATAACCTGTTTGCCCCGGTAAAAACCGCATTTCGGGCAGGCTCTGTGGAGCAGGACCTTGTTGCCGCAGGCCGAACAGGTCACCAAATTTGAAACAACCAGTTTCATATTGATCGACTGACGGCGGCTGGTCCTTGCTTTTGACGTTTTCGCTCTGGGTACTGCCATATAACCTCTCTTCGATTAAACCCAAACCGGATTTGTGAACCGGCTGGTGTTCCTACTCTAACAAAAGACGCTCTTTTTGTCAACCAAAAACGATTTTGTCCCGTATCAACGCGCGGCCGCTTTTTTCGGACATTCTCGGGGCGCTATTTGAATTTGGCCGTCAGGGCTTCGGCGACAAGCGGGGGCACCATCGAAGAAATATCGCCGTGAAACGACGCCGCTTCCTTAATCGACGAGGAACGCAGCGTAAAATAGGCCGGATCCGTGGGCATAATGAGGGTTTCAATTCCCGGATTAAGGGTTTTGTTCATCATCGAAAGCTCAAATTCGTAGGAAAAATCCTCGATTCCCCGTACCCCGCGGACAAGGATCGGTATTTCCCGTTCTTTCAAAAAGTCTACTATTAACCCGGTACAAAGGGCCGCGGAAACGTTTTTCCAGGGCTTAACCAGGGCGCCGGCAAGATCCATGCGTTCCCGGGCCGAAAAAAGGTATTTTTTCGACCGGTTTTCCGCCACAATTACCAGCAACTCGTCAAAAATCAACGAAGCCCGCTGTATAATGTTGATATGGCCCAGCGTGGGCGGATCAAACGAACCGGGAAAAGCGGCTTTCCTCATGTAATAACCCTACGGCATGACGGCGGCGGCGTCAAGAGAGGCGCGTTGACATTCCGGGGCTTTCCGTGGTACCTTGATAAAAGCGGCTTTTCCGGGATTTCGGTTTTTGGAAATGGCCGAGATTTTCTATAAGGAGAAGCGATATGGCCCAGGCCAGTAAAAACGCCCGTACTTCCAGCGCCACCCAGAAATTCTTTTGTTCCTGCGGCGGCGAAATCAAAATGAAAACCGTTTTCGAGAACGGCAAGGTCAAAAACCAGGCCGAATGTGAGAAGTGCAAACGGACGGAACGGCGTCCTTCGGACTTTAATTAGAGTTTGTCCATAATTAACGTTAACTAACGGGAAAGCCGTTCCAAAACCCCGGCGGGTTGGGATCGGCTCAGGTACTACACTACTTTTGGGGGTTTCGTTTGGCAGTTAAGAGCAGTTCCGCCGAAAAACGTCACAGACAGAGCGAGGAAAGGCGGCTTCGGAACAAGGCGGTAAAAAGCGCCGTCAGGACCAGCGCGAAAAAATTTGTCGTGCTGGCAAGGAAAAAGGAAATCGACGAAGCGGAAGCGGCGCTAAAGGATATGGTCCGAAAACTTGATTCCGCCGCCCGTAAGGGAATTATCAAGAAAAACGCCGCGGCCAGGAAAAAATCCCGGATGCAGCTTCTTTTCAATTCCCTGAAAAAAGCCTAGGGGTTTGCCGCGCTTCGCGCTTGAAAGAAAATTCACAAACGTGAATTTTTGCGCCCCGCAGACTATTGCCGCGTTTGCGTTCGATACCATTGTTCCGGAGCGGTTGATTTCGGCCGGGTATATTTTTCTTGTGCCGGAGCTTCCGGCGGATACTGGGGAAAAAATGGCGGAGAAAAAAATTACCAAGACCGAACTTGTCGACAGGGTATACGAAAAGACGGGCATAGTCCGCAAAGACGTAAAAACGATAATAGATTTGGCGCTTGAAGGCATTAAAGAAACGCTTGCCGCCGGAACGGTTATAGAACTTCGGGGTTTCGGAACCTTTGAGGTGCGCAGGCGTAAAGCCCGCCGGAAAGCCAGAAATCCGAAAACAGGAGAATATATTTCCGTTACCAGCCATGGTATCGCCGCTTTCAGGCCCGGCAGGGAAATAAAACAGGCGGTATGGAATATCGCCTCCGGGGACGCCGAAAACGGCTCCGGCGCGCCGGAAATTCCGCCCCGGGACGAACCGGCGGCCGCTGTAATGGAACAATTACCGTAATGGAACGACAATCGCGAACCAAGGATTTTTTTATCAACCTGGGGCTTCTTGCCCTGGGAATCGCGCTTTTCGCGTTGTCGTTCCCGAACCTTCTTGTCCTAAACGGCATTCCGATCCTGGCCTGGATCGCCTACGTCCCCGTTTTTATCCTGCTCCGCAGGACGGCCCTTCCCGCCTCGGTATTCTGGGGCGCTCTGTACGGCTATCTTTCCTACAATGTCTTTAACTACTGGCTCAGCGTTTTCCATCCGATTGCGGGCCTGGTCGTCTGTTCGATTTATCTGGTGTACATGGCCGTTCTTTTTCCCCTGTTGAAGCTGGCCCTGATCCTGTTTCCGAAACGGGGCTACCTGCTCCAGTGGCTTTTATGGCTGGGCTACGAATACCTGCGTACCCGGGGGTTCCTTGGGGATTCTTACGGGATAACGGGATATTCCCAGTGGACAGTTCTCCCCGTTATTCAGATAGCCGGTATTGGGGGGGTCTGGGCCGTGTCGGCGCTGGTGGTTTTTCCCTCGGTTTTTCTGGGCGCCGCGATTCCCGCCCGGCCGCGGGCCGCGGACCCCGAAGATCGTCTGAAGGGTCTTTTGCGGAATATTTTGCCGGCGGCCGCCGGGTTTTTCCGCCGGGAAAAAATCTTTGCCCTGCTGTGGGCCGCCGCGCTTGTCCTGACGCTGGTCTACGGCTTTGTTTCGCCGCTGGATTATTCGGACGCTCCCAGGGCGAAAATCTCCCTTATCCAGCAAAACAACGATCCCTGGACAGACGCCGGGCCGGCGGCCTACGCGGCCAACCTCGTTGTATTAAAGCGCCTTTCCGACCAGGCCCTGGCCGCCGAGCCCGATTCGGAACTGGTAGTCTGGTCGGAAACGGCCTTTGTCCCCCGTATCTACTGGCACCTGACCTACCGGGATCAGCCGGCCTTCTATCCAATCGTCAAGGATCTGATGGATTATCTCGCGGAAAAGGACGTTCCGTTCGTGCTGGGCAACGACGATACCCGCAAAGAAGTAAACGCGAGGGGCGTTTGGGACGAAGTGTCGTACAACGGAGTGTGGCTGTTCGAAAAAGACACGATGAAGCAGCTGTACCGGAAACTCCACCTGGTGCCGTTTACCGAACATTTTCCCTATGAAAAACAGCTCCCGTTCGTTTACCGGATGCTGGCCGAAAGGGACGATATTCACCTGTGGAAGGCCGGAACCGAGCCGGTTGTGTTTGAAACGGGCCGCCTGAAATTTTCAACCCCGATTTGCTTTGAAGACACCTTTGGTTACCTTTCGCGGAAATTTGTAAGAAACGGAGCGGAACTGCTGGTAAACGTTACCAACGACGCCTGGTCGAAAAGCGTTCCCGCCCAAATGCAGCACCTTTCGATGGCGGTTTTCAGGGCCGTGGAAAACCGCTGTTCGATGGTCAGATCCACCGCTTCCGGTCAGACCTGCGCGATAGATCCCAACGGCAGGGTACTTGCCATGGCGGAGCCTTTTGTGGAAACTTATCTTAATGTTGAAATTCCCCTGGTCAAGCCGGCGGCGCCGTATACCGGCTGGGGTGACGCGCTGGGTGTTTTTTTTGCCGCCGCGGCCGCGGCGGTCTTGTTAACCGGAATAATCCTGGCTATACTAAGATCGACGATCCATCCCGCGGAAAAATCTTCCGGCGGGCGTTTGGGGCGCAAATGAACCTCCCCGCCCTGAAGGACGGGGTATCAGACCACATTGCGAATGAAAAACAGAAGGGGCCTGTGTGAATACCCGCAAAAAAATTCTTGTAATTGACGACGAAACCATTAACGCGGATTTTTTCGACGTAATGCTGTCGAAACTCGGTTTTATTGTTGAAAAGGCGGATAACGGAAAAGACGGTCTTGAAAAAGTAAAAAAGTTTTTTCCCGATCTTATCCTTCTTGACAACATAATGCCCAAAATGTCCGGCTGGGAGCTTACCAAAATTCTCAAGGCGGATCCAAAATACCGGGAAATTCCCATCATCATGCTTTCCGCCCTTGACGACGTTAAAGACAAGGTCGAGGGCTTCGAACTGGGCGTGGACGACTATATCACCAAACCCTTCAATTTTTCCGAAGTTCTTGCCAGGATTCGGGCGGTGTTCCGCAACCGCGAACTTTTCGCCCAGATTGTGGCCAGGGAATCCCGGCTTAACCTTGCCGAGGGCCTGAGTACGGAACTCAAGGGCGACATAGCCCGGTTCATTGAAAGCATGAACGATCTTGACGAGGCGATAACAAACATTTCGCCCGGCGTTCCCGCCGAAGAAGAACTGCCGGGGCTTCTTGACAATCTTAGAAAAAAAAGTCAGCTTGTTAGAAAGCATATAGCCGGAATTGACGCGAGAATAGAGCGTACAATGACCGAGTGGGAAAATCTCAAGAAAAACGAAATAGGGCTTTCGGTCCTGGAAAGTCAAATACACAGTTCCCTGCAGGAATCATAATGCTAAAGACCGGGAAAGGAAAAAACGCTTCAAAATGTATTGTCCTTGGGGATACCACAAGTTTCGACGGTTTTCTGAAATTCAGGGAAACCCTTTGTATACGGGGAAAATTCAAGGGCACGATTGAAGCGACGGGGGCGCTTATTGTGGACAAGGACGCGGTTGTGGAAGCCGACCACATTTCGGTAAGCTCCCTTACGGTGTACGGCGCCGTATCCGGCCAGGTGCGGGCCGCGGATAAAATCGACCTTTTTCCCGGATCAAGCCTGAAGGGAGACGTTTCCGCCGGCAGACTCCGTATAGCCGACGGGGTTCTTTTTGAGGGCCAGTGCAGCATGACCGGAACCGAACGGGAGGTCGAGATTTTTTCCCGGCCCATAGAAGAGATACGGGCAGAGCTAAAGAGGAATGGATAGTCCGGAAGAAAACCTCGTCGCTTTTTTGACGGAACGGTCCCTTACGCTCGCGGCTGCGGAATCCTGTACGGCGGGATTGGTCGCGGACAGAATTGCCCGTGTTCCCGGCGCCTCAAAGGTCTTTTGGGGATCTTTTGTATGCTACAGCCCGCGGGCGAAAATAAAAATGCTTGGGATAGAGAGCGGAATTCTTGATAAATACGGTCTTGTAAGCGCCGAAACCGCCGCGGCAATGGCCGCGGGGGCCCTTGAAAAAAGCGGCGCCGATGTCGCGCTTTCGGTAACGGGCCTTGCCGGGCCGGAAGGCGACGGATCGGAAACGCCGGTCGGGACCGTCTGGATAGGAACAGCCCGGAAAACAGGCCCGGAAACGGCCGAAAGTTTTCATTTTGGCGGTTCACGCAACGATCTGCGCAGCAGGGCGGCTCTGGAAGCCGTTAATCAGATACTGAAACAATTACAGGAGTTTTTTTGATGGCCTATGTAAGGAAATCCCGCACGGTAAAGACCGGCGGCGATCTCATTGGACAGAACGGCGAAGTTTCGGAAGAGCCGTCTTTTGACGGAGAGGATCGTTCTAACGGAAAAGTGGTGGTAAAAGCGCGGCCCCGCGCCGTCCGCGGGGATTACCGGAACCAAAACGCCGAAGAGCCGGGAAATCCGGACGGGGAAAGCGCCCCTCCTTCCCACAATTTCGCGACGGGACTGCCGAAGCTTCCCTCGATGCCGGATATTTACGGCAAACCCGAACCCCGGGCCGGGGAAGACAACGGCAAGCCAAGGCTTTCGATCAACGAGCTTATCCGGCTCAACATGGTCGATCTGCGGGAACTGGCGGCGAATTACAACATTACCCACGAAGACATGATGACCCTGAAAAAGCAGGAAATCATCTTTGCCATACTCAAAGCCCATACCGAGCGCGGGGGCATTATTTACGCCTACGGTTCGCTTGAAATACTCCCCGACGGTTATGGTTTTCTGCGGAGCCCGCAGAATTCCTACCTTCCCGGGCCCGACGACATCTATATAAGCCCAAGCCAGATACGGCTTTTCGCCCTCAAGACGGGCGATACGGTTTACGGGCAGATCCGCAGCCCCAAGGAACAGGAGCGTTTTTTCGCGATGCTTAGGGTAGAAACGGTCAACTACGACGATCCGACCGTCGCCCAGAACCGTATACCCTTCGACAACCTTACGCCGCTGTATCCTTCCCGGAAACTCGACCTTGAAACCGTCACCGAAGGCGTTTCGGAACGGATAATCAACCTGTTCTGCCCCATCGGTAAAGGCCAGCGCGCCCTTATCGTCGCGCCTCCAAGAACGGGAAAGACAATCATGATGCAGAAAATCGCCAACGCGATAACCGAAAACCATCCCGAAGTGTACCTTATCGTCCTGCTTATCGACGAACGGCCGGAAGAGGTAACCGACATGGAACGGACGGTCCGGGCGGAGGTAATTTCCTCGACCTTCGACGAACAGGCTACCCGCCATGTCCAGGTTACGGAAATGGTTCTGGAAAAGGCAAAACGCCTTGTCGAACACAAAAAAGACGTCGTGATTCTCCTTGACTCGATAACCCGCCTCGCGCGGGCCTATAACCAGACCGTTCCCGCGTCCGGCAAGATACTTTCCGGCGGCGTTGACAGCAACGCCCTCCACAAACCCAAGCGCTTTTTCGGGGCGGCGCGGAACATTGAGGAAGGCGGCAGCCTTACGATCATTTCGACGGCCCTTATAGAGACCGGAAGCCGCATGGATGAGGTTATTTTCGAGGAATTCAAGGGTACGGGCAACCTCGAAATCGACCTGGACAGGAGAATTTCGGACAGAAGGCTGTTTCCGGCGATCAACATCAAAAAATCCGGTACGCGGAAAGAAGAACTCCTGCTTACCGAAGAAGAACTCCAGAAGATATGGGTGCTCCGCAAGGTTATCAACCCCATGGACGACGTCGAGATCATCGAATTGCTGGTTGACAGAATGAAGAAAAGCAAGAATAATGAAGCGTTCCTTAGATCGATGAACACCGGCGCCGGCGGCGGCGATTAAGGGGGTTTTCGCGAACAGGGTCTTTTTATAACGGCGGTTTTGAAAAGACCAAGCATATACGTTTTAGCGGCCGCGGAAAGCGGCGCGGCAAGAGGATTTGTATGAGAGACAAGATTCATCCGAAATATGAAGAGACGACGATAACCTGCGCCTGCGGGAACGTTATCCAGACCCGTTCCACCGTAAAAGACATCAAGGTGGAAATTTGTTCCGCGTGTCATCCTTTCTTTACCGGCAAGCAGAAGCTCGTCGATACGGCGGGCCGCATAGAACGGTTCAGGAAGAAATACAACATCAAAGAACCGCAATAAAGAACCGTAATGAGGTAATTTCAAAAAGAGCCCAGGCCGGTTTTTTCTGCCAGACAAGGAGTTTGACCATGAAAATAGGGAATAAACTCACTATTATGATCATGGCGGTTACCATCGTCGGAATCGGCGTTCTGCTGACGACAGTTTTATTCATTGCCCGAAAGCAGACTACATCGCTGGTTTTCAGCCAGACAAACCACCTGGCGGAAAAAGAAGCCGCCGAGATTTCGGTGTGGATGGAGACCAACTTCAGCATAGCCCGGTCCCTGGCGCAATTGATGGAAGGGTTTGAGCAATTCGAGGTTTCCCAGCGGCGTTCTCTCTATAACGCGCTGCTCAGACAAACAGTCGTGGAAAACCCGGGGCTGGCCTCCGCCTGGACCATCTGGGAACCCAATGTCCTGGACGGCCTGGACGCCGAATACGCCAATACCGGGGGAACGGACGCCAGCGGCAGGTTCATCCCGACCTGGTCCCGGACCGATACCGGGGGGACCGAGGTACAGTTTTCCCAGGGCTACGACGACCCCGACGCGGAATTTTATGCCCCCGTCATGCGGACCGGAAACGAAACCGTGACGGAGCCTTTTTTTTACACTATAGGCGGGGCCGACGTACTGATTTCTTCCCTGGTGGTTCCCATACGGAAGAACGGCCAGCCTATCGGCGTTGTCGGCGTTGACGTTGCCGTATCCGGGATTCAGGAAATGATAGCGGACATCAGGCCCTACGAGGGCTGTATTGCCGCGTCTTTCAGCAACGGCGGGCTTGTGACCGCCCATTTCGACGCTTCCCGGCTGGGAAAACCCATGATCGAAACCGAGGCGGATATGGCCGGGCCGTATCTGGCCAATCTGGTCAACGCCGTCAAAACGGGCGCTGAATACGACTTCGAGAACGTCGTTAATGTCGGCGGCAAAAACCAGCATTACGGAATCCTCACCGTTCCCTACGCCGTGGGACACTCCACCACCCCCTGGGCGCTGGCCCTGGCAATTCCGATAGCGGTTATCAACGCGCCGATACTTTCCCTGCTCAGGATAAGCCTTATCATCACCGCGGTAATGCTTCTGGCTATGGCCGTCGCGGCTTTCCTGATCTCCCAATCCATCAGCAATCCCATCAAATACATGATGAGCGTTGTTACCGGTCTGGGAGAAGGGGATCTGACCGGAAAGCTGACGACCATCAATCGCAAAGATGAAATAGGGGATATGGCGAAGGTTTTTAACGGAACCATGGAGAAGATTAAAAATCTCGTATACACCATCAAACAGCAGACCGCCGCCCTTTTCGACATCGGGAACGAGCTTTCCAGCAACATGACCGAAACCGCCGCGGCCATTAACGAGATAACCGCCAACATTCAAAGCATCAAGGGACGGGTGGTTAATCAGTCCGCGTCGGTAACGGAAACCAACGCCACGATGGAACAGATTACGGTCAACATCGAAAAACTCAATACTCACGTGGATCATCAGAGCGAAAGCGTCGCCCAGTCTTCCGCGGCTGTCGAGGAAATGCTCGCCAGTATCCAGTCCGTCTCACAGACGCTGGTCAAAAACGCCGGCAACGTCAGGGAATTAATGGAGTCTTCGGAAGTGGGCCGTTCGGGCCTTCAGGAAGTAGCCTCGGATATTCAGGAAATTGCCCGTGAATCCGCGGGGCTTTTGGAAATTAACGCGGTAATGGAAAACATAGCCAGCCAAACCAACCTTTTGTCGATGAACGCCGCCATTGAAGCGGCCCACGCCGGGGAGGCGGGGAAAGGCTTTGCCGTGGTGGCCGACGAAATACGAAAGCTGGCGGAAAATTCCGGCGAGCAGTCAAAGACCATTTCCACGGTTCTCAAGAAGATCAAGGACTCCATCGACAAGATAACCGTATCCACCGACAGCGTTCTTAACAAGTTTGAAGCCATAGACAGCGGGGTCAGGACTGTTTCCGAACAGGAAGAAAACATCCGAAACGCCATGGAGGAACAGAACGCCGGAAGCAAACAGATACTGGAGGCTATCGGCCAGTTGAACGAAGTTACCCGGATGGTCAAAGACGGTTCAACCCAGATGCTTGAGGGAAGCAGACAGGTAATCCAGGAAAGCCAGAATCTGGAACTGGTAACCCAGGAGATAAGCAACGGGATGAACGAAATGGCCACCGGCGCGGACGAGATCAACGTGGCGGTAAACCGGGTAAACAGTATCAGCGGGGACAACAAGGAAAATATTGACGTTCTGGTAAGGGAAGTATCGCGATTTAAGGTCGAGTAGGCGAAACTGTCCCCCCGGCCGGAACGTTCCCGGCCCGCGAGCAGCCGCGAGCAGACATTTCAGCCGAAAGGGAGCGTGAATTACGCGAACTTTTGTTTCGATAACTCCGTGTTTGTCCGGGGGCTTATCCGGTATGCCTCGGGGATTCGTTTGCCCCTATAATCCTCGTCCCGCAGTTTTTCGGTGATGTTTTCAAGGTCCAGGGCGGCGGGAAGCGCGTCCCTGTTTATCGCAAAGCCTTTACTGTTGGCGCTGAAATAAAGCGTTCCGTCCGGCTCAAGCAGTTTAAGACAGCGGGAAATCAGCGCGGGATGATCGCGCCTTAAATCAAAATCGACGGCCATTTTTTGTGAATTCGAGAAGGCCGGCGGATCGAGGATGATAATGTCCCATGTTTCGCCGACGCGCTGCTCGACAAAACGCAGCGCGTCGGCCCTGATAAACCGGAACGGCCCTTCGTCCTGACCGGGCGCGGCGGGAAGCGGATAAAGGCCGTTAAGGGCAAAGTTTTCCCGCGCCCAGTCAAGGTAGGTGTTGGAAATATCCACCGAATCGACGGCGGCGGCCCCGCCGTCCGCGGCGGCAACGGAAACGGATCCCGTATAACAGAACAGGTTGAGCACCCGGCGGCCGGCGGCAGCGGAACGGACAAGCGCGCGGAAGAGGCGTCTGTCAAGAAAAAGCCCGGTATCCAGATAGTCGGAAAGGTTTACCCGGTAACGGAGGCCGTATTCGCATACCTCCCGGAGCGCCCGCGTATCGGCGGCGCGGCCGTAACGCGCGCCGTTCCGCTGCCGTTCCCGCAGGCGGAAAAAAATATCCGCCGTATCCAGGCCAAGCCGTTCCGCCGCCGCGGTCTTCATCGCCGCCAGCCAGGCGTCTTCATCGGCCCCGGCTTTGTAATACGGCCGCCTGTAAAGCGAAAGGCTGAGCGCGCCGCGGCCCGCGCGCCCGGAAGCGGAAAGGTCCGGGTAGTATTCCACCCGCAGCGGGACTTCCGGAATGTCCCTGTCGTAGAGAAGGTACGCGCCGGCGCCGCTGCGGCGCGCCCATTTCGAAAGATGACGCCGCCGCTTTACCAGCCGGTTCGCGAACATTTCCGCCTGGCCGGCGGTTTTCCCGAAAACGCGGCGGAAAGAAGCTTCGGCTTCCGGGCTTTGCATGTTACGGCAGCTTGAGGCTCAGAACCGCCGCGAGCCGGTAAAATTCGAGCCGCAGCGGATTTGCCCTTTCGAGGATCCGGTTTTGATAAAACAGCGTTTCGGTGGCGGGAGTATAGTTCCTGACGGTTCTCCACTGGGGAATCAGGGCGGCGCTGAGCCGGCCGGTGACGGTAAAGTTAAAAACAGCCGAAAAAGTCCAGAGGACAAGATCGTCGCCCCATTGATCCCCGCCCGGCGTATTGTAAAGGGATTTGTTCATTTCCACAAGGATCGCCGCCGTGTTGATAAAAAGCGGCATTTGATACCCGACAAGAAAATTGCCGTAATAGCTAAAGCCGTTTCTGTTTTCCCCGTCGTTGGTATCAAGAAACCAGGAATCGTTTTTGGAAGCGGCGCTGTAGGTCCCGTAGTTGATCTCGTGATACGACCTGAACACGAGGTGGTTCCAGTCTCCGGGGAAAACCGCCGCCAGGTCAAACTGAAGCGCGCCGCCGGCATGGGCCTTCCAGTAAACGCCGTCAAACGCGGATCCGGCCGTTTCCGCGTTACCGCTGCCGTCGTCGCGGTTGATCCCGCTGCCGTAGATATCTTTGCCGAAAAGCTTTATATTCCATCCCGATCCGATTCTGAACCCGGCGGCGATCTGCAAAAAGGCCGCGGGGGTAAGTATCCCTTCGACAATGCCGCTCAGCGAAATCGGGGACAGCTCGGCGGTAAGGGTGGTTCTGAGGTTATTGTCCGCCGTCAGAAAGCTTTCGCCCCCGAGAAACGGAAACGTAAAGCCCTGGACAAAACCGATTTTCGCTTCCGGTATGCTGGAAAGGCTCAGGTTAATCGCCCTGTCCGACGTGATTCTCCCCGCGGATTTTTCGGCGGGTTCCTTTTCACCAGAATCAGAAGCCGCCCGGAGGGGAACGGCGAAAACCAGAAAAAACACCGCCAGGGACAGTATTGTTCTTTTGCGCGACATATTAATTTATTGTAGTCAAATCCGCGCTTCGCTTCAAGGGAAACCCGCAACATGAGCTGTCGCGCCCGCTTGCGAATACCTAAAAAACAATATAGGATGAAGCGTTCCCAAAACTTCAGTTGTTGGGAACGCCTCCTTGAAATTCGCGGTTTTGCAAGGCTGAATGCCTGAAAAACCGCAAGAGCCTGTCCAAAAACCGTGCGCGCGGCGCACAGTCAACTGGTTTTGGGACAGGCCCGGATTGCACGTATTGGATTTGGGGGAAATATGATTAAACGCATATCGGGAATTATCATAACAGGCCTTTTGCTTTTCTCCTGTGAAAACAGGAAAATGGGCATGACAATTTCGGGTAATCAAGAATCCGCATATTATGACGCTGTCGAAGAAAACGGTATAAAAACCATTCATGTATTCGTAGCCCTTTGCGATAATAAATATCAAAACATTGCCCGTGTGCCGGCGGCGCTTGGCAACGGCAGAAGCCCCAACACAAATCTATATTGGGGCGCGCTTTATGGTATTCGCACGTATTTTAAAAACAGCAATGAATGGGAATTACTCGCAACAATAAAAGGAAATAACGTTATACTCGAAAGAATTATTTTCAGGCACGTACAGGAAAATTATTACTTGATAGCCGATGCTTATAACGGACGATATATTAAACAGTGTATTCAGGATTTCCTGAACAGCAGTTCAGGAAATAAAAAGGAAGCTTTACAATTCGGCGGCATAACATTGGGTACCGGCGGCAGCGCTTCTACCCTGGTATACATTGGTCATGACGGATTAATGGATTTTCAGCTGTCCGAAACTTTTGTAAATACGGACAACAAAAAGCGTGATGTGATTATATTGGCGTGTTACAGCAAATGTTATTTTAGTCCCCACCTGCAAGAGGCAAATGTGAACCCGCTGCTTTGGACAAGCAATTTAATGGCTCCTGAAGCCTATACACTGTACGATGCCTTAACCGGATATATTAACGGGGAAACCAATGAAGATATTCGTGAACGAGCGGCGGCGGCATATGCCAATTATCAAAAATGCAGCGTAAACGCGGCAAAAGGATTGCTGGTAACAGACTGGTAACCGGAGCCTGCCCCAAAACCTGGCTGCGCGCCGCGCGCGGGGTTTTGGGAAAGCCTCCGTTATTCCCCACTATCAAATGGAGTTGTGCGCGGCATGAATGGAAAAAATCCCCGGATTTCCCCGGGAACGGCAATCACGGAACAGTCACGGATTCCGCGAAAACCCTCGGCTGTTTTTATCGATATTGACGGTACCCTTGTCAGCGGTAATCTGGAAGGGCCTTTTCCCGACGACATCGCGGGGATTGAAAAAGCCCGGCGCGCGGGGCACCGTTTCTTTCTTTGTACCGGCCGGGGCTTCGGCCATATTCCGGGCGGTCTGCGAAAGGCCCCGTACTTCGACGGCATTGTGGCGGGCGGCGGGGTTCACGTGCTTCTTGGCGGCAAAGTCCTCTACCGGAAGTCGGTGTCCGTCGAAGCCCTCTGTAACATAAGCGCCCTGTTTCTTGAAAACGGCAAGCGCTGTACTTTTCAGGGAGAAAAGGCGACCTACTGTATCAACCGATCCGATTATGTCGAGATAACAGGCAAGGACGATTTTGCCCGTAAATATCCCGGCGCGCATATCGCCATGATGACGGTGGATAAAACCATTACCGAAAAAACGCGGGCTTTTCTGGAAACGGTTTTCGACATTTATCCGCAGATTCCCCATTACGACTGCTTTATCAAGGGAGAAAGCAAGTCCAGGGGAATGAGGGCCGTTCTTGACGAACTTGCCCTGGGCCGGGAAAACAGCGTCGCCATCGGCGACAGCGCCAACGACCTCGACATGATTAGGTTCGCCGGCGCCGGTATAGCCGTGGGAAACGCCTGCGACGAGCTAAAGGCCGCGGCGGACTGGATCAGCGCTCCCTGCGGGAAAGGGGGCGTCGTCCGGGCGCTGGAACATCTGGGGCTCTGTTAGGCGTCAGCCCAAAACCCGCTCTTCGAGAAAAGCCGCCACCCCTTCGCCGGCGTTGGAGCCTATACGAAAGGCCGCGGCCTCAAGCGCCTCTTTGACCGCGTTGGCCGGGGCCGCCGAATATCCGGCGGCGGCGAACATCGGCAGATCGTTTTCCTCGTCGCCAAAGGCGATTGTGTCTTTCGGATCGACGCCCATATACTCAAGGGCGCGGGCAAGCCCCAGCCCCTTGGAAACTCCCTTTGCCAGAACTTCCAGATAGATGGGAGACGAGCGCACTATCGTGACCGAATCGCCGAAGCGTTCCCGGACGGAATTTTTTAGATACTCCTGGTGTTCTTCTTTGGTGATAAACATACATTTGATAAGCCCCGGAAGCCCCGGAACGGAAAGCGCGGCTTCCATGTCTCCCGCCAAAGCCTGGAGCCCGGAATTTTTCAGGTAATATTCGGATTCGGGGCCGAGCTTTTCGGTTAACAAAAGCTCCCTGTCCGGGGAAAACGCGCCGCCGGAAGCCTGCCCGCCGGAAGCCTGCCCGCCGGAAACCGGCCCGCGGGAAACCGGCCCGCGGGAAAACGCGCCGCCGGAAAACGCGCCGCCGGGCAGGTTCTCGTTCGATAACGCGCCCGCGGGAAAATAGGCCTGCAGGTAAAGGCCCTTTTCCCGCGCCAGTTCCAGACAGAAACGGACGGGGGCGCTGTCGAGCAGCCGCGTGAAAATGACGCGGCCCGACGGCATATCGAGCACTTCGGCCCCGTTGTAGTAAATCTGCGGCCCCGCCGCTCCGATGGTTTTACGGTAGGGTTCCACCGATTCGACTCCCCTGCCCGTGGAGAGGATCAGCTTAATCCCCCGTTCCATACACGCGCCGAGGACTTTGCGGGTCTTCGCGCCCAGGGTTTTATCGGGCATAAGGAGCGTCCCGTCCAGATCGAAGGCGAGCGCTTTTACGCGGCTGATGTTC
>JAIRSC010000047.1 GCA_031255645.1 Treponema sp. | reverse complement strand
GACAGACAACTACAGTAGTGCCACAATATCATGATCGGAATCCTCGTTGTTCAAGAGGGTATCAACCAAAAGAAAGGACAAGCAGTATGAAGAAATTCGCAGGTATTTTGTTTTTGTGTATTGTATCGGCGGCGCTTTTTGCCGGCCCTTCCGGGCAAACCGGATCCACGAGCGGCGAACGGGACTGGAAGGTAAACGGTCCATTCCATATCGGTATTCTTACCGAGACCGTGTCCCAGGCCGAAGACGACCTTCGCGGCGCGGAAGAGCTTATCCGCCGCTACGGCAGGGTCGGTGACGGCGGGATGATTCAGCATATCACGTATCCCGACAATTTTATGGATCAACAGGAAGTGTTTATCTCCCAGGTAACCTCCCTCTGCGACGATCCGCTGATGAAGGCGATCATTATCAACAACGCGATTCCCGGTACCGCAGAAGCCTTCAAGCGGGTGCGGGAACGGCGGCCCGATATTCTGCTTATCGCCGCGGAAGCCCACGAAGACCCGCTGGTAATACAGCAGTCGGCCCACCTTGCGACCAATGCCGACTTTGTTTCCCGCGGCTATCTTATTCCCTGGGCGGCAAAACAGCTTGGGGCCAGGACTTTTGTACATATTTCGTTTCCCCGGCACATGAGCTATGAATCGCTGGGGCTGCGCCGCCAGATCATGGAAGAAGCCTGCAAGGATCTGGGAATCCGCTTCGTGTTTGTTACCGCCCCCGACCCCACAAGCGACGTGGGCATAGCCGGGGCGCAGCAGTACATTCTGGAACAAACCCCCCAGTGGATTCAGCAGTACGGTAAAGACACGGCGTTCTTTTGTACCAACGACGCCCATACTGAACCCCTGCTTCGGCAGCTTCTTGTCTATGGCGGCCTGTTCGTGGAAGCCGACCTTCCCTCGCCGCTTATGGGCTATCCCGGCGCGCTGGGCCTTGACCTTTCCGCCGAGGCCGGCGATTTCCCCGCAATCCTGAAAAAAGTTGAAGCCGCCGTGGTCGCGAAGGGCGGCGCCGGCAAGTTTGGGACATGGGCCTTTTCTTACGGCTTTGCCCAGAGCGCAGGCTGGGGCGAGTATGCCAAGCGGATTCTCGAAGGAAAAGCTGAACTTGGGAACCTGAACGATATGTGGGCGGCCCTGGGTGAATTTACCCCCGGCGCGAAGTGGAACGGCGCGTACTATACCGACGCCAACACCGGCATCCGGGCGCGGAACCATCTGCTCGTTTACATGGACACCTACGTCATGGGAAGCCCCGGAAAATACCTTCCCACTACTCAGCAGAGCATACCGGAAAAGTACTTCGCGATAAAGTTCCAGGGAAATTAGCATTTACACAGGGGCTGTTTCAAAAACCGAAATCGCGAAACAGCCCGGTTCAATATTTTTTTTGTTTGGAGGAAGTATGAAGAAGAACAGTTTTGTTGTCATGGCCGCTGCTGTGGCATTAGTTATGTCTGTTGTTTCCTGTGCGAAAAAAACGGAAACAGCGACAGATGCGGGGGCTGCGTATCATATCGGTATTTGTACCGGTACGGTTTCTCAGTCTGAGGATGATCTGCGGGGCGCCGAAGAACTTATCGTGCGTTACGGCAGGGTTTCGGAAGGCGGGATGATTCAGCATATCACGTATCCCGACAGCTTTATGGATCAACAGGAAGTAACGATTTCCCAGATCGTCGCCCTGGCCGATGATCCGCTGATGAAGGCGATCATTGTAAATCAGGGCGTCCCCGGAACCGCCGAAGCGTTCAAGCGGGTGCGGGAACGGCGGCCCGATATTCTGCTGCTTGCCGGAGAACCTCACGAGGACCCGTTGGTAATTCAGGGGGCCGCGGATTTGGCGATCAGCGCGGACTTTATTTCCCGTGGTTATACGATTATCTGGGCAGCCAAACAGCTTGGAGCGGATACCTTTGTGCATATTTCGTTTCCCCGTCACATGAGCTATGAGTCCCTGGGACTGCGCCGCCAGATCTTTGAGGCGGCCTGCAACGACCTTGGGCTTCGCTTTGTGTTTGTAACCGCTCCCGATCCTACCAGTGACGTAGGCGTCGCCGGCGCGCAGCAGTACATCCTTGAGCAAACCCCCCAATGGATTCAGCAGTACGGGACCAACGCCGCTTTCTTCTGCACCAACGACGCCCATACCGAGCCGCTGCTCAAACAGCTTCTCACCTACGGCGGAATGTTTATCGAGGCCGATCTTCCCTCACCGCTTATGGGTTATCCCGGCGCGCTGGGCATCGACCTGACCGCCGAAGCCGGCGATTTCCCCGCGATCCTTAAAAAGGTCGAGGCGGCGATAGTCGATCAGGGCGGCGCCGGCAAATTTGGGACATGGGCGTTTTCCTATGGCTTTACCGTCAGCGCGGGGCTTGGAGAACTTGCCAAACGGGCCATTGACGGTACCGCCAGCATAACAAACACGTCGGATCTCTACGCCGCACTGGGTGAATTTACCCCCGGAGCGCGGTGGAACGGCGGCGGCTATGTTGACGCTAATACCGGAATCCGGGCGAAAAACCAAATTTTGATCTATATGGATACTTATATAATGGGTCAGGGATACCTTCCCACAACAGAACAGACAGTACCCGAAAAGTACTATCAAATTAAGTTCCAGGGAGGTAATTAGCTGTGGCGCCCCTTCTTTCCGTAGAAGGGGTGTCCAAGGATTTTTACGGTACCACCGTACTTGAGGATGTAAATTTTTCCCTGGACAGGGGAGAAATCATGGGTCTTGTCGGCGAAAACGGCGCCGGCAAGACAACCCTCATGAGCATTCTTTTCGGCATGCCGGTAATCGCCGACACCGGCGGTTACCGGGGCAGAATTCTGCTTGACGGTGAACAGGTATCTTTCAAAAGCCCCTTCGACGCCCTGGACGCCGGTTTCGGCATGGTTCATCAGGAATTTTCACTTATACCCGGCTTTACCGCCGCGGAAAACATTATGCTCGACAGGGAACCGGTCAAGGCCAACCCCGCGGTAGAGGTTTTCGGTTCACGGCTCGCGACGCTGCGCCGGGACGAAATGGCCGGGCGGGCGGAGAAGGCTATCACGAAACTCGGCGTCTCCATCGCGCCCGATACCCTGATCCAGGAAATGCCTGTAGGACACAAGCAGTTCACCGAAATCGCCAGGGAAATTGACCGCGACGGGGTAAGGATTCTCGTCCTTGACGAGCCTACCGCCGTGCTTACCGAAAGCGAGGCGGAAATCCTGCTCAAGGCGATCAGGGGTCTGGCCGCCGAAGGCATCGCGATCATCTTTATTTCCCACAGACTCCATGAAATTACCGCCGCCGCGGACAGGACCATCGTGCTTCGGGACGGCAAAATTATCAAAGACGTTCCGAACAAGGGCCTGACCGTAATGGATATGGCCGCCTGGATGGTGGGCAGGGAAGTGGACGCTTCGGCGGTTCAGAAGGAACGGGAACTTTCGGGCGAAGCGTTCAGGACGGAAAAGCTTTGGGTGGATATGCCCGGTGAAACGGTGCGGGATGTTTCGTTTGCGGTACGGCAGGGAGAGATTTTCGGAATCGGGGGTCTTGCCGGCCAGGGCAAACTCGGTATCCCCAACGGAATCATGGGGCTTTTCGCCGCCGGCGGGAAGATGTTCCTCGAAGGGGAAGAAATAGCCCTGGGAAACCCCAAAATGGTTCTTGACGCGGGAATGGCCTTTGTTTCGGAAGACCGGCGCGGCGTAGGGCTTTTGCTCGACGAAAGTCTTGACTGGAACATAGCCTTTGGGGCGATGCAGATCAGGGGCGCCTACCTAAAAAGTTTCTTCGGGGGCCTTTTCCATCTGCGGGACGAAAAGGCAATGCGGCGTCTTGCCGAAGAATACATACAAAAACTCGAAATAAAGTGTACGTCGAGCAAACAGCCGGCGAAGGAGCTTTCCGGGGGCAACCAGCAAAAAGTCTGTCTGTCGAAAGCGTTTGCCCTGGATCCGAAACTTCTTTTTGTTTCCGAACCAACCAGGGGCATCGACGTAGGGGCGAAAAAAATCGTTCTTGACACCCTGCGTTCCTATAACCGGGAAAAGGGTACGACGATTGTAATGATCTCCAGCGAACTGGAAGAACTGCGCACAATATGCGACCGAATCGCGATTGTTTCCGAAGGCCGTATCGCGGGGATTCTGCCGCCCGGCGCCCAGGCCGCCGAATTCGGGCTTTTGATGTCGGGGGAATCAAAATGAGCAGTCAACTGAACGCCGGTTTCAGCGATAAGATACGGGAATTCGTTACCGATTTCGGCTGGCCCCGGCTTATCATCTTTATATTTGTGGCTATTCTTTTCCTGGCCGCCCCGTTCGTGGGGGTCAGGGTGGATAATTCCCTCAAGGACGTAATCGTCCGCTTCGGGCAGAACGGGGTTATGGTACTGGCGATGGTTCCGATGATGCAGGCCGGGGCCGGGCTTAACTTCGGCCTTCCCGTGGGGATTATCGCCGGGCTTCTGGGCTCGACGCTGGCAATGCAGCTCCGTCTCGCGGGCGCTCTGGGGTTCGCCGTTGCCATCGGTTTTTCAATGCCGTTCGCGATTGTGTTTGGAATCTTTTACGGGATTCTTCTTAACAAGGTGAAGGGCGAGGAAATGACCATCGCCATGTACGTCGGCTTTTCCATCGTTACGTTTATGGCGATTATGTGGCTTATTCTGCCCTACAGCAATCCGACGATGGTCTGGGGCTATACCGGACAGGGCCTCAGGACGACAATCACGCTGGACGGTTACTGGTCCCGCGTACTCAACAATTTTCTCGTAATCCGCATCGGCCCGAATTTTGAATTCCCCACCGGTTCGATCCTGTTTTTCGCCCTCATGGCGTTTCTGATGTGGCTTTTTATGCGGAGCAAAACAGGTACGGCGCTGACCGCCGTGGGTTCCAACGCCGACTTTGCCCGCGCCGGGGGCGTTTCGATCAACCGGATGAGGGTTACGAGCGTCGTCGTTTCCACGATATACGGCGCGATAGGAATCCTGGTGTACCAGCAGAGCTTCGGTTTTGTCCAGTTGTACAACGCCCCGCTCTACATGGCCTTTCCCGCGGTGGCGGCCGTTCTTCTGGGCGGGGCCTCGGTCAACAAGGCCAGTATCCTCAACGTCGTTGTGGGAACCTTTCTGTTTCAGAGCATACTCGCGATGACTCCGTCGGTTATCAACAGCATCCTCCGAACCGACATGAGCGAGGTTATCCGCATCCTTATTTCAAACGGGATGATCATTTACGCCCTTACCCGGCGGACAAAGGCGGCCAAATGAAAACGAAATTCAACCCGGCCGCGTTTGCCGCCGACAATGCCGTGGTTTTTATTTTTGTGATTATCACGATAGCGGCGATTCCCCTTTCGGGCCTTTCCGCTTCTTCGATAATCCAGGACATATTGCTGCGTATCGGGCGGAACTGTTTTCTCGTGTTCAGTCTGCTGCTTCCCATTATGGCGGGCATGGGGATCAACTTCGGCATGGTGCTGGGGGCAATGGCCGGCGAAATCGGCCTGATATTCGCCGTAGACTGGAACATCATCGGGGTTCCGGGCCTTATCTTCGCGAGCCTTATCGGTGTACCGATTGCCGCGGCCCTTGGAGCTTTGGCCGGCCAGATCCTCAACCGGGCGCGGGGCAGGGAAATGGTTACCGGCTATATTCTGGGCTTTTTCATGGACGGTTTTTACCAGTTTGTCGTACTGTACCTGATGGGCTTTGTCATTCCGATCCACTCCCTCAACATTACCCTGAGCCGGGGCTACGGAATCCGCAACACCCTGACCCTCGATTCGGTACGGCAGTCCCTGGACAGGCTTATCCCCCTGAGTTTTAATCTGCCGTCGGGAATCCGGGTAAACATTCCCATGGCCAACTATCTGGTAATCGTCGCCCTGTGTTTTTTCATCGTATGGTTCAGGAAGACAAAGCTCGGCCAGGATATGCGGGCCGTCGGTCAGGATCAGGCCGTCGCCCACGCGGCGGGCATTCCGGTCGACAGGACGCGGATCATCGCGATTGTGATTTCCACGGTGCTGGCAAGTATCGGCCAGATTATCTTTTTGCAGAACATGGGAAACGTGGCTACCTATAACGCCCACAGACAGACGGGCTTTTTCGCCGCCGCGGCGATTCTTGTCGGCGGCGCTTCGGTAAGCAAAGCGACGATTCCCAATGTGTTTATCGGAACGGTGCTTCTCCACCTGATGTATATTGTCGTGCCCCGGGCCGGAATCAACCTGTTCAAGAACGCGATGATTGGCGAGTATTTCCGGGACGCGTTTAGTTACGCGGTCATTGCCCTGGCTCTGGCCCTCCACGCCTGGCGTAAGCGGGCCAACGCCGAAAAAGCCCGCGCCGGGCTGCGGGGCGACCGGTTATAGAAAGCATAAAGAAGTAAAAGGAATTGGTATGAAAAAGGTGATTTGTTTTTGCGCCGCCGTTTTTTTGTCAGGGCTTCCGGCTTTTGCCCAGGTTCTGTCGCCCAAACTGCGTTCCCTGGTAAACGACGCCGTTTTCGAGGTGGTAGTCAAAAAGCCGGAAGAAAAAAACATCGTTTACGACAAGGAAATCGACTGGACGGTTATTCCCTTCGCCGTAAGGAACGACGCCTATTATTCGATTGGAACGGCGTTCGCGATTTCCGAAACAGAGGCGGCCACCGCCTTTCATGTAATCGATCTGAGCAGCCAGGGAGACGTGTTTAAGGAATACTATATCAGGGATTCGGAAAAAAACGTCTACGAGATCGACAGGGTAATCAAGGCTTCCAACGAACGGGATTTTCTTGTGTTTACCGTAAAGGACAGAACCTTTCATTCCTGGTTCGAGTTTGAAACCGGCTACGCGGTCAATTCCCAGGTCTACAGTATCGGCAACGCCCTTGGAGAAGGCATCGTTGTCCGAAGCGGCCTCATTCTCGGAACGGTTCCCGAAGAGGAAGAAGGCCGCTGGGTACGGCTAAAATCTTCCGCCGACGGGAGTCCGGGCAATTCGGGCGGGCCGCTGGTTACCCCGGAAGGCCGGGTTGTGGGCATAGTTATCGCTCTGCGGGACAATATTCTTTATTCACTGCCCGCCGGGGAAGTTGTTTCCGCTTCTTCCGACGTTTTGCATTTCAGGCGAAGGTATTCCTACGGCCACCTTCTGCTGGCGAACAACCGCAATCAGGTTTTCGAGGCCGATTTTCTTTTGCCGTCCTATTACAAGGATCTCTGGTCCGCCATTTACGACGCCTACAAGATTCATTATCCGCGGGCAATGTCGGACCTTTTTGCCGAAGCCCCGGCTTTTCTTGACGGCCCCAATAACCGTTACATTTTGAACCAGGTGGTTTCTTCGGATTTTCCCGAATTCGCGTTTGTCGACAAAAATGACGAACAGTGGAAGCTTTCCGATCTGCGCCTTCAGCGTTATAACCTGAACGACGACGGCGAACTCCTTTTGTCCAGTGTATCCGATTTTCTCCTGTTCAAGCTAAGGCGGCCCAGAAGCTCCGATCCGGAAAAACTCAATACCGATCCCAAAACAATTATGGATACGATTTTGAGCGGCTACAATATGGAACGCAGCCTGGGCAATACCGGCAAATACCGGATACTCTCATTCGGCGATCCCGCCGGTACGGGCGAATACCGGGATGTCCAGGGCCGTATCTGGATAAAAGCCTGGTGGCTGGCCGAATACGACGACAGTATTATGCTGACCTATATCCTTCCCATGCCCAACGGGCCGGTGGTGTTTATGACCCGGCAAAATTCGCATGAGCGGCATGTGTATGAATGGGATATGGAAGCGTCCTGCGGCCGCATTATGACCGCCTACCGGGGCGATTTTGACGAATGGGAACGCTTCCTTGCCCTTGAACGCTGGCTGCCGTCTTCGTTTGAACAATGTTCCTACGACTGGAACGCGGACAGTGGTACGGCCGCCCTTTCCCTGCCGGACTTTTCCGTCAAGGCCGATTCGTCCGTGTTTGACTGGAACAACCGCTCGTCGCTGTTTTTGGCCCCGGCCTATTTTGTGGGCGAAAACGGCCTCGAATACGGTATCCGCACGGTGACCATGCAGAGAGACCTAACAGGGAACGATTACTTTGTTTTTTTCAGGAACGTAAAGCCCGACGAGCGGCTCGGCGAAAACGTGATGATCCGCTGGAACGAGCTTGTCGAGGGAAAGTACCCGTTTGACGGCGTCGCGAGAATTTCGGACAAAGACAATATGGGCTCCGCGGGAATGATTCTTGGTGAGGAAAGCGCCGATTCCCTTATCCGCTATTCCCTGTACCTGAACATGGAAAACCCCGGCGGAGAAGACGCCCTGACAGGCCGGCTTAAGACTCTTGGAGAAGGTATATCCGTCAGGCGCTGAGGAGAAACACATGAAAAACGGCGGACAGACAAATTCCCGGCGAAAAAAAACGGTAATCCGGGCCGGGCTTGTACTTGCCTGGCTCCTCCTTGGAACCCTGCTTTTTGTTACCGGCCGGGGACATACGCTGCTTATAGACAACAGGGATTTTGAAAACATTGAGGCGGCGGATTTTGTCACCGTATACGTGGATCGCGGCGCCGGAGTCGAGTATTTCCGGGGCGACAGAGACCGCCTGACGCTTGTCGGCTCAAAACACCGTATCCTTATCGAGTTCAGCGACGGTTCTCCGCCTTTCGAGGGGAATTTTACCCTGCCCATACGGGACGATATGTACCTGCTTTCCGTCCCCAAAATGGTAAACGGCATAGAGCCTTTCGTGGAAGTGTTCCACATTGCCCCCGAGCCTTTTGACGACGAAGACGAATTTGACGATCTCATTGAAGACGACTTCGGCGATGACTTCGGCGCCGCGATGACCGGTTAGGAACGCGGCGTATCCTTCCAAATACCCGTCCGCCGCGCCCGCTTGTCACTCTAAATCTTTTTGGATATACTATGATCATGAAAAACAGCCGTTTTTTACGCCTTTTCGCGTGTTTTTTTGTTTTTTTTGCCGGCTTTTCGCTTAACGCGCAGGAAATAGTTACCGCCGGGCGATACCTTGAGATAGTTTCCGAACGCTACAATTCCATAAGGGATTACGAGGCAAGAATCGCTATCCTGAGCGGGACTACCCAGATGTACGGCAATGTAAGCCACCTGGGGCCCAACTTTCTTCGCATAGATTTTACTTCGCCGGCCGAACAGGTCATAGTCTACAACGGCGAATCTCTTATGGTCTACCTTCCCGGAGACAGGGCTATTCTTAACCAGGGTGTGGGAAACCAGGGAACGGGCGCCGGTTTGGCTACGTCCCGGGGATTGACCCTGCTTAGACGCCACTACATTCCCGCTTTTGTCGTGGGGCCCGAACCGGTGCCTCTGGAAGAAGGTTCCGGTGAAAGGGTAGTTAAACTCCGCCTGGCCCGCCGTTCCGCTTCGGAGGGTTTTAGGGAGATCATACTGGATGTGGACCCGGAAACAAGGCTGATACGGCGGGTAACCGGAAGAACGGTAAACGAAACCATCGTCCGCTTCGATTTTTCCAATATCAGGATCAACCAGGGAATTCCGCAACAACGCTTTGTTTTTGATACTCCTCCCGCGGCAAGTATGTTCAATAATTTTCTGTTCAAAGATTCGGATTAAATGGCCGCGGAGGAACTGTGGAATCTTTAGGCGACAAACTGCGGACTGCACGCGAAAATAAAGGTTACAGCTACGAGCACGCGGGCAGGGAGACCAATATTGCCCGCAGATATCTGGAAGCCCTGGAAACGGAAGATTTTGAAAAATTTCCTGGAGAACCGTACCTGCTGGGATTTTTGCGAAACTACGGCGAATATCTTGGTCTCGATGTGGACGAACTCCTCTCGCTTTACAAGGCCATCAAAATACAGGAACAGCCTGTCCCCGTGGAGCAGCTTTTAAGGTCGTCTCCGGGTTTCCCCAAATTCCTTGTCTTTTTGCTGATTACGCTTCCCGTCCTGGCGTTTTTGGGCGGGAGCGTCTACTTTATTTTTCTGCGCCCCCGGACAAGAAACGTGGAATCCGTGCAGCTGCAAACCCCCAGTGAATATGTCCTTGAAGGGATAAACATGGAGCGCCGTTTTTATCAGGGCGATACGATACTTATTCCGATGGGAAACGAGCGCTACAGGGTAGAACTGCGCGAGATGGCCGATCCCCTTGCCCTGGTTATTCCAAGCGGCCGGGCGGAACTCAGCCTGGGCGGGGACACCGAGCTTGATCTTGACGGAGACGGTTTTGCCGATATACGGGTAACCCTTGCCGACTACGACAAGGCTTCGCCGCTTTCCGGCGCGTTGATACGTTTCGACACAAGCCTTCAGCCCGTTACGGCAACAAGTGAAAACGCCGCGCCGCCCACGGCCCAGAACGTGGTTATCTTTTCTTCGTCCACCGCGTATCCGTTTACCCTCCAGGTTCAGTTCCAGGGCTATTGTATGTTCCGCTGGGAGATAGACCGCCGGGATCGTACCGAACGGTATTATTCCAGGAACGACGCAATCGACGTTCAGGCCCAAAACGGGATCAGGCTGTGGGTTTCCAACGCCGCCGCGGTCAGGCTTCATGTTATAGGCGCGGGCCGGACCGTCCCCCTGGAAATCGGCGCGGCCGGTGAAGTCGTGGTTGTGGATATCCGCTGGCTCAGGGACGAGGACGGCAGATTCAGGCTTGTTCAATACCGGCTTGAGTAAACGCTACTTCCTCGATCCCTTCGGCTGCGCGAAAAACCAGGTTGACGCCGAAAACATGATGGCCTTCCTTGGCGCCGCCGGCTGGACTGCCTGCGCGGACGCTTTGGACGCGGATCTTATCATTGTCAATTCATGCGGATTTATCGAAGACGCCAAACGCGAATCAATAAACGCCGTCCTTTCATGGCGTTCCCTGTATCCCGAAAAAAAAATTCTTCTTGCCGGCTGTCTTCCCCGGCGCTATCCTGTGGAGCTCGCCGAAGAGCTGAGCGAGGCGGACGGTTTTTTCGGCGGCGCGGATCTTTCCCTTATAGCCGAAGCCGCCTCGGCGTCCCTGCCGGGAAAAACGGAGGCCGGACGGAAAAAGGCCCGGCCGGAAAAGCGGGCGTCCGGGGAAACCGGTTTCGAACAGGCCGGCCGGGCGGGAGAACGGCCCCTGCTGGGTTTTCCCGGCCAGGCTTATGTAAAAATCTCCGAAGGCTGCGACAACCATTGTTCGTTCTGCGCGATACCCCTTATCCGCGGGCCGCTTTGCAGCCGTTCCATTTCCGACGTAACGGCAGAATGTAAAACCCTGCTGGGACGCGGGGTAAAGGAACTCTGCCTTATCGGCCAGGATTTAAGCTCGTACCGCCCGGCGGAGGGCGCCGGTCTCCGCGAGCTGGCCGCGGAAATTGCCCGGATAGACGGCGATTTCTGGCTGCGCTTCCTTTACCTTCATCCCGACCATTTTCCGCTGGATCTGCTCCCGCTTATGCGAAAGGACAGCCGTTTCCTCCCGTATTTCGACATTCCGTTCCAGCACGGCTCCCCTTCCGTCCTTAAGGCGATGAGGCGGCGGGGCAGCGGCGAAAGTTACCTGGAACTGCTCAATCGTATCAGGGACGCCCTTCCCGACGCGGTGATCCGCTCGACCTTTCTTACGGGGTTTCCCGGTGAAACCGAAGAGGACTTTGGCATGCTTGTCGATTTCCAGCAAAAGGCCCTGTTCGACTGGCTTGGGGTGTTTGTCTATTCCCGCGAAGAAGCTACGCCGGCCTATTCGATGAAGCAAAGGGTGGGAAAGAAAACCGCGGAACGCCGCAAGGCGTTTGTCGAGGAAACGCAAATTCCCATCACGGAAAAAAGGATGGAACGTTTTGTGGGCCGGCGCATGGAAGTTCTTGTGGAGGAATGTCTCGATCCGCCGGCCAAAGATCCCTCCGATCCTTCCGGCGCGTCTTCCGTTTCGGGTCTGTACCTGGGAAGGCTCTTTTGTCAGGCGCCGGAAGTGGACGGGGCCGCGGTGATACATTCCGGCGCGGCCGTCCTGGAAGCCGGCGATCTTGTTCCCTGCCGGACGCTGCGCAGGGCGGGTTTTGATCTGGAGGTTGAGCCGGATGGACTATCTTGATTCCCTCAACCCGGAACAGCGTCAGGCGGTACTGCATGACGGCAAAAGCCTCCTTATACTCGCCGGCGCGGGATCGGGCAAGACCAGGGTCATTACCACGAAAATCGCCTACCTTATCCGGGAACGGGGTTACGCGCCATGGTCTATCCTCGCGGTAACCTTTACCAACAAGGCCGCCAGGGAAATGGCCGCCAGGGCTTCGCGCATTGACGAACGGGCGGACAGCGCCATGATCAGAACCTTCCACTCGTTCGGCGCGTGGTTCCTTCGCCGTAACGCCGCCCTTGCCGGCCTTGATTCGGGCTTTGTGATTTACGACGACGACGACGCGGTATCCCTTTTGGGAACCCTGATGGAAGACGCGCCGAAGGCCGAACTTCGCGAGACGGCGGCGCTCATTTCACGCGCAAAGGACTATTTTCTTTCGCCCGAAGATCCGGAACTGGATCGCGTCGATTACAGGCCGAAATTCCGCAAAACCTACGCTCTCTACGAAGAAAAAAAACGGAAGATCGGCAACGTGGATTTCGGCGACCTGATAAAAATACCGGTTGAAATTTTGCGGAACAACGCGGATGTCGCCGCGAGGTTCAGGGAACGTTTTTCGGTTATCATGGTGGACGAATACCAGGATTCCAACGTCGCCCAGTTCAGGCTGCTCTGCGAACTTACGGGCGGGAAAACCTGTCTCTGCGTGGTCGGCGACGACGACCAGTCGATCTACCGTTTCCGGGGCGCGGAGGTAAAAAACATCCTTGAGTTTCCCGACCGTTTTCCGGGAACCGACATAATACGGCTGGAACGGAACTATCGCTCCTTCGCTCCGATACTGAGCCTTGCTTCTTCGGTGGTGGATCACAACGAAGGCCGGCTCGGTAAAACCCTCAGGGCCTGCCGGACGGGCGGAAACAAGCCGACGCTGGTTTTTCTTCCCGATCAGGATGAGGAAGCCTCATTCTGCGCGGAACTTGTCGAACGTTCCGTCGCGGGCAAAAAATCCGAACGGGCGCGTTATTCAGACTGGGCCATACTGTACAGAATCAACGCCCAGTCTCTGGGCTTTGAAACGGAATTGCTTCGAAGGCGTATTCCCTACAGGGTCGTGGGTTCTCTCAAGTTCTACGAACGGGAGGAGATAAAGGACGCCCTCGCCCTGTTCGCCCTTGTGGTAAACCCCCGCGACGAAGTCGCCTTTCGCCGGATTGTCAACAAGCCCGCAAGGGGAATAGGCGGGGCGAGCGTTGAAAAGATCATCGCCGTCTTTGAAAGTGAAGAAACGGCCCCAAATCCGGCGCCGCCGGATCTTCCGGCGGACGCCGGGACGCCGGGGCCTTCCATCCGTTCCCGAAAACCCGGAGACCGGGCGGGGACATCCGAAACGCAGGCCCGCTTCGATTTCGACATTTCCGGCGACATCCCCGGCGAAACCGGCGCCAAAAAGCCGCCTCCCGAAAGGCGCGGCGGTTTTTCCGGCGGGCGGAATCTACTTGAAAGCGCCCGCCGCGCCGTCCTTCCCCCCAAGGCCGCGCGGGGAGTAGAAACCTTTGCCGCGATACTGGACAGGATCCGCGATTTGCTTGCGGGAAACGATCCGGCGGACGCCGGGGCGGAGGACGGCGGAAAACCGCGAAACGGCGGGCGGGCGGGCGGCGCGGCGGCGGGCGCTCCGCCGGATATCAGGTCCGGCGAAGGGCTTTCGGTATGCGCGGCGGCCTTAATCCGCGATTCGGGCCTGGCCGAATATCACGCCGCCCATGACGAAATCAACGGATACCAGCGGATCGCCAATCTGCAGGAGCTGGTAAACGCGGCGAGCCTGTACCCGGCCAATACCGCCGGACTTCTGGAATTCCTTGAGCATATAGAGCTTGACCGCTCCATAGAAGACAATACCCGTTCGGAAGACTTCGACGCGGTTACCCTTATTACGCTGCACAACACCAAGGGGCTTGAATTCCGCCGGGTAATACTTACCGGGCTTGAACAGGGTATCTTTCCCCGGAACGACAAGGAAGCGGACGATCTCGAAGAGGAACGCCGACTTTTTTATGTGGGCGCTACGCGGGCGATGGACGAACTGTACCTGTGTTCCTGCGCCCTGCGCCGCATGTACGGCAGGACCCAGCCCATGCTGCCGTCGCTTTTTTTGCGGGAAGCGGACAAGTCGAGCCTGCGGATCATCGGCGCCGCTCCGGCGGGTTTCCTGTCCCGGCCCGAACATTCTGCCGGCGGATCCGGGGAACAGGAGGGGCGGGGATCGCGGCGCGGCGCGGAATACCGCCGGAACGGCGGCAAGGTTTCTTCCGACGGCAGGTGGCGTCTTGGAGACCGGGTTTTCCACGACGACCAGGGTTACGGAAACGTGGCGGGAATAGAAGAAGGCGAAGACGGCCCAGTGGTAAAAGTCCGTTTCGACAACGGTCACGAGACCCGTTTTATAAGCGCGTACCAAAGTTCAAAATTTGTTGTGATAAGGGACGAGGATTAGCCCCCTCCCCCCACAACAAACGATTCAGAGCCGGAATACATAATCTATTATGAACCCCGCCGCCAGCGCCGACAGAACCGTAAACGCTATATAGAACAAAAAGTTTTTTAGGCCCAGCACGATCTTGATCGCGCCAAGATTGGTAATTTTCGTTGCCGGGCCGGTGATCATAAAGGCGGCGGCGCTTCCCATGCTCATGCCGGAGGCAAGCCATTGTTGAAGCAGCGGTATCGTCCCGCCTCCGCACATATAAAGCGGAACCCCGACGGTCGCGGCCATCAAGAGGCCGAATCCCCGGTTCTCCCTGCCGAACAGAGAGGCCGTTATTTCGGCGGGAATATAACGCTGGAACAGCGCCGAGAGGATCACGCCGGCAAGAAAATAAAGACCGGTAGCCTTGAAGTTTCTCCCGATGTTTTTCAGGAGCCGAAAAAAAGGATTCGGGTCTGTATCGCGGTTTGGCGGCGCCCTGAAGCCGGAGAAATTAAAAAACTTTTTACGCCCGCAAAAACACCGAACGCAAAGCCCCGCGGCAGCGCCGCATAAAAAACAGCATGTAAAACGGATAACCAGCGCCGCCGGTCCCAGCGCGGCGCTGTAGAACAGAAGCTGGGGATTGAGAAGGATCGAACTCATCATGAACGCGGCAAGCCAGTCATCCCCCATGCCCTTTTCGGAGAAAGACGCGGCGATAGGGATAGTACCGTACATACACAGGGGGGAAACAATGCCGATAAACGAAGCGGGGATAAGACCCAAAACGCCGAGCTTTTTTCCCTGTAGGGCGGCGAACAGGCCGTGTATTTTTTCTTTGCCAAACACGGAAATCACCGAACCGAGCACTATTCCCAAAATCCAATAGCCGGCGATTTGCCGGAACTGGATATCGAAATAATACCAGAAATAGATAAATTCCCGTTTAAGTATTTCAGTCATAGGTCACTTCCAAATCAATCATAACCGGCTCGTCTTGCCGGACACCGAAGGCGCATAGCCGGTCGAATGGCCGGCGATTCCCTCTGGACGAAAAACAAATGTCATGTTATTTCCCGACATTTAGAAATTCAAATATTTTTCCCTTTAGCGTATTTATCTCTTTCTTTTTTGTTTCACATTCCCAAATAACCAATACTCTATAGCCTAATTGTTCCAGCCGTATTTTATTTTCTCTGTCGCGTTCTATTGTCCTGTCCAATTTTTTATTCCAGTATTCGGCGTTTTCTTTTGGTCTGATTTTGGCGTGTCTGCATACCGGGCAGCCATGCCAGAAACACCCGTGAACGAATACCGCGGCATCATAATCCGGTAAAAGCATATCCGGTTTACCGGGCATGTCGTCATTATTCAGGAAAAAAGTATAACCCAGTTCTTCAAGAATAGCACGGACGCGAATTTCAGGCGTTGTGTTGGTACTGCGGACTTTTGCCATAATTTCACTGCGTTTTTGTTGGTTAAACTGATCCGGCACGATCTGTCACTTTGCCTCAAATTCAATTTTGAGACTTGGGTCTGTTTCTTTCTCATCGATGATTTGATTGTACCTTTCGATGATATCCGCAAGTTTAGCCGTCCGTGTCTGCACATCAAAGAGGCCGTGTTCATTGACATTGGCTGACAGGAACTGTTGAATGTCCCACACTTCGACTCTATTGGAGATTTCGGCGTCAACCGCCAAATCGTTGGCGTTTTTAACACGGTCGAAAATCGTTATAATGACCGGCAAGCAACCGCCGCTAATGTTTGCTTTACATTTTTGAATAAGCGGATCGCCGGGAGCGGTTGTGCAATGAATGATGGTATTGTTGATGACAAAATCACCGTTTCTCTCGGTGGATGAATCGGCAACCGAAGCGCCATGAATCACGAATTTGTTTTGGGGCAAAATGACAGATAATTTTGCGGCGACCAGGTGCTGTAATATCGTCCCCAGGTACTGCGTTCCGGGGTTTTGTTTTTGCCGTTTCCGCGCCTGTTCAAACAAGTCGTCAAGACTTGCTTTTATTGTTTTAGCGGTATCCGAGCTCAGGGTAAAAGGCTGGTTTTTAAAATATTCTCTTACCCGATCAACCCAAAACGTTTCTATCTCTTTAATATCTATTGTTTTGTCTTTCTTCCACGCGTTAAGAAAATGAACATATTCCATCATCAGGCCCATGTTGCCCCGGCTGGTACGTCCGCCTTCGGCGGCAAGGGTCTGCGTAATACCATACTCTTTAAGAATTTTTCCCAAGCTGCCGCCGCCAAGCCCGGCGACCTGTCCTTTGTTTTCAGTCAAGAAATCGTCAGGTTTGAGTGGGAATTGTCTCCCCCGTATCATGCGGGTCAGCTGCACGAGTAAAGCGAGGGGCCCCTTTGTTACGGCGTTATGTTTCGTTTGAAATTGTTTAAGCCGATTTTCGGCGCTGCAGTTCAGCATACATTGCCTCTGCCAGGGGCAATAAAAACGATTTACCGACAAATGAAACAACCGGTAACGCTACGGCGTCCCCCATTGCTTTGTATGCGCTGTTGTCTGTTCCGGGAAAATTAAATGTGTCGGGCGCACCCATAAGACGGGCGGCTTCACGGGGAGAAAGCGTCCGTGCGTGTAATTCGCCGCCGCGCTTCACGATTATAAATTGTTTACTGCTTCCACCCTCCGGTGTCCGAAGACAACCCGCCAGTCCATCAAAGCGTAATTCCAGGCACTGTTTTCCGCAACGTACCCGCCGGTAGCCGGCCGCCACAAAATTTGTATATGACGCTAATTCCTCCTGATGACGCGGCGGTATCAACGACAGCACATTATCCTTGTTATATGGCAAATTGAAATCCAATACATCATTGATGGTTGTTTTCCGATTTGGCGGCTGTTTTGCTTTCCACCATATCCAATTCGGCAAAAGGCAGCCCAATTTTACCGCCGCTTTATTGTGGAGCCAATTCTTGCCGTCGTCTTGTAATTCGCCGGGGATCGCAAAGTCTTTCCGTACAGCAATAATAAAAACCCGCGGGCGCGACTGAGGAACGAAGAGCGCGGCGTCAAGTACGACAGCGCCGCTTTTGTAGCCTAATTCCAGTAATGCCTTATGTAACTTTGTATAATTATCACCGTTGTTTGTCGATAAAAGCCCTATAACATTTTCGATTAAAAGGAGAGCGGGCCTGCGCGGCATTTCTCTTAGAATACGAAGCCATTCCCACACCAGCCCGCTCCGCCTGGCGTTAATGCCGCCGATTGATCCCGCTAACGATAAATCCTGGCAGGGAAAACTCGCCCACGAAAGATGGGCCTCCGGCAGCATTCCGCCGGAAATGTTTTTTATATCATCCGATACAAAGTGATTGCTCTCAAAATTAGCCTTGTATACGGCGGCTTTTTGGGGGCATATATCATTCGACCAGAGCGGGCGGAACATCCCCTTTAAGCCGTAGGCGACAAGGCCGCTGCCGGCAAAAAACTCGTGCATCGTCCACGGTGCGGGGGCCAGGGCAATTTTCTCCGTCCTTTGAGGCTGAGTCACGGTATCCATG
>JAIRSC010000016.1 GCA_031255645.1 Treponema sp. | reverse complement strand
CTGAAGCGTACCCGCGAGATTCCCGCCCGACGGAACACTTGGCGGTAAAAAGCAGGCCGCGTCAATGGAGAGCAGGGTTATGGTTACGGAATTATTTCCCGCGGCAAGCGCCCTGCTTTGAACATAACCGCTGCCCAATAAGTATTTGGACGTTGACGCGCCGGGAGTGTATCCGGCCAGAACCAGAATGTCGTAGGTTCCCGCGGGAACATCGAAAGCCTGGGGGCTGGCGATGGAACTAAAGTCAAAGGTGTGGACCTGGCCGCCGCTGTCTTTAAATACCGCCGTATAGGTATTGTCATAGTGCATTGCGTCACCCAACGGGACGAGATCGCCGGCGATGAAGTGGGCGATGGAAACTGAACCGGTGTTCAAGGAAACCCGCGCCATTCCGGGAACGAGGGCCGGTTCCGGGTCGCTAAAAAACCCCGTACAACCTGTAAGGCCTGATAAAACCAGTAAAACAACGAAAAATTTCCCAATCGTTTTCATATTTGTCATCTCTTGTGTTTAAAGTCACCGGGACTGTTATTTTTATGCGCCGCCAAAGCGGCAAACTCTGGCCCTAATCATTACCCCACCGAACCGTCAAGCCTTCATCTCCACCGTCGGTTTTGATTCCCGCTATAAGTCCGGGCCTTACGCCCTGTGGAAGCTCCGGGGTAAAAGCGGCGGCAATTGTTTCCACGGGGTTTTCAAGACCTAAAGGAGATTCCGTGTTTACGGCGCCGGATCGGCCTTCGCCGACAGAAACGGCCGCGCCCGTACCGGTAACAGCGTATCGGACAAGACCCTCCGTTACGTTCAGATTCATGGGGTCAAGGTCAAATACCGTTCCCCGGACAGAAGCGGTAGCCGTTGGCGTCCGCACGGTAAATTCCGTTTTGCCGTCCGAGGGGGGCTTTACTTCGGCGCGGATGCGGCCCGTTCGCAGGGACAGGACTGCCGTGTCATTTGACTGGCCGCGGATTAGTTCGTCCAGGGTCAGGCGGGTGAGGGGCCGCAGGGTAACAAGCGATTCGCCAAGGACAAGGACCGCCGTACTTTTAAAACCCGTCGAAATTGAAGCGTTATTTGCTATAAACATTCCCGCCTTCGCCGGTATCCAATCCGCCGCGCCGGGCAGCATTACTTCAACCGTACCGGCAATATCCCGGATCACAGCGCCGCTTCCCGCCGCGCTGTTCGTGTTCTGCGCGTACAGGGAAATCCGCGCCGCCATCAACATAAAAACGATTTTTAATACGGTATTCATCTTTTAACTCCTGATTTAAGCCGCGTTAACGGCTATGTATATCGAACAGGAACCAAAGGTTCCTGACAACTCCTGTATAATTTAAAATGAGAGCGCGAGGCTCAATGAAAATCTCGCCTTTACCGGAGCATCGCCGGCAAAAGCGTTTCCTGTAGAAGGAATAAAAACACCGGCCCCGGCCTGCAGCGCAAGGTCGGGGAAGGGAACAAATCCTACATTCGTAAGTAATTCGCCGCCCAGGGCGCTGCCGCCGGACGGATCAATGTCGGGATCGGAAAACGTCGTTTTGTCGGTACGGAAAAAATACGCGCCTTTAAGTTCCACCGAAAGCGATTCTATTGGGCGCAGGGTCCAGGCCAAACTCAGTCTCGCCAAACCGGAAAAGCCCGGCCTCAATACAAAACTCTGCTTCATGGTAGAAATTGGCGTAAAAGCGCTGTCTTCTTCGTCCCCGCCGGAAGCCGCCGCCGCGCCGAAACTGACAAGCCCGGGAAGCGCCCCGTTGACCAGCCAGTAGGCATCGGCCACTCCCGCATAACTTATTTTGAATTTATCGTTTTCGGAATTTTCGAGAAAACCAAGGACACCGGCAAGGGAAACGGAAAGTTTGGGCAGGGGGCTCAGAAAGGTTTTAAGAACGGCGTATTGGGTATGTATCTTTGAATCCCTGTCGTTTAGGTCAAATTGGGCAAGGGCTTCCAGGCCGGCCGAATCAATAAAACCGCCGAAAGACGGCGTCGAAAAAGACAGGGAGCCGAGTACACGGCGGCTGGCAAAATAGACGCCGGAATCGGCGTAATCAAGCGTATCGGCGGTATTCATCATGATATTCGCACCTTCTTTGTGGAGCAGCCCCGTATAAAAACAGGCGGCGGAAAAACGGAAACCGTTTACGACATACGCGGCCTTGAGTCCGTCAAAAAGTCCTGACGCGATAAAACGCGAAGTATCGTTCCATTGAACCCTTCCGGCCTCAAGAAAAAAAGCGGGCGCGGGTTTGAAGGCGGCGGAAAAACGGGCCGCCTCGAAAAGCGGGTTTTGCCATTCGCCGGAACTGTCCGCTTTGGAAAAGGCTTTTTCAAATTCTCCGCCAAGGCTGAGGGAAAATTAAAGATTCAGGTTTTCGACGGGAGAAGCGGAAAACCAGGGCACGGCTTTTACGCGGTATGTGAAATCCTTTTCGCCGCCCGCGAGAGAAAGGTCCGGGGTCTGGTCAAGAACAAGGCCAAAATCCGCGCCGGAAACGGACACGATGAAACAGAGCAGCGCCGCGCATATAGATACCGGTATTTTCACCTGTCCGCTCCTGTATAGTCCAGTACGCGGCCAAGAATCAAAAGAAGCCGTTCGCCCGAAACGCTTAACGAAGAATCGTTTCTTCCCTGAACAATTTTTCGGTAAACAAGTTCCCGGTAGGCGTAACGGGGGCCGGGAAAAAGGGCGTAGCAAAATCCCGATTTCATGTTAAAGGCCTTCATTATTAAAAAGGAAAGCTGCCCCAGTTTGATCGCCGCCTCCGGTTCCACCGTTTTGGGGAGCGCCCCCATTTCAAGGGATTTTTTATAAGCCGCTTCCGGTAC
>JAIRSC010000012.1 GCA_031255645.1 Treponema sp. | reverse complement strand
TGGCGATGGCGGTAGACGCTTCTTTTGTACGGGAGATTTTTACCGGCGTTTACGTTTCGGATTTCGGTCTATGGAATACCAACTGCGGCGAAGTTATAAGGCATCAATACCGGATTGGCGCCCAGAACATAAAGCTCCTGTTTAACATAGTCCCCGAAGCGGCCGCGTATCTTGGCAGCCGGGATATTGCCGATATTGCCCGCTCGACGGTTTTCAACTATCTGCCCGACGCTCTCTGCGTTTCCGGCCTTACCGCGGGAACGGAAACCGACGCCGCGGTATTAAAGACGGTAAAAGCCGCGGTACCCGGCACGCCGGTTTTCGCCAATACCGGGGTACGGCTTTCCAATATTGAAGAACAGCTAAGCGTCGCCGACGGCGCGGTAACGGGAACCACGTTTAAAAAAGACGGCGAGTTTTTTAATCCCGTAGACGAAAGCCGGGTCAAGGCGTTCATGGATAAGGTCAAGAACTTCCGAAAGGGGCTTTAAGCATGGATCCGCGCTGGGAGCGCCTGGGAAACCTGCTGGTAGAGTATTCCACCAAAGTACAGGCGGGGGAACGGGTACTGATCGCCATGATCGAACCTGAAACCTTTCCGCTGGTTCAGGCGGTTTACCGCGCGGTAATCAGGGCCGGCGGTCTGCCCCAGGTACAGTTTCTTTCCGAAACCCTGCGCCATTCGCTTCTGCGCTGCGGAAATCCCGGGCAAATTGACTGGGTTCCGGAAATGGAAAAAGCCGGAATGGAATGGGCCGATGTGTATATCGGTCTTCGCGGTGCTCATAACCTGTACGAGCTTCAGGACATACCCGCGGAGACCCTGGCGGCAAGCCAAAAAGCCAACGGAATCATTTCCACGCTGCGCTGGGAAAAAACCCGCTGGTGTCTTATCCGGGTTCCCAACGAAAGTTTTGCCCAGGCCGCCGAAACGGACCTTGAAACCGTCATGGATATGTTTTTCGCTTCCTGTTTTCTGGACTGGGAACAGGAAGTCAAAACATGGACGGCCTGGGCGGAAATTTTAAACCGGGGCCGGGAAGTCAGGGTATGCGGCAAAGATACCGATTTGCGGTTTTCCGTTCAGGGCCGCCGCTGGGTGCCCTTCGGGGGAACAAACAACATGCCCGACGGGGAAATCGCCACTGCGCCGGTAAACGGAACCGAAGACGGCCATATTTATTTTGAATTTCCGGGGGTACTGGGCGGCCGCCTGGTTCGGGATATTCACCTTGCCTGGGAAAAAGGCCGTCTGGTACGGGCGGAATCTTCCACAGAGAGGGATTTTCTACGCTCCGTTCTGGACAGGGACGAAGGGGCAAAGTCCCTGGGCGAATTCGCGTTCGGAACAAATCCGATGGTTACCCGTTTCTGCAACGACATCCTTATTGACGAAAAAATCGGCGGCACGGTACATATCGCCCTGGGGCGGGCCTATCCCGAATGTGGCGGAACAAACAGATCGTCAATTCACTGGGATATTATTAAAGATACAAGGGAAAACGGGGCGGTCTTTCTGGACGGCAGACCCGTTTTGGAAAACGGTATCATTTTGTTGTAAGAGCTTTTTGCGGCTTCAGGGGCGGTATGGATTTATTTATCGGCGTAGACATAGGAACCAGCGCGGCCAGGGGAGTTATTGCCGACCTAAAGGGAAGGATACTGGCGGAACACGCCGTGCCCCACGAAGTTTCCATGCCGCGTCCCGGATGGGTGGAACAGGACGCGGACGGCGTATGGTGGAACGATTTTCTGGAGATAGTCGCCGCGCTGCTCAAGACACCGGGCGTCGATCCCGAAAACGTCAAGGCTGTCGGCATAAGCGCCATCGCGCCCTGCGTTTTGCCGGTGGACGGCGGAGGCAGGCCGCTGCGTCCCGGCATACTTTACGGCATAGACAGCAGGGCCCGGGAAGAAATCAAACAGCTTGAAAGCAGAATCGGCGCCGGCGCCATTTTTGCCATGAGCGGTCAGAACCTTTCCACGCAATCCTGCTGCCCAAAAATCCTCTGGATCAGGAATCACGAACCGGATGTTTATCAAAAAACGGCCCGGTTTCTTACCGCCACCGGATACCTGGTTTACCGTCTTACCGGCCGTTTTACCCTGGATATCTACGACGCCATGGCCTACGGCCCGCTCTACGACATACGCGAAAAACGCTGGGACGCCACCTACGCGGAGGAAGTTACCGAAATTTCCAGACTGCCGGAACTAATCTGGAGCCAGGAAATCGCCGGCAAACTGCGCCCCGAAGCCGCCCTGCTCACCGGTTTGGCGGCGGGAACTCCGGTGATCTGCGGTACCGCGGACGCCGCCGCCGAGGCCGTTTCCGCCGGGCTTCACAAAGAAGGCGACATGATGATGATGTATGGCTCCAGCAATTTTTTCATTCTCAAAACATCCCGGCTTCTTCCCATGGAAACTACCTGGGCCAGTCATTTCGTCAACCCCGGCAGCTATGTTCTTGCCGGGGGACTGACCAGCGCGGGCAATCTCTTCAAGTGGCTTCGCGAAACGTTTCCCGGCCGGGACTTTGCCCAATGGGAAAGCCTCTCGGAAACTTCCGCGCCCGGCGCGCGCGGGCTTTTTCTTCTCCCGTATTTTGCCGGCGAACGTACCCCCATCAACAATCCCCGCGCCCGGGGCGCCCTGTTCGGTATGACCTTGAGCACGGACGCGGGGGACGTGTACCGGGCCTTCCAGGAGGCCCTCGGTTACGGAGTGCGGCACAATATCGAGGCCCTCCGAGGCGAGGGCGTTGAGGCGAAGCGGATACTGGCGACGGGCGGCATGTCGAAGAGCCGCCAGCTTATCCAGATTATCAGTGATATCTCCGGCTGCCCGCAGCTTGTTCCCCGCGAAAAAATCGGCGCTTCCTACGGGGACGCGTTTCTCGCCGCCCTCGGCGCCGGATACGTTCCCGGCGTTTCGTCAATTACCGAATGGATCAGCTACGAATACGAAATCCAGCCCCGGCGGGAGTATGGGGATCTGTACGACCGGGGCTTCCAACGGTTCCGGGAATTGTACGATTCCCTGGAACCGTTTATGTGAGACAGGGCCTGGCCCAGGACGGGGCTTGACCGCCCTTACCGGGCAATAACGTCGGCGAAGGTCTTGATCAAAAGCGAACCCACGACCGCCCCCGGATCGATCTTGTCCAGGGACTTTTCCTGGTTGTAGGCCATTCTGCCGAACTGGGCCGCCATGGTTTTGGTACGCTCGCAGCCTTCGGCGGCGGCGGCGGCGGCGTCCGCGAAACCGGCGCTTAGGGATTTGCCTTCGGCGGCGGCTTTTTCCAGGGCCGCGGCGGCGGGATCCAGGGAATCGATAATGGTCTTGTCGCCGGGTTTTGCCTTGCCCCGTTCCATAAGGCCGTCCACAAAGCCCCGCCAAAATTCCGCCATATCCGCCAGCTCAAGGCCGGTCTTTTCCCGTACCGCCCTGCCGCCCCGCATAAAGCCGGTTCCCATAAGCGTTCCCATCGTGGAGGGCGCCGCTTTGGCCATGGCCATACCGCCTTTTGTAAATACCTTTCCAAGATCGGTTTCCTCAAGGGCGGCCGTTTCATCGGCGGCGGCGCTAAAGGCGTTCGACATCGTAAGCCCCAAATCGCCGTCGCCCATAACGCCGTCAAGCTCGATCAGATAATCCCTGTTTGAAACCATGGTTTCTTTTAAGGCGGCAAACAGGGTTTTTACGCGCTCCAACGTCAGCGCATCGGCAGCCATGTTACGCCTCCAGTTGAACCTGCTCAAAGAACGGCGTATTGGCCGGTTTTGCCAAAAGCCTCTTGAGTTCCCCGTCGAGTTTTAACAGGGAAATCGAGGCGCCGGCCATTTCCATCGAAGTGGCGTATTCGCCCGCGTATACATGGAACACCGTAATGCCTTTGGCTTTTAAAATTTCCGCGGCTTTGCGGTACATAACGTAGAGTTCTTCTTTGGGAGTCGCGCCGAGTCCGTTGACCAGAACCGCCACCTCATCCCCCGAATTATAGGGAAGGTCGGCAAGAATTTTGTCCATCATAATTTGCACTGTTTCGTCGGCGGTTTTTAGCCTGCCCCGCTCGATGCCCGGTTCGCCGTGTATGCCCATGCCCAGTTCCATTTCGTCTTCCCCAATGGTGAAAGAAGGCTTTCCCACTTCGGGAACCACGCAGGGAGAAAGGGCCACGCCCATCGTCCTGACGTTCGCGGCGGCTTTGCCGGCCACGCGCTTTACCTCGTCAAGGCTCAAAAGTTCGTCCGCCGCCGCTCCCGCGCATTTGTAGACGAAAAATATCCCCGCCACGCCGCGGCGCTTTTTTTTCCTGTCCTTTGGGGGACGAAGCCACGTCCTCGCCGGCCACGACCGAAAGCACCTTGATGTCTTCGGCGTCGGCCATTTCGGCGGCCATGTCGAAATTCATAATGTCGCCGCCGTAGTTTCCGTAAATATAAAGCACCCCCGCGCCCTGGTTAATGGCTTTGGTCACCTCGAACATCTGATCCGCCGA
>JAIRSC010000001.1 GCA_031255645.1 Treponema sp. | reverse complement strand
ATGCCTACAAAAATTTGGTGTTAAACCAGACGGTATTATAAACTTCCTATCGAACGAGCCTCCGATCAAATTAACGCAACGCTTAAGATACCGCGGGGCTTGCCCCGCGGAGGCTCATTATTTCAGAAATATTACAAGTGGAGAAAAGACTGAACTTTATAGGTTTAGGTAATGATCCGGGTGATAAACCACGGTATTATTCGTATATATGGGATGATAAAGATGAAATGTATGTGCAGATACAAAAATAGCGAAATCGAAGTGTCAACTTATTCAAAATCATGAAAGGTTGCCCTTAAATTTGTGGGCAATGTACTTTGGGCATATATAAAAAGCAACGTAGAAAGCAGGAATAACTTGGAACGTATGCTGAAAAAGGGAAAATGTACTGGATTAGCACCAGAGATTATTTCACTTGCAAAAAATAATGTTATCTGATACAACACAACCATGCTGATAAAAACACGTAAAACAGCCGTACTCCCGTTTACATGTGGAACGACAACTTCAAGTGTCGCCGAAGTCCGGGTTTACGCCAAATTCCCCGAAGTTAACCTGCATACATACCACTACGCGGGGACAGCGTTCAAAAAGGGTTCGTAAATATTCAAGCGGCTGGAACCTGTTTTGCCGGGCGGTCTCAATGAGGGAGTACATTCCACAGGAACTGATCGCTCCTTCAGGACTTTTGTTGAAAAGCCGGTTTTTTCTTTCCGGCACAAAAGGCCGGATAGCGTTCTCGCAGGCGTTGTTATCAGGGGTCAAATATGGGTTTCCGGGGTACGCAATCAGTTTATCCCACTGGTTTAAAGTGTAGCTTAGAGCCTTCCCGGAAACAGGCTCGGCGGGACTTCCTGAACGCGCTTGTCAAGCCAGGCTTTGAAGGCCGCGAGTACCGGTTCCGCCAGAATGACCGGCTTCTCCGGCAGTCCCCTTCAGGCAAGCCGCATATAGCTTTTTTGCGTATCGCGGCGTCCCCTATGTAACAGAATCGCGTTTTTTTGTATACTTCCGTCAGGAGATTCCCATGAAAGTCCAGGATACTCTTGTGCGGCAGGTGTATGTTGAAAAAAAGCCGGGTTTTGACGTGGAAGCCCGAAGATGTAAAGACGATCTTGCCGCGTTTCTTGGTTCGCAGTATCCGGCGCTGGCAAAACTCGCGCGGCTCCGTATCCTTAACGGGTATTATTTGAGCGGCGCGGAGCTGAGCGACGAACAGTTCAAAAAGGCGGTGGAACTTGTTTTTTCTGAACCCCAGTGCGACCGGGTTTTTTATGAACTGCCGGAAACGGACGGAACGTGTTTCGGCGTTGAGTACCTTCCCGGCCAGTACGATCAGCGCGCCGATTCGGCGGAACAATGCCTGGAACTGGTTCTGGGGCTGCGGCCCGGCATACGCTGCGCGAAATACTATATCCTTGTTGTCCCCGGCGGTTTGGGTGCGGCGGAGCTGGCCGCGGTAAAGGCCTACCTTATCAACCCGGTAGATTCCCGTGAAACGCGGAAAGACGGCGGAACGGCGGACAGCGGGATAAACACTGCGGGCGGTGAAACGCGCGGCGAAACCGGAACGGCGGTTCCCGGCGTGGCCCGCGTTACCGGCTTTTGCGGCCTTGACGAAAAAGGCCTTTCCGCCCTGGCCGGGGAATACGGCCTTGCGATGTCCGGCGCGGATCTTGTGTGCTGCCGGGATTATTTCGCCTCGCTCGGCCGGGACCCGTCCGTTACCGAGCTTCGCGTACTCGATACCTACTGGTCGGATCATTGCAGGCACACAACCTTTACAACGATCCTCGATCCAATCGAAGCCGCGCCGGAAGCGGACAGACCGCGAAAGGCCCTGGAACTGTACGAAAACGCCCGCCGCGAAGTGTACGGAAAAGCCGCGGATTCCCGGCCCCGTACCCTGATGGACATGGCAACCATAGGCGCGAAACTGCTCAGGAAACGGGGCCTTGTTCCCGATCTGGACGAGTCGGCCGAGATCAACGCCTGTACAATCAAAGTAACGGCGGAATTTGAAACCTGCCCCGAAAATTCCGCCGGGGCGAAAATCGCCGAAGCGGACCGGTTCCCGCCCGGGAACGGGAATTCGCCGGAACCCCTGATTTTTTCGGAACCCTGGCTCCTTCTTTTCAAAAACGAAACCCACAACCACCCGACGGAGATTGAACCCTTCGGCGGCGCCGCTACCTGTCTTGGCGGAGCGATACGGGATCCCCTTTCGGGAAGGGCCTATGTACACCAGGCAATGCGGATTACCGGCGGCGGCGATCCGCGCGGCGCGCTTGCCGAAACGCTGCCGGGAAAGCTCCCCCAGATAAAGATTGCCAGAGAGGCCGCCGCGGGCTATTCGTCCTACGGAAACCAGATAGGCCTGGCTACGGGACAGGTGGCGGAATTTTACCACAGCGGCTATCTGGCAAAGCGCCTGGAACTCGGGGCGGTTATCGGGGCCGTTCCCGAAACCCAGGTGCGCCGCGCCGCGCCGGAAAAAGGCGACGTGGTTCTGCTAATCGGGGGAAAAACCGGCCGGGACGGAATCGGCGGGGCGACCGGATCCAGCAAGGCGCATACGGGGGAATCGGTGGAAAGCGCCGGCGCCGAAGTCCAGAAGGGCAACGCCGTCGAGGAACGAAAGCTGCAGCGGCTGTTCCGCGGGGCGGAAGTATGCCGGCTTGTCAAACGCTGCAACGACTTCGGCGCCGGCGGCGTATCGGTAGCCGTCGGGGAACTTGCCCCCGGACTGGACATCGACCTCGACGCCGTGCCGAAAAAGTACGCCGGCCTCGACGGAACCGAACTCGCGATCTCCGAATCCCAGGAGCGCATGGCAGTCGTCGCCGCGCCGGAAGACGCCGCCGCGCTTGTCCGCGCGGCGGCCATGGAAAACCTTGACGCCGTCGTCATTGCCAGGATAACCGCCGGGGAAAACCCCGACGGGGAAAATTCGGCGGATCGGGAAGAACCCCGGCTGCGGATGAACTGGCGGGGAAAAACCATCGTTGACCTTTCCCGGAATTTTCTCGACTCCAACGGCGCGGCCCGAAAATCGCCGGTATTGCTGCGGGCCGCGGAAACGGCAAAGACGACGGAGAACGCGGGGCGCTGCGGGGCGGACAGCGGGAATCGCGCCGGCGCCGCCGGCGTATATGTGCCCCGCAGAGGGGGGGGGGCGAGACCCCGGCTCGCCCCGGGGGGGAGACTTCCCCCCAACAACTGCTTGAGCTGCTTGAGGCTGAACTCGGCTCGCTGCGAAGCGGGAGCAGGCGCGGTTTGCAGGAACGTTTTGACGGCTCGATTGGGGCGGCTTCGACGCTTTTTCCCTGGGGGGGCAGAACCCAGGGAACGCCCGAATGCGGCATGGCTTCTCTTCTGCCGGCGCTGCCGGGCAGGGAATGTCGTACCGCGAGTCTTATGAGTTTCGGCTTTGATCCCGAGCGCGGCCTGCGGGATCCTTACGAAGGGGCGAAGGGCGCGGTGAAAGAGGCGCTGGCGAAATTCGCCTGTCTTGGCGGCGACCCGTTCAGGGCCCGGCTTTCCATGCAGGAATATTTTGAGCGGATGGAAACGCCGGAAAGCTGGGGGAAGCCAGCGGCGGCGCTGTTGGGCGCGCTGGAGGCGCAGCTTGCCCTGGGCGTACCGGCGATAGGCGGAAAGGATTCGATGTCCGGTACCTACCGCGATCCCGCCCATGGCGTTGATATTTCCGTACCGCCGACACTGGCGGTTTTCGCCGCGGGAACAACAGACGCGGCCCTGGTACGATCCGGAGCGCTCAGCGGGGAAGCGGGCCGTACAGTGCTGCTGTTGTGCGGAAGCCCGCTCCCGGCGGAAACGGCTTCCGGGAAAACGGACGCGGCCGATGAGTGGGCGGCGTTCAGGGCCGGCATGAACGCCGTCGCGGAATTGACCGGACGGGGCGTCGTAAGGGCGGCCTATCCTGTAGGATCGGGAGGCGTCGCCGCGGCCCTGGCCCTTATGGCGTTTGGAAACATGACCGGCCTGGAAGTTCGCGCCGAAGCCCTGAGCGCCGGAATCGACTATCCCGGCGCCGTGCTGCTTGAACTTGAGGGCGAAATCGCCGGAACGGATCTGCCGGCGGCGGCCTGGATTCCGGCGGCCAAAACAATCGCCGAACCGGTGTTCCGTATCGGCGGGGCGGAAAAATCCCTCGCGGAACTTCGCGAAGTCTATGAATCGGTTCTGGACGGCGTGTATCCGCGGATCTCCGAAGAGCCCGCCGCCGGCGCGTTATACGCACGGGCTTTTTTCGGCAAAACCCTGAAAGGCGAAGGGGCCGAAGCGGACAGGGCAAAGCGGGGTACGGCGGACAAAGCGGACGGCGCAGCAACCAACGCGGGCAGGGCGGCGCGGCGCGCGGGGAGAACGGGGACGGCCCGCCCGCTCGTGGCGCTTCCCGTTTTTCCGGGAACCAACGGCGAATGGGACATGGAGCAGGCCTTTCTTGGAGCCGGCGCGCGGACACGGCAGGTTGTGTTCAGAAACCGCGCCGCCGGGGATATAGTGGAGTCGACAAAAGAGCTTGCCGGGGTCATCGCCGAGGCCCAGATTGTCGCCTTTTCCGGCGGTTTCAGCGCCGGCGACGAACCCGACGGATCGGGGAAATTTATCGCGAACGCGCTGCGGTCGCCGGCCCTGGCCGACGCGGTTCAGCAGCTTCTTGAACAGCGGGACGGTCTTATACTCGGCATCTGCAACGGGTTTCAGGCGCTCGTCAAACTGGGGCTTGTTCCCTACGGCCGTTATACGGAAGCCCTGGACGGCATGCCGACGCTCAGCTTTAACAGGATCGGCCGCCATATATCCCGAATGGCGCGGACGACGGTTATGTCAAAGCTGTCCCCCTGGCTGGCTCTGGAAGAACCGGGAGCGGTGCATATCCTGCCGGTAAGCCACGGAGAAGGCCGTCTTGTACTGCGCGAAGCCGAGGGCAAGGCGTTATTTGAAACGGGGCAAATTCCTTTTTGCTATGCCGGCGAGGACGGACTGCCCGCCCTTGCCGAGCCCGACAACCCCAACGGATCGGACTTTGCCGCCGAAGGACTTACCAGCCCCGACGGCCGGATACTGGGAAAAATGGGCCATTCGGAACGCTGCGGGCGCTTTGTCCATGTCAACATTCCCGGCAGCAAACAGCAGCGGATATTCGAAGCCGGCGTGGCGTATTTTGCCTGAACGAAACGGCGGACGGAACGATTCGCCGGCGGGGTTCCGGGAGTCTGCTCCGGGGAGGCTCATTGAACGACATATTGACGCCGTGTGATTGCGCCGGCGAGGGAAAGGGTTTAGAGTAACATGTCACAGAGAAACTATTCCGGCGCCAGAATCCTGATTGAAGCCCTTGTTGAAGAAGGGGTGGATACCGTCTTCGGTATACCCGGCGGACAGGTGCTGCAGATCTACGACGAACTTTATAAACACCGGGACAGGATACGGCATATTCTGGTAAGCCATGAACAGCACGCGGCCCACGCGGCGGACGGTTATGCCCGTTCCAGCGGCAGAACCGGCGTATGCATCGCCACGTCCGGGCCGGGGGCGACAAACCTTGTTACGGGAATCGCCGCCGCCTATATGGATTCTTCGCCGGTGGTGGCAATTACGGGAAACGCGCCGCTTCATCTTTTGGGAAAAGACAGTTTTCAGGAAGTGGACATCGCCGGCGTTACAATGCCCGTGGTCAAACACAACTGGATCGTCAAGGACGTCGGGGAACTCGCCGAAATAGTGCGGGAAGCTTTTATCGTCGCCAGAAGCGGCAGGCCGGGACCGGTGCTTATCGACATACCCTCGGATATTTGCGCCGCCAAAACAAAATGGAAGCCCGCCGTCCTTGCCGCGTGGGAAGGCGTCCTGGGCGCGCGGGCGCTAAGGCTTACGGATCGGAGTGAACGGATAACCTTTAGCGGCGCCGATATCGACAGGGCGGCGGAGATGATACGTTCCGCCCGGCGGCCTTTGATCTACGCCGGCGGCGGGGCCAACGCTTCGGGCGCTTCCGGCGAGCTCGTGGAACTTTCGACACGGCTCAGGGCACCGGTGGCCCTGAGCCTTATGGGTATCGGGGCCGTTCCCCGGGATTACCGGCTCTGTACGGGGCTTATCGGCATGCACGGAACGGCCGCGTCCAACAAGGCCGTCCAGAAAGCCGATCTCGTCGTGGCCGCCGGGGCGCGTTTTTCCGACAGGGTCACAAGCAGGGCGGATCATTTTGCCCGGAACGCGAAAATTCTTCACCTTGACATAGACCCGGCGGAAGTAAACAAAAACATCCCTTCCGACTTTTGCGTAATAGGGGATCTGAAAAAAATCCTCGGCGCCGTCCTGGAAAAACTTCCCCAATCCGCGGAAACCATGTGGGGCGGTGAAATCGAAAAGCTCAGGGAAAGCGACGCGCGTCATTCGGCAAAACGGGACGGGGGTCTTCATCCGCGCTTTATTGTTGAGGAAACCGCCGAAAAGACAGGCGCCGGCGCCATTGTGGTTACCGACGTGGGACAGCACCAGATGTGGGCGGCCCGCTACTATCCGGTAGCCAGGCCGCGTTCGTTTATCACCTCCGGGGGCCTTGGCGCGATGGGCTTCGGGCTTGGAGCGGCGGCCGGGGCGAAGCTTGCCAATCCAAAGCGGCCCGTGGTTCTTTTTACCGGGGACGGTTCTTTCAGGATGAACAGCTGCGAACTTTCGACGATAAGCCGTTACGGGATTCCCGTTTTAATTGTGATGATAAACAACGGCGTTCTGGGAATGGTTCGCCAGTGGCAAAAGCTGTTCTGCGGCAATGCCTTTTCGGAAACCGATCTTGGCAAAACGCCGGATTTCCCGGTTCTCGCGAGCGCCTACGGTATCAGCGCTTTCCGGGCGAAAACGCCGGAAGAATTCAGCGACGCCCTGGATCGGGCCGCGCTTCATCTCGCCGAAGGCCGTTCCGCGCTTGTAGAAGCGATTATCGACAAAAACGAAATGGCGCTTCCAATGGTACCCGGCGGCAGGCCTGTGGACGAACAGATTTTCTAGTGTTATTGTTATCCTATGCGTTTGGCAATCGGCGACGTTCACGGCAGGCCGTTCTGGAAAAATTATCTCGACGAAGATTATACGGCCTTCTATTTTACCGGTGATTATTTTGACAGCCACGATCCTTCGGCCGGCTTTCAAAAACAATACAAAAATTTTATCGAGATCTGCGCCGCGGCGCGAAAGGACAAACGGATACAGCTTTGTCTGGGTAACCACGATTATCATTATCTGAAGGATGTGGGCGACGAGCGGTATTCGGGTTTTCAGTCATGGTACAGCGGCAAAATCAACGAAGCCCTTGAGCAAAACATCGATCTGCTTGAAATTGTGCGGGCCGATGGAGACTATCTTGTTTCCCACGCGGGAATTACCAATTGTTTTCTCAAATCGCTGGGGCTTGGCGGCCCGCTGGAAATAAACGACGCTTTTTTGAAAGACCGGAAGATTCTTGTTTTTAACGGGATGGACATATACGGCGACGACGTTACCCAAAGCCCGATCTGGATTAGGCCGCGTTCTCTTTGCGAAGATCCCCTGGCCGGCTATAACCAGATTGTGGGGCATACGCCCGTCAACGAAATCACGGAAATTGCGATCAACGACGGCAAAAACAGGATAATTTTGATAGACACCTATGATACCGAATCGATTTATCGTTTCTAGTGTTCCGGCCAAATGAAATGACGTAATGCCGGCAAAACCCGCGCCGCTGTTTAGCGGGACGGGCTCCATTCTCTGTAGAATACGGTCTTTATAAAATCTGTGTTTGCCGGAACATCAGGTTCCGTTCAAACAAAACGGGAGGAACATGAAACCGCTTTCTGAAATGAGCGCCGCCGAGGCCTCTTCGATTCGCTTTGTCCTTATGGACATAGACGACACCCTTACCACGGCGGGAAAACTCCCCGCGGTATCTTACGCGGCGCTGTGGCGGTTACGCGAAGCGGGGCTCAAGACGATTCCCGTTACGGGACGGCCGGCGGGCTGGTGCGATCTTATTGCGCGGGAATGGCCGGTGGACGGCGTCGTCGGAGAAAACGGCGCGCTGGCTTTTTGGGAAGAAGCCGCGGAAAAGCCGGCGGACGGCAAGCCCGTCCTCAAACAGGAATTTCACCCTAACGCGGTCCGTAACGATCATCCCGTCCTGGCGCGGATAAGGGAAAAGACCCTTGCCGGGGTTCCGGGGCTGAGGCTTGCCAAAGATCAGTTTGCCCGGCTCTTCGACATTGCCCTGGACTTTGCCGAAGAAGATCCCGTCCTTTCTCTCGAAGACGCCGAAAAAGTCCGGGCCATTGCCGTTCAGGAAGGCGCGATGGCGAAAATTTCCTCGATACACGTTAACGTCTGGATGGGCGGTTACGACAAGCTTTCCATGGCCGAGGCGTTTTTGCGGAACCGTTTCGGCTGGACGCCGGAAGGCCTCGGTTTGTCCCAGGTGCTGTTTGCCGGCGATTCGCCCAACGACGAACCGATGTTCGCCCGTTTCCCCCTGGCCTGCGGCGTGGCCAATGTCAGCCGTTACCGCTCCCACATGAAAACCTTGCCGGCCTTTGTGTCGTCAAAAGAAAGCGGGGAAGGATTCGCGGAAATTGTCGATATCGTTTTGTGTAAAAGGCATGGAGGGTGATATTTATTTTTATGATCGCGTACTGTCTTATGGTGGTAAAGCCCACGGTGACGCAGTTGCCGACATCGCTCATTATCGAGGCAGGCATACGAAAAATTCACAGCGTCCGTGTTCGGGACTGGCGTACGAAGACGAAACCGGCGGGGTCTGTCCAATGAGCAAATTACACTATATGACAAAATTCCGCGTTCGGTCTGATAATTACAGAGCAATGTACCGGATAACAGGGGTTCCGGATGTTACACGAAAAGCGCACAGCAGTAAGTGTATCTAAAAACGGGTACGCCGGGAATCGAGTACCACATCGCGCGTTATTTTTCAGACACCTCCGGAAAAAATGTTGACACTGATAATAAAATACGGTACTATAACAACAATTAATTTTAAGGAGCGTATAAATGAAATTACGAACGGTAATGTGTCTTTTTGGTTTTCTTACAGTATTTCTTTTTGTTGGATGTGCCACAAAACCGGCAACGTATTCTTTATCGGCAAATAACCTGGAATTTTCTTCCATAGCTTTTCACAACACCTTTCAGGACGGAAAATCCAATGTATCATTTGTTTCTTACAATGGCCAATCGCTTCCGACTCCTGAAAAGGGAACGCATTGGGATCCAATTGATTTCCCTTCTGGCACTGATC
>JAIRSC010000135.1 GCA_031255645.1 Treponema sp. | reverse complement strand
AAGTACCGTACATTGAACAGAAACAGTACGACATTGAATCTATTGTTAATGACATCAAACGGATTAAAAGCGCCATGAATACCGAGGCGGGATTGAATAAAATACTGGATTTTTTACATGGTGGAGAATTGTACCAATACGAAAGAGGTGAAGAGAAATACTGCATAACACAACAACCTGGAATTAAAGACCCGGCAAGGTTTTGTACTATTATGAATAGTATAAAAAATGGAATGAGAGAAAAATCAGTTATATATTGTGATGTAGACAACAAAAGAACAGGAACGGTTGTAAGAAAAGATTTTCCCGCAAAAGACCGGGCGGCTTGCACTATTGAGTCGATACATTGCGGCATGAGGGAAAAGTCTGTTATCGAACTGGGCAATTCCCATTACGGCTCCGTCCATCCCGCTGAAAAGCCCGTCCGTCTTGCCGAGCGCATCATAGCCCACATATCGGACACCGGCGACACCATTTTCGATCCCTTCATGGGCTCCGGCAGTTTCGGCGCCGCCGCGCTGCGGATGGGAAGAAAATATATTGGTTCTGAAATCTCGCAGGAGTATTTCAAAACAGCTCTTGCGCGAATAAAGGAAACCCTATCAGAGAATAGTTTATGCCTGATATAATTCCGAAAGAGGCTCCGGCCTACCTTAAAAATAAAAAACTCCAACCCTCTTTTTCATATAAGGACGTATGGCGGGAAGAACACGCCGCAGCCTTTACCGTTGCTAAAGCGGTGCAGTTGGACGTACTCTCCGATTTGCACTCCGCTGTTATTGAAGCGGTGGAGAAAGGGCAGTCATTTGAGAGTTTCAAAAAAAATCTTAAACCGGTTTTGCAGCAGAAAGGCTGGTGGGGGAAAAAAGAAATGACCGACCCCCTCACCGGGGAAACAGTCAACGCCCGGCTCGGCAGCGGCCGCCGCCTCGAAACCGTCTACCGGGTCAATATGCGGAGCGCGTATCAGAAAGGCCAATATGAACGCACGATGGCAAGCGATCTCCATCCCTATTTGATGTACCGTATCGGCCCCAGCATCCGCCACCGGAAAGATCATGTAAACTGGGACGGCCTGATTTTACCAAAGGACGATCCCTGGCGGGACAGCCGTTTTCCGCCTAACGGCTGGGGATGCAAGTGTTACACCCGAGCTGTCACCGAGGCCCGTAAAAAACAGTACGAGGAGAACGGCATACCCGCCGCTCCAAAACTTGACGGATCGGGGGGCGGCAGTATTCCGGCGGAAACCCAGGCTCCGCCGGTTAAATACAAAACTTATTTTAACGAGCGCAAGGGAACGTTTGAGAAAGTACCGGAGGGGGCCGGCCCCGCTTTCAATTGGAACCAGGGCAAGGCCGGGAATAAAACAGCTTTGCAAAAATTGGAGGATTCCAAGAAAAATCTTGAAAAAGCCGCCGCCGCAAAACCGAAGAAAGAATACCTGACCAAAAAGAAACTGGAAGGGGGGATTGCCGATCTTGACGCTCAGATAAAGAACACGAAAGACCGGAAAGCCCAGGCCGGCCTTGAGGCTGAAAAAGCCGAATACCAGCAGCTTCTTGATAAAAAATCGGCGGCGGCGGACAAGAAAAAACTGGTCAAAGAACAGGCCGCTCTTAAAAAAGAGCTTGACAGTATTACTGTTAAAACCTATACCGGCATTTGGAAGGACGGCGTTACGACCGCCGATTGGCAGGAGAAAGCCGAAAGCATCCAGGCTAAAAAAGATTATTTCCAGGGCAGGTTGAACGCCGGGGGGCTTTCGGACGCAGACAAAGCCAAGTTTGAGCAATTCCTCAAAGACCTTGACGAATTCGCTGTTGAGGGAAAGCATTACTGCGAAGTCCGGGCGGCCCTAAAAAAAGCTCAAAACTCCTTGACAAACCTGAAAAAAGACGGTACGATTAACCTTGGACTGGACGATGCCTTCAGCCAAGCCCGGAAGGACGCGGCGTTGTGGGCAAAATCCCCCAAGGAAGCCGACAACGCTTTACGGGAAGTCTGCGGCAGGGTCCGGCAAAACGCCTCAAAAGCGGAACGCCGGGCCGTGTATGATTATACCTGCGGCTCCGGGGGCTTTAACCGGCCTCTGCGCGGCTATGACGGCAGTTGGAACAACTTCAAAGGCATAGGCAAGGTCGGCCTGGACGCGGAGGCCGGAGCCGTTGAAGAACTGACCCGCCTTATTGATAAATCATCTTATGATATTGACATCTGGCTGCAGCGCGGCGTAGGAACAACTCAAGGCGCGGCAAGTTTTCTTAAAATATCTGAAAGCGATTTGCATAAGATGACGCAAAGCCAACTGGAAAAAAAACTTATGCACCAAGCTGTTACAGATGCTGGTTTTGTTTCATGCGGAAGCGCAAAAGGGCAGGGGTTCAACGGGTATATTTTCAATATCTACTGTCCCAAGGGGACAAAGATGATATATGCCGAACCGTTCAGCGATTACGGCGAGGGCGCAAAACTAGACTGGAACGGAATAACAAAACAGAAAAGTTTCGGCGATGAAGACGAAACCATTATTCAGCGGGGAACGACTTTTAGAGTGATCAAAGTTGAAAAAAAGAGCGGCAATGTTTACTTTGATCTTGAGGTCATTTCCCAGATTAGCGGAGAATGAAAGGATGAGTGAAAAAAGCCCCCGCTGGGAAAGCGAGATGTGGAATACGATACAGCCTAACCCCAAGGCGTGCGAAACCTGTATGTTCAGACCAACCGAACATAACGGGCTTAAACTAGATCGGGCGGATACCGACACCTGTGTGATTTACGAAGAGCCTGAAACGAAACCTCACGATGTTTATTGGGACGGCGCTGATTGTGAATACTACGAGGCGGCCCTATGAATAATGCTAAGCCCCTGTAAACAGCAGCCTCCTCCCTCCTCCTCGGCCTTGCGGCGGGCGACGCTCTCGGCGTTCCCTGGGAATTCCAGCCGCGGGGCGGCTTTCTCTGCGAAGGAATGTCCGGTTACGGCAGCCGCAACCAACCGCCCGGAACCTGGTCCGACGACACCTCGCTCGCTTTGTGCCTCGCTGATTCCCTTTCCCGCGGTTTTACCCTGGAGGATACAGCCCGGAACTTTGTAAAGTGGAGCGATGAGGCGGCGTTTACAGCCCGTGGTGTAGTTTTCGACATCGGCATATCCACCGCCAAGGCCGTAAGCAGGCTCAAAGCCGGAACAGCCCCGGACAAAGCCGGATGCGCTGGAGCGGATGAGAACGGCAACGGCAGCCTCATGCGGATAGCGCCGCTGGTCTTTTACCTGGCCGATAAGCCGGAGGCGGAACGCTTCGGCCTCGCCAAGGCCGTATCTTCTATTACCCACGCCCGCGCCTGGTCGGTTGCGGCTTGTTTCATTTACCTGGAATATCTGCGGAAACTCTCCGGCGGCATGGATAAGAACGCTGCCTATGCGGAATTGCGCAGGAGCTTTCAGGGCGGCAGCCCTTACATCGGCGGCGCCGCCCTCAACAAGTTCTCCCGGCTTCTGCAGGGGGATATATGAACCCTGCCGGAAACCGGCATAAAGAGCGGCGGTTTTGTCATTGATACCTTGGAAGCCGCCTTCTGGTGTTTCCTCACTTCCGGCAGCTACCGGGACGCAGTATTAAAAGCCGTCAACCTGGGCGATGATACCGACACCACGGCGGCGGTAACCGGCGCAATGGCCGGGCTTGCCTGTGGAGTGGACGCAATTCCCCCGGGGTGGCTCGAAACGCTGGCCGGTTCCGGGGACATCCGCCGCCTTGCCGGGGCTATGGCGCAGGGCCTTCCGGCCTGAAAATCGCAGGCGACTGCGACTTTTTCAGGGAAGCCCTAACAGG
>JAIRSC010000161.1 GCA_031255645.1 Treponema sp. | reverse complement strand
CACTTGTTGACAGTGGGCGGCGTGTTCCTCCGCCTGTTTGTCCGCCCCGGTCTGGCCGATGACAATACCGCCGTACACGAGCCGGGCCAGGCACCCCGCCGCCTCAAACTCCTCCTCCGTGATTTCCATGTCCGGCTTTTCAATGCCGTCGATTTCCTTCATGGCCTGAAAGTTTGTGTGATGAACCACGCCGTTCCCTTTTTTTGCCAGATACACCATGATTGACCTCCTGTGTATGTATGTTGATAAACAGGCCGTTGTAAAGCCTGTCTATGAATCCCACGCGATGGTAGGCGTTAAACCGCCTCATATAATTTCCCCGCCATGACTGGTAGGCGGCGCGTACATCCCCATAGCCCATTTTCCCGGCCTCTATGCGGGCCTTAAACTTTTTGAGTTTCCGCCTCATGCGGGCGGCGGACTCCCTGCCGGGCAGTTTCAATATTTTCCCGGTTTCAAGAAGCGCGTATTTCCCCTTGAGGAACTCCACGCCGTTTTCCAGTTTTACGATCCGCGTTTTCTTTTTGTTGACGGTAATGGCGAGGGACGCGCATATTTTTTCAATTTCCCTTAAACAGTATTTCAAATGGTTTTTATCGGCGTGTATGAGGTAGAGATCGTCCATGTAGCGGCCATAGTATTTTACACGGAGTTTTTCCTTGATAAGCGGCGTGTGAGTTCCCGCAGGCGCGGATCGGCGACATGGCGGTCAAGCAAACCGAACAGAATATCGTGCCGCACGTTGTCAAAAAACCTTTTGAAATCAACCAGCAGGGCGTAGCCGTTATTTGAAAAGCCGTTTGCCCGATAGAACCGGGATAAATGAACGATGAGGCGGCGCAGGGCGAAGAGGACGCCCTTGCCCTTCATGGACGCGCCGTTATCGTAAATGAGGGGCCGGGAGAGAAGGGGAACCAGCGCGTAGTCGCAGAGGCATTTCTGGACGACCCGCTCGGAGATATGAACGCTTTTGATGTGGCGTATCTTTCCGCGTTCCCGCAAATCGAACTCCACAAAGCCGCTCTGGATATTTTCCCCGGCCAGCAGTTTCCGGCGCGTCTCCGCTATGTTTCGCAGGGCGTTGGCCTCGTAGCGCTGGACGGATTCCTTCCACGCAACGCCCCGGCGTGAACGCTTGAACGACGTGTAGAGATTGTCTGCGCCGGTGATTTGCGAAAAATCATCATAGGGCTTGAGGCTTTCGTTCCGCTTCGCTTCGCGGCGGGCTTTCCGCCGTTCATACCGCGTCGCGTGGCGTTCCGCGCTGGTCATCTATATCAATCCTCCCAAACAAAATTCAAAAAAAGCCTTGTACGGCATACGCGCAGGGTCTCTCCCTATTGCGCGTTTTGCGTAATATACCGCGTAACACCACCGGGCATGAAAGGGCTTAACGCAATCAGGCCCCCATGCAAGAAGCGTCCACCCGGGTGTATCAAGGCGAATATTCGCCGGTCTCCCGGCAGGACATTTTCTCCTTCTGTGTCGGGTGCCTCGGTCGCAAGCGACCTACCGTGCGGCACCTCACGGAATCGGGGGCGCAGCCACCTACACTACTCGCAGTATTGTTGTTGGCATTACCATTGTTGTTGGCATTGCAGAAAGAGGCCGCAGAACCGGAATAATCAGAAAATGCCCTCATTAACTCTTTTGTTCCTCCCCTTCTTTTTTCTGTCTTCTGGCGGCAACAAGCTCCTCAATTTTACTGTTTGCTTTCCGCCAGCCCTTCAATAATTTTATTTCAAATTCTATCTGTTCAATAATACGGCATGAAAACCGAAGTCTTTACCGGAATTACGTCTTCGCAATACAGAATTTCCTGATGAAGCTGTTCGCAGGCGATTATCGTCCTGTCCTGGTAAAGCCGCCGTTCCCGCAGTTCCGCCTCGTTGACCGGGTAAATGGTATTTCCCGCCGTGATGTTCCACATCATGTTCCACAGGAGCAGACGGACATTTTTTGAAAACTCCGCGACAAGCTCATCATAAAAGCCCTCCGGCTGCTGGCTCCCGGTATCCTCCTTGAATTGTTTCCCCCGGCTATGTATGCCGAAATCCCGCAGAGTGAGCATGGTGATTTCCCGCCGCATCTTCCGGGCGTTGTGGTAAAATTCAAGTTTCGACAGCCCCCGCCTGTTCTTCAGCACACTCATGCTTCACCATACCCCAAAAACCAAATTTTTTTTCGGCCGCCGCTACGCGGCGGTAAGAAGAAACACTCCACTCGTTACCAACCAGGCATCGCGTAATTCCCGCCCCATAAAGGGGCGGGAGGCCAGATTGTCCGTGCCGCTACGCGACACAGAAAGCGGGGGCGCAGCCACCTACACTACTCGCAGTAATGCAGCTGGCAATACCATAGCCGTAGGCAAAGCAGAAAGAGGCCGCAGAACCGGAATACGGGCTCGCCTCCCACCACCACATCCGGCTCCCGTTATGCCGCTTGGCCTTGTATATCACGCTGTCACGGTACACCGGGTATTGCGCCTGAAAACCGCCGTCCCTGTTCGTCTCCCCCCAGACAGGGGTCCCCCACACTTCCCGCTCGGTCGGCAAAAACACCGTGTCGGTTTTCCACGCCCAGTCCCCCTTGATGGATAACAGCCGCCGTATCGGGTACAGGTAATCCCCCAGCACCGCCTGCAATCCCGTCTTGAACCCGTCGTTCAGATAAGCCGCCATTTCGCTCGCCGCATACCCTCCCGTATTAGTATCAGTAGGGTTCATCCTTCTAAAAATTGATGATCCACTGTCCCTCAAGGGCAATGTCCGAATCCTTGTTAATGGGCGTTGCCCGGTTGCGCCTCGCGTACAACGTCCCGTCCGCGCAGAGCAAACCGAATTCCAGTATCGCCTTTCCGTTCGCCTCGGTGGAAAGCAAATCCCACTGAAACTCCACGCCCCCGGTTTCGGGGAACGAAACGCCTGAAAGGGGTTTGACAAAGGGACCGGTGATTTCCGTATCTTCCGGTGTCGGCACGTCGCCGCTGGTGCCGAATGCGATGCGGGCTATGCTTTTCCCCTCCACGACCGGCGATAAGCTGTTCCATCGCCCGCCGCGCCCCGTTGACAATTAAATTGTCCTCGTCAAACGTTTCAATGAGTTTTCCTCGCCGGTAGACCTTCATCCTGAAACGCCCGCGCAGGCGCACGTTTTCCGAAACTCTCATCATATAACCTCCTGAAAAATATCCTCGCGGTAATACCTGCCGTCAAAGCCGGTATACGAGCCGTCGCATACAATAGAACCGTCGCACAGACTGCATGACGGGGTTCTGCTTCCGTCACAGCGCAACAGCCTGATAACGCTCACCGAAAGGCCGTCCGTTGCCGTTACGCTCTCGGCCATGTTTTCCGCAAAGGTTTTGTAATAAAATACATCCTCGCACATATCGGATGGCACGATGAGAAACGCCAGGGTATCGTCCGCCGCCAAATACTCATACCCCGAACAGTCAATCCTCCCATCGCAGATAAAAGCACCGTTGCAAAAAAGCGATTGGTGGACTATCCCGGTAACCGTGCCGGGCGCGTTCATAAAGCGGACGCAGTCCGCGCTTCCATCGCAGAGCCATTCGCCGTCACACAAAAACTCAATACCCTGATCGCAGAGAAACCTGCCGTCATACCGGAACCCGCGCAGGGGGAAAATATCATCAAACTTTTTTTTGACGTTTACCGCGTGGCTTTCCGTTATGAGTATCTGTTCAACAAAACGAAACCAGTCGGCCACGGTGAGGCGTATGTTCGGGTTTAACAGGCTGTCAAGAAAGCCGTGGAGCCAGGACCGGTCGGTATCGCCTATCTCCAGCACCTTCACATAGATGTTGAGAAACTCGTCGCTCACCACACAGCGGTCGCCGAAATGCGCGTTCAACTGGCTGGTGATATAGGCCCGCTCCCCGGCTTTCATCAAAAAGAAACTCGCCGTGGAAACCCGGTCGCGGTATCCTTTTTCCGTGTCCTCAAGGAGGTGGGGGATAATCAGCGCGTTGCCGTGTTCCTCCAGTTTCGCGCTGTCGGCCAGATACGGGAAATGCGCGTTGAACGCTTTAACCGCGTCGGCCCGGACTTTTTCCGCTATATCGCCGACAGCCTGAAAAAGAGACAGGCGGTTCGGCTTGGTTATACCGGGCGGGTGTACGGTCTTCTTGATAAAGTCAATCATGCCGCCGTCCTTGACACGCTTATTGTTGCGATAATAATGCTCGCCTCGCCCGCCCGCACGTCCCGTTCCGGCGAGATGATTTCCACCGAGGCAAGCTCCAGCGGCTCATAAAGCGCGTATAACTCGCGGACGGCAAACCTCCCCCCTATGCCCAGATCATGCACGTAGTTTTGCGCCACCAGCGCGACATCCGCTTCATCTCAAGGCCCTGAATGACGCGGGTTATGCGTACCGGCATACCGGTGCCGATGTTGTAATCGCTCCCGGCAAACTCCGCTATCACCGGAATTGAAAAATCCGCGCCGGAAGGGATCGTTACTTTTTCCGTTACCTTGTAACGGAGTTCCGTTCCTTCCACCACAATCCACGCGCCGGAAGGGATCGATCCCTCGCCGTAGGAACGGCCTGAAAAGTTTCCCGCCGCCTTGTTGTCCTGTTTCCGCGCCGTCCCCAGCAGGAGTCCCCAGAGCGTAAGGAATAGGCCCGTCGCGCCGTCCAGCGTCGCGTTCCGGTAAATCGGGTTTATCGCGGTTTTGTAAATGAAAATAACGCAGGCCTCCAGCGTTTCAATAATGCCGCGCAGAACGCCGGTACTCTTGAAGTTGGTCAGCCCGGTTTTTTCTTTGGCTATGGAAACTATATCATCACGGATTATTTTGTCATCCACGTCTATCCAGCTTTCACGCATTATTGGTTCCTTCCTTCGTCAAATCAATGTCCAGCGTTTCAGGCTGTACCGCCGCCATCGAGGTAAACTCAAGCCGGTATTTCCCCGGCCCGGTTTGGTACGCTTTCACGCTTTCGGGTTTTACCCGGAGGTCGGCTACGGCCACCCGTTCCAGTTCCGCGATAACGGAGTCCGCGCCCGCCTCCGAATCGTTCAGCGCGAGGAGCATCGTGCTTCCGGTTTCGTTGTCCCAATACAACTCCCCCGGCGTTATCTTCAGGGTCTGGTCTATGTCCTGGGCGATCATTGCCGGGCCGGACACCAGCGCAACATCGCCGTCAGCGGTGAACACAATATCATCGTCAACTAAAAGTAAATCCGTGCCGTAGTCCATTTATGACACTCCTATGGGAGCCGTATTGGGAATTCCGGCGGCCTGGCCGGTGACCGAAACAATCACCTTGCCGGAAGCTATTTCCGCCGTTTTAATCTGGTCGGTAATGGCCTTTGCCAACTCATGCGCGAACCATTGGCTTGTTTTCGGTGTGCCGCCTGCCGCCGCGTCCATCTGGTTGTAAATACTATTCAGCGCGTTTTCCAAAACGCTTTCCACCAACGCCATGCTATGCCTCCAATATCAAACCGATGTCGGTTTTATCCTGCGTGAATTTTTGTATGTCGCCGGGGCTGACAACGTGCTGGGCGGGGCTGCCCACGGTTTTCATGGCGATCAGGTTTTGCAGATGCGCGTCCAGGATCGTAAAAAGGTTTTTAGAACCGTTTTTAACCGACAGTTTATCCGCCTTCAAATACACCTTCAATTCGCCGTTGTCAATGAGGATTCCCTTCTCCTTCACGTCAATGACAGACTTCATGCCCTCCCCGTCCGTGATCACAAACTGGTCTTTTGAAAACTCGCCCGCCTCATACTCGTCGGCCCACATCCCCGCGACGTAGGGGTACGCCGGGTTCCATGGGAACCTCGCTGATTACCTGATCCGTATCCTCCAGCGTCCCGGCTTTGAGGACGCGCACGTCCACCGCGTATTTCGTTTTTCCCGGCCCCTCATGCGCCTTCAGCACCCGCGCCAGTACCGGCGCGGCCCGGTTCGGCAGAATCGCGTCAAGCAGTTTTCTCAACAAGTCTATCTGCATTACACCGCCTCCCGCAGGTACAGTACCAGCCGCGATGACGAACGCGACACCGTTAAATCCGTCCGCGTGGTGAAAAGCGTTTTGCCGTTCACCGTGACTTCCCGCGAATGGCGGATCGGGCGCGGCAGCACCTCTATCCAGCCGGAGCCGGATCGGGTGATGTTTTTCCCGATCTCAAACGTTTCCGCTTCGCCTTCGTTCTTTCCGGTGTCGGCAACCGTGCCGAAATGGAACACGTCCTTTTCGTCAAAGAAATATACCAGCCCCTCCGCGCCGTGTTCCTTGAGCGCGTCAATCAGCAGGTCGATACACATCCGCGCCGGGATGGTCTGGGTGGAGAACCGCGCCAGTTCCACATCCGGGCAGGTGACGGACTTTTCCGCGATCCCCGCCGCGCCTAAAATATCTTCCAGAATAGACGCGGCCTTTTCTTTGCGGTACGCGGTGGCAAAATCCGTCCCGCATAATTTCTTGTAGCCGTCTGCCAATAGCAGTTCCCGGTACTTGCCGTGGGGGGCAGCGGAATAAATAACCCCGGTAAAATACAGATCACTTTTATCACCGGTTGACAGCGAAACGGTGATCGCGTCTCCCACGCTTCCAGCCTCCGATTCGGCGGGGTACAACAGCCGCACCGTTACCGTGTGAAAGCCCGCCTGTGTCGCCAAGTAAAACCCGGAGGGAAACTCTTCAACCGTATTCCCGCCGATGGATACCCCGATGAGCGGGCGGCGCATTATTTCAGTGTCTCGCAAATTGCTCATTCAGTTCCCCCAGCCCCCGCCGCGTCTCGTCACCCACCGGGGGATTTGCCGACGTTTCCGTTCCGGCGTCCCCGCTTGCCCGCATCCCCAACTGCCGGTCCTGGATCTTGCCGCTCACCCCGTCAAACTCGTCAAACTCCAGCGAACAGGTAATAATCCGCCTGCCCCGCGATTCGGAGGATTCCAATTTGTTGAACACAAATTCCCGGATGCCCCACGCCGCGATATGCGGGTGGAGGAGTTTGTACACCCTCGGCGCTCCGTTCTTCATCTGTTTAAAAACACCCACGATTTCCTTCAGGCAGTCAAAGCGGGTGACATCCGGCGTTACCGCCTCGTTGGTATGTTTTGGAATGTCTATCAACAGGAGATTGATGGTTATGTCCGCGTCCGCCCAGCCGGAAATGATTTTTACCGAGCCGGACTTGCCTTCGGTTTCCGCGCTGTCAACCAGAAGCTCATCGCTGATTTTTATACTGTCCAGTATGCCCGGCAAATAACGCGGCTCCCCCTCGCCTGAAATGCCGATCTGGATAAAGTTTTCCGCCTTCACCCGCTCAATCCACGAATTGAATTCGGCGGCCCGGGAGAGGATCGCGGGAAGGGTGTCGCCGGAGAACGAAAAATCGTCAAGCCTCATACCAGGGCCTCCACCGGCTCGTGGATCGCCTGTTCCAGTCGCCGGGCAAAATCCAGCAGATGATAAATGTCATCGGCGTTGAGGTTTACGCTCTGGATGTTGAACACCCTCGGCGTTTCTTTTCTTGCCCGCTCCTCCGGCGCGTTCCACGGCGTTTCAACCGACGCTTGTCGGGGCCTCACGGCTTCCTGGAAATCAACCGCCGCGCCTCTTTCAAATTCCGCCAGGTCAATACCGGCTGACGCGCCCGCGCCCATAAAAGCGTCGCTCGCCGTTGTACTTACCGTGCCCGCGATGCCTTTCCGGGACGCGGCGGCCAAAGGCTCGGCTAACGCCGCGTTGCTACCGCCCGAAGAGCCGGTGGCGGTTTGCGCCGCCCCGCCCAAAGCGGGCGTTGCGATGGTGCTTGTTGTTGTGAGTGACGGCGCGGTTACTCCGGCTGTTGTTTCCAGGCCCGGCACGGCGGAAGCGGAAAATGCGGGGGCCGCGCTTTGCGTTTCCGGCGCGGCGGCGCTTGTTTCCACCGGCCTCGCGGCGGCTTGCGCCATCCTGTTTTCGCTCATTCGGGCAAGCTCGGTTTCCCCGATTTCTACCGTCTCGCCGAACCAGCCTTTGACCGATCCGATAATGCCGCCGATCACGTTTCCTATCGCCTTGAACGGCGCGATGATCATATCGATTACCGGACTAAGCCATTCAACAAAACCCATAACCACGCCTTTTATGCCTTCCCAAATCGACGTGAACAAATCCGAGACCCACGTCCACGCGGCGGCGAAGGCGTTGGCCACAAAGCCGAATGTTTCACTGAACCAGTTGGCCACAGCGGTAACCACACCCACTATGCCGTTCCAGATTGACGTGAAAAAATTGACGGCCCAGGTCCACGCGAGGGAAAAAGCGTTGACCACCGCCTGCCATACGCCGGTGAGCCAGTTGGCAACTGTGGTAACAAGAGACATTATTCCGTTCCAGAGGGAAGCGAAAAATCCCGGTATGGCGTTCCATACGGCGATAAATGTTGAAACGATATTATTCCAGAGAGAAGCGAAAAAAGTTTTTATCCCTTCCCAGGCGGAAACAATCCAGCCGGTTATCCGCGTCCACAACCCCACAAAACACGCCGCTATCGCGTCCCAGTGTTTTATTAAAATCTTCATGGTTTAATACCCCGCAGCTTGCTGCGGAAAACTGGGGGTGTGGGGGATTTGTTCCCCCACATACGCAAATATTTCAAGGAGAAATCTTAAATACCCCGGAG
>JAIRSC010000201.1 GCA_031255645.1 Treponema sp. | reverse complement strand
ATTGTCTATGTATTAACTAAATATTGACAATGATACTGAAAATGAACTTTTTCTGATTTTGGAAACGCATTTTTTATTGAACTATTCTGTGGAAGAAATAATACTTGTCGACGATCGTGAACATGGATATCGTTTACTGGACATGGCCAGGCCGAAGTTCAAGTTAGATATCTATTCAGAAGATATTTATTTGAGCAGCCTTTTTAAAAAGTATTATGGAAAGATTGTTAATTTTAGGTCAAAAGACGCGATAAATATTGTTGCTCTTTCACATCCATTTGCAAAATCCGCATTTAGTCTTGATTTTTATATTCTCGAAATACGTGCCGGTAAAATCAAAACAATATTTGACTATAATAATCTGTATATTGAGGCATATGATTTCTACAATGATGGTGTTTTTGAGACTGAATATCAACGGGCTGTGAACATGTATAAAGATACAACAGGCGATTCTTCCGTAGATGATTTAGGGGTTAGAGAACTCAGGCTTATCGACTACGCAATGCCTTCTTTTGAGGACAGGGACAATGACGGCAATATTGAGATCATTATAGAAGGAACTGAAAATTTACTCAAAGTGAAAGATGAACAGGTTGATACATCTACGTTTTATCCGGAAGACTGGGAGGTATTGATGCCTGTAAAAAAGTACAAAAAAATCTACACCTGGGACGAGGCAGCGGAACAATACATCCTGCAGAGCGAGACCGGAACAGAATATGTTAAGTTAGAGTAGCGGCGATCGCGAAGTGTGGCCACTTGATTTGATGGATACGACTGAATACAATGAAAAGCAATATGGAAAACAGAATACTTATCAATGCTGTTTTGATATTGGCTGGGGCATTAACGATACTGGTGATTAAATTGGTTAATAAAGATTCTTTTGATACGATACCGGTAGAACAAGGAGCGAATACAGTAGACACCGTGGCAGAGACTTCGACAATTATCGTTGACATACGATCGGATAAATTTTTCTGGCGGCTCCAGCCCTGGAAAGACGGGAAGTTGGCAACCCTGGACGGCTGGGCGCGTTTTAGCGAGCTGTCGTTTGAAGGGGCGGGTAAAATAAAAATCAATTCACTGGTCAAATTCCCGGATATGCAAATAGGTCCGCTTTTCACCGTTTGGCCGGAGGCGGAACTTTGGTTCAGCCAAAGCGCCAGAATGGACCATGTCGCCTACATGGAAACCAAATTTACCAAATCGTTTATCCCGTTTATGCGAGGCGGCTATAGTGAAGATATGCCTTTTTTACTGGATAAGGACGAAGGGCTTCTTGCGTTTGTATATTATCAGAATGGCTGGGGAGAGAGTGGAAGAAAGTATTTACTTTACAATTATAAAAAGGACGTTCTGTTAGACGAGCCGGAAGATACCGAAGTGCGTTACGAAGGTTTTCTGGACAGGGATTCTCTTCTTGCGTCAAATTTAATTCATCGAAATGATAGTTGGTTTAGTGAGTATTTCTTATATGATTGGCGGACAGATAAAAAGACGGAAAATGAGTTGACAAAAAAATTAACGGAACTGAATATGCTTAGAATTTATTGTACGGCGGTTGGAAACGTCAATACACAGAAGCGGTTTTTAATCGCAAAAAGCGAAGCGCTCGGCGGCCATGTTAAAATCAATTGGGATGAAGGTTTTAAAGATGTTAAAGTAACGCCGATAAATTTTCTTCTTTCAAAAGACAAATATTATGATGTGTTCACAATATCTTCCGACGGTAAATGGGCTCATAGCCTGGTAGGAGGATATAGGGGACTTTACGAAGAGCGGCTTTATAAAAACGCGTTTTACCATATTGATGACCGGTATCCCGGCGGGATAAGTCCCCCGGTTCTGATGGATTATACAGAATACCACCCCCCATACGGAGTTTTTATAGAACATCAGGTACACGGTATGTGCTATGCGATAGAGCACCATAAAATGGAGAATGATACTGACCAGCTTTATTTGCGGCTTTACAAAATGGACGAAATACTCAAGGAAATAAACAGGCAGTTGCTTGAGATGGCAAACAAAGAGATGGATGGTTTAGGCGATAAATGAACAGGGCTTTGGATTAGGGTGGAAAACCCATAGTGGGGGACGGAGAAGCCTTTAGGCTTCGCAGGCGCGGCCTTGCAGTTCCGGGTACGGACGCTGTGTCTGCGGGGCGTTCCGCTTGTCAAGAGAATGCGCTCCTGTATGGATTATCAAAAATCCAGGGAAAAAACCGATTCTTCCCGGTAATCCCTGTCCGGTCCAAAGACGGCCGAAGGGAACCCGTCTTTATTCGGGGAATCGGGAAAATGCTGGGTTTCAAGGCAAAAGCCGGCGTTTTTTCCGTATATCGATCCCGCTTTCCCCGGAACACCGGTAAGGAAATTCCCCGAATAGAACTGCAGCCCCGGCTGGGTAGTTGAAACCTTGAGACTTCTTCCGCTGCCGGAATCCCGAACTTCGGCGCAGGGCGCGGGCTTTTTGTCGTTTTCCGCGTAAGCGTCAAGAACAAAACAGTGGTCGTAACCCGTTCCCACCGCGCCGGGATTTCCCCCGCAGGCGGCTTCAAAATCGGCGCCGATGGTTTTGGGCGTCCTGAAGTCGAAGGGGCTTTTTTCCACCGGAAGAAGCCTGCCTGTGGGAATCAAGTCCGCGCCCGGCTCTACATAACGGGACGCGAAGAGCGTTACTTCGTGGGAAAGGACAGTGCCCTCCCCCGCCAGATTATAATACGCGTGATTGGTCATATTAACGGGACAGGCCTCGTCCACCCAGGCCTCGTACAGCGCCGTAACTTCATTTGATCCGGTAAGGCCGTAGGTCGCCGCCGCCCGGAGGTTTCCCGGATAACCCTCGTCCCCGTCGGGGCTGAAAAGCTCGAAACGGACGAAAACGCCGCCCCGGTCGGTATAGCCTTCGCCCTTCCAGAGCTTTTTACTGAACCCGACCCTGCCCCCGTGGAGGGTATTGTTTCCGTCGTTTTTGTACAGATTGCGGGTTTTCCCGCCCAGACTAAACGCTGCCCCGCCTATCCTGTTGGCGAAGCGGCCGACCGTTACGCCGAAACTGGGACCGTTGTGTATATAGCCTTCAAACGTGGAAAAACCCAGCAGTATGTCGGCGCTTCCCGTTTTTCGGGACGGAACGACAAGAGAGGTCCATGCCGCGCCGAATTCCGAAACGGAAAACCGGAGATCGCCGGCGTCAAGGGTAAAAAGAAACACGTCGCTGCCGTCCGAAAGCGTTCCAAATTGTTTTCTGCTGATATTCATGACCCCCTCCATAAACCATTCCTCATTCGGCGCATATACCCCGGCGCCGGTTACAAGAATAGCACGGAAAACGGCTGTTGTGGTATACTTTTTCTATGGGAATTTTTGACAGACTGGGAGACGTGTTAAAAAACTACCTCAACGATGAAGACCGGCGCATATTCGGCCGTTCCCGTGGTTCCGGCGTCCCGCCTTTCGGAGACCCGGATCTGGAAGCCGCCTATGAAGAGCTGGACGAGCTTTTGGGACACGGTTCCGCGAAGCGAAGCGGCGGCCGCGACTGGGAAAGTCCCGAACCGGACGGCGGTACCGGCGCCGCCTGGGAAAACCCCGGCGCTTCGGGCCGGGACAAAGCCCGGAACGGCGGGCCCGGCGGCCGGAACGCGGCGTCCCCTCCGGAAGAACTGCGGCCCGATTTCGCGGAACTGGGCCTTTCCTTCGGGGCTTCCGCCGGCGAATGTAAGGCCGCCTACAAAAAACTCCTTAACGTACACCATCCCGACCGTCACGCGGGACACGCCGGGAACATGAAAAAAGCCACGGAAAAGTCCGCCCGGATCAACGCCGCCTATGACAGGATAGAAAAGTGGCGGAAAGGAAAAGAGGAATAGGCCGGACTGGAAAAGCGCGTTTCCCCGAAAATTGACATTTTATAACAGCCCATATATTCTGTTAGTAATTATGCCGCGCAGGGGAAAACAGGTTACGCTTAAAGACATAGCCGACTCACTTGGATTATCGGTTAACACCATTTCGTGCGCGTTGAAAAACCGCAACAGCATCGCGCCGGAAACCGTTGAAAGAATCAAGGAAAAAGCCGCGGAACTTGGCTACATACCCAACAGCATAGCCAGTTCCATGCGGACCGGTTATACAAAAACCATTGCCATTATTTTGGGCGATATCGCAAACGCCTATTTTTCCATAATGGTTAAAGAACTTGAAAGGAATATACGGGCCGAAGGATACACGGCTATCATTCTGGTAACCGACGAAGACGCCGAACTGGAAAACCAGGCTATACAAATGGCGGTTTCCAAAAACGTGGACGGTATTTTTCTTTTTCCCACCTGCCGTACCGAAACGGGGATCAGTCTGATGCGGAAGGTCGGCCTTCCCTTTGTCCTGATAGGCCGGCGGTTTAAAGATCCCATGATGGATTATATTGTGAGCGACGACGTTCTCGGCGGTTATATCGCGACCAAATATTTACTGGACAAGGGACACCGGAATATCCTTCACTTCGCCGGCCCCGACTGTGTTTCCAGCGCGTTTGAGCGTAAACTGGGCTATCTTAAAGCCGTAAAAAAAGCCCGCCTGCCTTATAAGGATGACTGGATCGTCCCCTGTGATATCACTGTCGGCGACGAGAGTAATGCGCTGATTCAGGAGGTTTTGAGCGGCAGGCCGGAATTCCGGGCTATTTTTACCTATAACGATATAATCGCCTTTCGGATCATCAGGATTGCCCGCGAAATGGGTCTTGTGATGCCCGATATTGTCGGTTATGACAACATCCAGTCAAAAATAGATTTGGGCTTTGCCCTTCCTTCGGTAAATATTCATAAATCAAAAATGGCCGAACAGGCCGCGGCCTGTCTTTTTTCCCGTATCCGCCGCCAGGGCAGGAAAGACAAGCATATGAACGAAGTTGTTCCCGTCGAATTGATATACGGATAACGGCAGCCCTGGATATGAACCCCGCTTGCGAATCAGAAAAAATCCGAAAATTTTTGTTGACAACCAAGAAAAAGTGTGGTATTCTTTTTAGATTAACGATAACGTTATCGTTAATCTAAAATATAGTAGGAGGAGTTTATGAACAAAAAAACAAGATTATTGACGGTTCTTTTCCTGTTGATTCCTTTGGCAATGATCTTCGCCGGTCCGTCAAGCGCAAAATCGGGCACAACACGGACGTTTGCGATCATCTACCCTGTTATTCATCCTGTGTTCGAGCCTGTCAATGAGGGCGCCCTGGAAAAAGCCAAAGAAATGGGCGTCAATGTCGAATTTCACGGACCGGATATAGCCGATCCCGCGCAGCAGATTCAGATCGTGGAAAACCTGATCGCCAAAAGAGTGGATGGAATCGCCATTGGTCCGACCGACTCGACGGCGCTTACCCCGCTTATCAACAGAGCCATCGAACGTGGCATCAAAGTTCTCTGTTTCGATACCGACGCTCCCCAGAGCAACAGGGCCGGCTATATTGGCACTATCAATATAAACTTCGGCCGCTACATGGGAGAGGTTCTCGGCCAGACCCTTAACGGCAGGGGCAATGTGCTGGTGTCCCAGGGCGTTGCCACCCAGCAAAATCTCATCGAACGGCTCCAGGGCGTAAAAGAGGTCTGTTCCCAGAAATACCCGGATATCAAATTTATTGACGAGCAGTCCGGCGCCGGCGATCCGAACAGAACCCTCGCCAACATTGAAAACATGGTCAAGGCTCATCCCAATTTCGACGCTCTTATTGGAATTGACGCCGCCGCGGGTCCGGCCGCCGCTATTGTATGGAAGGCCCAGAACCTTAAACAGCCGGTCATCGTTGGTGACGATACCGCCGATATTATTCAGGGCGTAAAAGACGGGCACATAACCTATACCATTGCCCAGAACCAGTATGTCTGGGGTCAAAAGATCGTCGAAGAACTCAGCGATCTCTGTGACGGCAAGAACATTCCCGAAAGCTTTGACGCCGGTACCAGGGCCGTAGACGGGAAAAATGTATGGACTACCGCCCAGTACAATAAATAGCCGAACCTGCGCTGCAATACAAAAACAATAGAGGCTCTTGTAATGCTGATTAAAGTTTTACGGGAGCCTCATTCATCACCGGTTTTTTTATACTCGCGTTGACCGGTGGATTGTTTTGGAAGAACATCTCAAAGTTGGAGTGTCCGGGGATTAATTATGAATTTTAAGCTTGACAACGTTACCGGAGTATTCCGGCGGATAAGACAAGTCCGGGAGACGGGACTTCTTTTTGTGCTTGTTCTTCTGGGCATTGTGCTCTCGTTTTTGACACCGGTATTTTTTACCGGTGAAAATTTCCTCAATATTTTTAAACAAGTTACCCTGGTCACCATTGTTGCCTGCGGACAAACCTTTGTGCTTACTTCCGGCGGCATTGATCTTTCGGTCGGCGGTATTCTGGGTCTTTCCAGTATCATTATGGCCTGGACTATTAATCACGGCATGAACACGCCCGGCGCCATAGCGGTATGCCTGCTCTTTGGAACTATCGTTGGGGTCGTAAACGGTTTTCTTATTACCAGACTTGGATTACCGCCTTTTATTATTACCCTGGGTATGGCAAGCATTGCCAAAGGCTTTGTCCTGGTCATTACCAAAGGTTACGCGATTATGCTTGATAATCCATTCATTATCGCTCTTGGCCAGAACAGTTGGGGCGTTTTCCCCGTCATGGTTATATTCCTCCCCGTTGTAGTGATTATCACCCACTGGGTTTATAACTATACGATTTTCGGCAACAGGGTCAAATCAATAGGCGGGAACGAAACCGCCGCCAGGCTTTCGGGTATCAATGTCAGGAACAACAAGATTCTTACCTATGCCCTTTGCGGCTTTCTCTGCGGGCTTGCGGGCCTTATCATTACGGGAAGACTAAACAGCGGTAACCCCAACGCGGGTACCAATTTTGATATGAATTCTATCGCCGCGGTCATAGTCGGCGGCACGGCCCTTTCCGGGGGGAGCGGCACCATCATAGGTACCATGCTGGGCGCCCTGCTTATGGGCGTTATTACCAACGGTCTGGTACTGCTCGGCGTAAATATGTACTGGCAGACGGTGGCTACCGGGACGATCATTATTATGGTATGCGCCCTCGACAGTTTCTCCCAGAGAAAGGACGACGCCCATGCCTGATACGTTCCTCGAAATGAAGAATATATCCAAGACTTTTCCCGGCGTCAGGGCGCTTTGGGAAGTAACAATTTCCCTGAACAGGGGCGAAACGCTTGCGCTGGTCGGTGAAAACGGGGCGGGGAAATCAACCCTGATGAAGATACTGGGCGGCGTTTACCGGGCCGATAAGGGGGAAATTTTTATTGACGGGGAAAAAGCGGTTATTCACACGCCGCTGGATTCCCAGAAGGCCGGAATTAGCATGATCTTCCAGGAGGTCAACCTCGTCCCTTCCCTGTCTATCGCGGAGAACATGTTTTTGGGGAAGGAGCTTGCCGGGGGAGTTTTCGGCAGACTCGACAGAAACGCCATGCGGAAAAAATCCGCGGAAGTGCTCGCCCAGCTTGGCTGCGGAAACCTAAATACGGCGGCAACGGTAAAAGACCTTACCATGGCAAAACAGCAGATGGTGGAAATAGCAAAATCCCTGATGAACCAATCCCGCATAATCGTAATGGACGAACCGACCTCCTCCCTTACCGGAGCGGAAACGGAGGCGCTTTTCGGCATAATCGATGTCCTGAAAAAACAGGGTATCGCGGTTATTTATATCTCTCACAAACTGGAAGAAATAGAACGGATAAGCGACAGGATCGTCGTTCTTCGGGACGGGAAATTTATCACGGAACTTGACAACAGCAAAAAAAATGTGGAAAAAAATGTAATCGTAAAACACATGGTAGGCCGGGACCTTACCGATTTTTACCCCGCCGGGAACGCGGTTATCGGCGAAGAGGTACTCAGGGTGGTCAATCTCGGCCTAAGGGGAAAATTTAACCGCGTTTCCTTCGAACTCAGACAGGGAGAAATACTGGGGTTTTCCGGGCTTATCGGCGCGGGGCGCACGGAACTCGCCAAAACGATTTTCGGCGAGTTCAAAAAAGATGAAGGTGAAATATACCTTTCGGGGAAACCGTTAAACATAGAAAACGTAAGAAGCGCCATTAAAGAAGGAATAACGCTGATTCCCGAAGACAGAAAGCGGGAAGGGCTTGTGTTGTGCTTAAGTCTTGCCGACAACATTTGTCTTCCCAACGCCGGGGAAGTAAGTTCCGCGGGGATTGTATCGCGCGGAAAGAAAAACGGACTGGTCGGGCGCGTTATCAATGAACTGCAAATACGGCCTGCCCTGCCCCACCGTGCGGTTGTTAATTTTTCGGGCGGTAACCAGCAGAAGACGGTAATCGCGAAGTGGCTCGTGAAAAACCCCAGGGTTCTTATTTTGGACGAGCCGACCAGAGGCGTTGACGTGGGCGCCAAAAGCGAAATCTACGCGCTCATGCGGC
>JAIRSC010000220.1 GCA_031255645.1 Treponema sp. | reverse complement strand
TACCAGGCGAACCTTATCAACAGTCTGGGGTAATTTTTATCAACTCGTTTTTAATTTTTGTCAAGTTTTCTGGATGGATAGCCGCAAACAAGTCAGGAGCGGAAGCGGTAGCCTGAACCCCAGACGGTTTGTATGTGTAGCGGATTGGCGGGGTCCTTTTCGGTTTTTTCCCGCAGGCGGTTGATATGCACCACTACGGTCTTTATATCGCCGTACAGGTCCTTGCCCCAGATTCGGTCATATAACGCTTCTTTGCTGAACACCCGTTCTTCATGACAGGCAAGAAAGCAGAGCAGCTCGTATTCTTTATGGGCCAGGGTGATTTCGTTGCCATTGACAAAAACCCGGCGGGCCGCCTGATTTATCTGCAGCCAGCCAAAATCAATTTCGTCCGGGCCGTTTGCCTGATTGGTTTTTTTGGTAAGCCGCTGGTAACGGGCAAGATGGGATTTTATCCTGGCTACAAGTTCGGCCATCGAAAAGGGTTTGGTGATATAATCATCGGCGCCAAACCCCAGGCCGCGTACCTTGTCGGCGTCTTCGCCCTTGGCGGTAACCATGAGGATGGGTATATCAATTTTTTGTCGTATTTCGCGGCAGACTGTTATGCCGTTTTTTCCGGGGAGCATGATGTCAAGGAGAACAAGGGAGACTTCTTCGGACAGCGCCCGTTCCGCGCCTTTTATGCCGTTCCCTTCTATGAGGACGGTAAAACCGTTTAGTTCCAAAAAATCTTTTTCCAGCGCGGCAAGGTCTTTATCGTCTTCTATAATCAGTATCTTTGTGTTTGTCATCTTATTGCTCCTCCGCGACAGGAAGACGAATCACCACCGCAAGGCCGCCGGAAACCGGAAGCTCCGCGTAAATTTCGCCGCCTGAGTGTTCAATTATTTTTTTGCTTATGGCAAGGCCCAGGCCCGAACCTTTTATGCTGCGCGAAGGATCGGCCCGGTAAAACACGTCAAACAATTTTGGGAGTGTTTCGGCGGGAACGCCGGGGCCGTCATCGACAAAGCGCAGCAGGACAGAATGATTAACACGGGCGACGCTTATTTCCATTGTACCTCTTTCTCTGGTTTTGTACCGGACGCTGTTTTCGAGGATATTGACAAGCACGTTACGGAGCCAGAACGTATCGGCCAGGACAAATAGATCCCGGCAGCTTCCGGTAATATGTATGGCAAGACCTCGCTGACTGTATTCCCGGGCAAGTTCCTCCGCCATATCCTCAATCGCCGGCATAAGTGGAACGCGCCGCAGGTCAAGGGGGAATTCGTCCATGTCGAGTTTTGAAAAAAGAAAAAGCCGTTCAATGATATGTTCCATATCGGCGGTTTTATTTTTTATGATGGTAAAATAATTATTCCGCATTTCAGGCGTGGACGCGACGCAGCTTTCAAGCCCTTCAAGATAGCCCTTTATGGAAGTTAGGGGCGTGCGCAGATCGTGGGAAATCCCGGCGATTAGTTCCCGGCGGTTTGTCTCGTCTTTCTTTTGTTTGTCCGCCAGGGTTTCAAGCCGCGCGGCCATTTCGTTAAAGGCCCTGCAGACAGGGAGAAACTCGTCATTACCCTGATACTCAAGCCTGAAACTAAGCTTGTTTTCCTGAATTTGTGTAACCCCAAAAGAAAGGCTATTAAGGGGAGCGCTGATATTTTTTATGACCCTTCGGGTCAGGAAGAAATTCGTTCCAAGAATAAGCACGATAAGAAACCAAAGAGCCGCTATTCCCCCTCTTATACTGTCCCTGGCATAGATGGTGTCGTAGATATTACCGTTAAAATGAAAATCGTAGTTAATGACCAGCACTTTTGAAGTTCCGATGGAGTGCGCGTAAACAAGCGTCGTATCAAATGACATGGTATGGTTTTCCGCCGATGCCAAAAGCGTATCAAACAAGGGATCGAACTTTTGCGGAGGCGGGATAATCCATTCTCCGTTATCATACAAGCTGAAAAAGATCGCGTATTTCTGAAACCGGTTCTGCAAATTTTCAATCGCCTTTTTTAGGGCGGGCATATCCGGCGCTCCATTGTCATCGCCAAGATAATTGCCGGTGTTCAATAAATCCCGCCGGGCTTCATAAAATATTTCATCATTGAAGAATTGTCCGTCCCGGCTCTGATAGTTTTGTAGTAGCACAAAGCGGATACCGATGGAAAAAACAGCGCAGAGTACGAAGGGAATGAGGATCATGAGTATATTGGAAATAAATATCCGGCGTTTTATAGTCATGTATGAACCCCTCCTTCCGGGCAAGGCGGTGATGCCGTAAAACCCCGCGCAGGGTCCCGCCGCCTTTAGTTAAAAGGTATACCCAACGGCAAGCCTTGTTCTATAGTCCACGTGCGATCAAAAAAGGCACATAATATCATCGCAAATCTATGGAGTATATATACCACAACGGTATGATCCAAAGATACCGGCAAATTATTAACCGGGTCTAAACAAAATATTAAATTTTGCTAAACTCTTAATGGCGCCAGTAATTTTGCCGGATCGCGCACGGGTATATGCGCTTTCCGGCTTGATCGTTTTACCGCATAGCGGGCATACCGGCTCATGGCGGTATGGAATGGGGCCTAAGTCACCCTGAATGACGGCGGCCCGGTCGTTGTCGGCCCATTATCGCCCGGGCGATGGTCAACCCCAGGCGGCCTGAGAGACGGCTCCGGGACTTGTCTATCCGGTAGAAAGCAGGGCCTCCTGTTCCAGTCTTACCCGGTGTTTGATCATGTACTCAAGACAGGGAAGACAGTCTTGCAGTTCTTCCTGCTTCAGGAGGGTCTTAAGTTTTTCACGATAAGGATCCGTTATGGGGATAGTGAACGCGGCATGGCGGACAAATTCTTCCTCATTCATGCGGTAGGGAAGTACGCCGGGCTTGATCTCCCGGCGCAGCCGGGCCAGCATGGAAAAGCCGCCGTAATCTATGTCCCCCCAGTGATACCAGAGGCAGTGTTCCG
>JAIRSC010000218.1 GCA_031255645.1 Treponema sp. | reverse complement strand
GACTAAACTCAAACGGCTTTACCCGCAGATTATTGAGTAATGTTTTAGATGTTACAACCTACTAGTGTTTTGTCCAAATCAAAATGCCAAAATAGTAAACTCCACGTCGCTGATTATCGAGGCAGGTATACGGTTAACGCACAGCGCCCGTGTCTTGAACAAAGGTGTCCACCGGTTGATAGTTACGGGCGCTGTACTATTCGGTAGGCCTTTCACGGTATAAAGGCGACGTGGATTTTGGCAATATATACTCTTTGATTCGGCCAAAATTATCAGAGTGAGCTTTTACTTACAGAAGAGGGTCTTGTTGAATCCGTATAAGACAGAACACCAGTGTTTTGGTTTATACGGATTTTATAAAGAGCCTTAGGCCGGCCAGGCCCCTTCGCCAAGACGGAGGAGTTTTACCTCGTTTCCGCCCAGGTCCAGAATCGTGGAGAAAACTCTCGGCCGTTCCTCGCCGGAATCAAGAATAAGGTCAAGCCCTTCCAGCGCCTCAAGCTCCCAGCCCCCCTCGAAAAGCTCTTCTTCCGGAATGGGCGGCAGTTCTTCGGCCTGTCTGTCCGGTTCCGCCCCGCCTTCTTTCGCGTTTTCGGCCTCCATGCTCCTTTTTGCCGTTACCGAATAGAGCGGCGAGCCGAGGTTCTGAATCAGGGCGAGGGGGACAGGATGATTGGGGATGCGCACCCCTATCTCGCCGCGCTTTAACATAAGGGTTTTTTCGGTACCCAGCAGGGTTTTGAGGATAAACACATAGGGGCCCGGCGCGAGCCGTTTGATAAGGCGGAACCGGGTATTGTCGAGGCTGCAAAATTCCCCAAACTGGGAAATATCCGAACAGAGCAGGGTAAAATGGCGTTCGTCCCGTTCCCCGGAAATGCGGCGCAGTTTTTTCAGCCCTTCGCGCGACGCGGACGAGCAGGCCGCGAGCCAACTGGTATCCGACGGAACGCCCACAAGACCCCCTTCCTCAAGCAGGCGCGAGGCCCTGGCAAGAACGCGGTCGTCTATGTTTGTGGGAATTATGTATTCAATCATGCCGGCTATGGAACCCAGATAAGTTTGTCAGGGGCGGATTCGTTCATGAATATCCGTTCAAAACGGCCGGAATGTTCAAAGCCCGGATTTTCGGGAAAGTAGGTTTTTCGGAAAAACCAGATTATGTCCGCCATCATCATCGTGGAATTGCAGGGAGCGAAACGGAACCAGATTTCCTCGTCTTCGAGGGTCTTCTTCGCGGAAACGTCGTCGGTAAGTTCAGGATCGGTCAGCCGGCGGAGTTCCGTGCGAAGGCCGCCGTAATAGGTTCTTCCGACCGTGAGCATACGGAGGTGTTCATGATCGTCCATCCAGTAAATCTCGTAGATACCCGCCACGGAAGGGACTTTCGCGTTAATGGTCCAGCGGTCGGCAAGTGACAGCGGCGACCAGCTGATAAAATAGTGGATGTCCCTGCCTTTTTCCCTGGCGCGTACGCCGTATTCGTCTAATCCGGACATGGCTTAAGTGTATCACAGGGTAGTTATATTTTCCATACACGCGCTTCGGGCAAATTGTATACATTTTTATACAGAACGACGATGTTTTTCCGGTGAAACAAGCCGCGATTTTCCCGCCGCGCCGGTCCGGCTTTATAACGCGGAAACGGTTTTGAGCGCCGCCGGAGGTTTTTCGGCTAAGTCTTTACTGTATAAGGATTTACGGCCGCGAAACGGCTTATGGCCGGGGCCGGTTTTTTCGAAATCCGGCGCTTTGGAAGCCCTTTGTAGCGGGAATATTTTTTTTCCGTTTGCCAATGTTGGCACGGTTCTTGCTATAAGATATAGCAGTGAATAACGAAGTTCCCCGTCCTGAAAGGCGGGGTATCAGACCCCACTGCGAATGAGCCTTGGCTTGAAGCTGTTCTGAAACCTCAGTTTTTGAAACATCTTCGTGTGAGTTTTTATGACTCAAAAGAGTTATAAGCTCATTTTTGACAATTCTGGAGGGAAGCATGACCGGGAAAAAATATTCTGAAGATACCGAAGATCTTTTACACGGCTATTTCGAACAACTAAAGCGATTTCCGCTTGTTTCGTTTGACGAGGAAAAGGAACTTGCCAAAAAAATACAGAAAGGGGACAAAGACGCCCGCCGCCGGCTTATCGAGGCGAATCTCAGGCTTGTGGTAAAGATCGCGAAATCCTACTATACGCCGGGGGTTTCCTTTCTCGATCTTATCCAGGAAGGAAACATGGGGCTTATGCACGCCGCGGATAAATTCGACCACGCAAAGGGGGTGCATTTTTCCACCTACGCGAATTGGTGGATCCGCCAGGGCATTACGCGCTTTCTCGCCAACAAACGGCGGATGATACGGCTTCCCCTTCGCAAGGAAGAACAGCTCCGTAAAATCCAGAAATCGTTCCAGAGCCTGACCCAAAAACTTTCCCGTGTTCCCAGTTCCGCCGAAATAGCGGCGGAAACCGGCATATCCGCCGTGGACATCAATTCCACGCTTGTTTTTGCCAACGAAATCGTTTCGCTGGACGCCAATGAAGATTCTTCCCTTTCGGGCCTTATCGACTGCCAGGGGGATTGTACCTACAACCCGGAACGGATTTTTATGAAGAAAAATTCCCGCCAGGCCGCCCTGGATATGCTGAGCCGTCTCGAGGAACGGGAAAAAAACATCCTTGAGTACCGTTACCGGATTGGCGGCGGCGAACGGTATACCCTGAAAAAAATCGGCGACAAAATGGGCATTTCCCTTGAAACGGTGCGAACTTGTTCGTGCCGTTTCCAGGGACAGGCCCCGCCGGTTTTGTTATGGTGCGCCTGTTCCGGGAACGGACGCTGTGTTTTCGGGTCGTTCCGTGTGTGTGGGGAAA
>JAIRSC010000199.1 GCA_031255645.1 Treponema sp. | reverse complement strand
CATTCCACCTTCACCCACCGCAAAAAGTACCGCTTCAACTTCGACGGGGACAGCGGCAAAACCGTCTGGTTCTGTCTCCGCTACGAAAACGCCAAAGGCGGCCAGGAAAAAGGCGAGGGTCCTTTCGGCCCGCTGTTCTCGGCTATTGTGCCGTAATCCGGCGGCACGGGGACCGCTGAGATAAAGGTTTTAGCTTGGCGTTGGCAGAGAGCATGATCACCGTGCAATCCGGCATACGTCTCGGTGAGCGTTGTTCAGAACCGCGAAACTCCACGCTAAAGCCTTCATTACAGTGCCGGACACCTTTGTTGTAATTAAAAGTTTCGATGACCGGCTAGCCCGCCTGCGGGCTTTACCACCATAAGACGATACGCGGTCATTATAATAGTAACTGCGCTCCATGGCGGATTATGGAAAAGATGACCGCCCGGTAGAGCTTTTTTCAAAACTCTGTTAGGTTTAGGAAAACGCTGATTGACCTGACGCCAATCGACGTTTCTTTGGTATATGGAGAGGTATCGTTGAAATTCAAGCCGATTATTATCGTTTTTAACGCCGTTATTGCCGTTTTCCTGGTAATTCTGTTCGTCGTTCCGTTTCTGGTTCTGGGCGGGGACATGGCCCGCGATTTTTGGCAGTCAAGCTGGTTTTTGCTTCCGGCGCTGCTCGCGCTTTTGGCCGGTATAGATATATACTTTGCCCTTAATTACCGGGTTTTTTTCCTTCTCGAAAAAGAAGACTGGCCGGCCCTTGTCCAGGAACTGGAACGCCGGGTCTTGCGGAACAAAAATTATTCGCCCCGGCTGGTAAAGCTTTTGGCAAACAGCTATCTGGTTCTTTCCGACGCCGTTTCGGTAAACGCCCTGGAAAAGAGCCTTTCCATCGTAAAACCGGCCCTGGTAAACGCCAACGCGCTCATCTTCGGCGCGGCGCGGATTCTCGCGAAAGACAACAGGGGGGCGGTCGAGTTTTTCGGGAGCCGGCTTTCGGGAACGGGGGCGCGGTCTTCCGGCGTTTCCGGGGCGGATCGGGAGTGGATTTCCTGGTACCACGGCTTTGCCCTGCTTCTGGACAGGCAGTTCGCCGCCGCCGCCGCCTGTTTTTCGGCCTTTGCCGAAACCTCGCGGGACGCCGTACTTACCGGGCTTTCGGTTTATTTCATCAACGACACCCTGCGGAAATTCCTGCCCGAACAGGCCGCCGCCCTTGCCGGGAAAGCGCAGCAGGGCAAAGAGCGCGTCAGAAATTCCCTTAAACGCCGGGAAGACTGGGACAGGGAAGTAAAGCAGCTTGAAATGGAAATCCACGCGGCCGTCCTGTCGCATTATATTGGAAAAGCCGCGGATTATGTGTATGGTTAAACAGGCGCGAACATTCGCGAAACGTATAAAGGAGTTGTGATGCGCAGTTTTGACAAATCGACCAAACTCGATAACGTGTGCTACGATATCCGCGGGCCGGTGCTCAAGGAAGCAAGGCGGCTCGAAGAAGAAGGCTACCGTATCATCAAGCTGAACATAGGGAACCCCGCTTCGTTCGGCTTTAACGTACCCGACGTAATCGTCCACGACATCGTCGTCAACATGCAGGGCGCTCAGGGCTACGGCGACGCCCAGGGGCTCTTTGCCGCCCGCAAGGCCGTTGTTCTGGACCTTCACGCCCGGGGCATTATGGACGTAACAATCGACGACGTGTACATCGGGAACGGGGTCAGCGAGCTTATTACCCTGGCGATGCAGGGCCTCCTTAACGCGGGCGACCAGGTGCTTGTCCCCATGCCGGATTACCCGCTGTGGACGGCGGCGGTAACCCTTTCCGGGGGAACGCCGGTTCACTACCGCTGCGACGAAGAAGCGGACTGGAACCCCGACCTCGACGACATGCGTTCCAAAGTTACGGACAGGACCAAGGCGATTGTGCTGATCAACCCCAATAATCCTACCGGGGCCGTCTATGAGCGCGGCATACTTGAGGGCATAGCCGCCCTGGCCGCCGAAAAAGGGCTTATCGTTTTTTCCGACGAAATCTACGACCGCATTCTCTACGACGGGGCGGCTCACGTGCCGATGGCCTCGATAAACCCCGACATTCTCACGGTAAGTTTTATGGGCCTTTCCAAGGCGTACCGGGCCGCCGGTTTTCGCTCTGGCTGGATGACCCTTTCGGGGAACAAAAAGTGCGCCGCCGGTTATATCGACGGCCTTGAAATGCTCGCGAACATGAGGCTGTGCCCCAATATGCCCGCCCAGTTCGGTATACAGACCGCCCTCGGCGGATACCAGAGCATCGGCGATTATCTTGTTCCCGGCGGCAGGCTTAAGGAACAGCGGGATACGGCGGTAAACATGGTGCGACAGATTCCCGGCCTTTCCGTTGTTATGCCCAGGGGGGCGCTCTACTGTTTTCCCAAAGTGGATGTAAAGCGTTTCAACATAAGCGACGACGAGCGCTTTATGATGGAACTGCTCCGGGAAAAACACCTGCTTCTGGTTCACGGAACGGGCTTTAACTGGGACAGGCCCGACCATTTCCGTATTGTCTTTTTGCCGGACAAGGAAACCCTGGCCGAGGCGGTACTGCGTTTGGGCGATTTTCTGTCCCACTATACGCAGGGGGCCTAAGGCGGCCAAAGGAGTAAATCCGCTCTTGACACTCTTTCCCATTCCTAGCATGGTTAGATCATGTTAAGCTGTCCGGCCTGCGCCATTCCCGAAGAATGTAAAAAGGCCGCCGAATCACTTTTTCCGCCCAAAGGCAATACCGGCGATCTTGAAGACGCTTTCGCGTTTGCGGACGCTCTGGGTATAGGTGCGGATTACCGCAGATTGTTGTCCCTGGGCGGGCTGCGATCCGAAGGCACGTCTCCCGGACCGGACATGCAAAAGTATCTTGCCTCGTTCCGAAACAACCTTGACCTGCTTATCAGCAAAACCTGGGTCGAAAAGACCGATGAAGACCGCAAGGAACGGCTGCAGGAACGAATACCCGGCTTTATGGCGCTTATCAACAACGCCGAATACGGCAAGGCGCTGGAAGAATTCAGCGCCGTTCTCGAAGAGCTTGCCTGGCTTCTTTTTGGTTCCCAAAGCCGCAAAGATGATTTTACCGAGTATACGTTTCGCATAGACAGCCAAATGGGGCTGTTCTGGTGGTACGCGGGGCACATAAACAGGATTCTTCCCGGGCTAAAGGACAGGGCCGTTACCAGGGCGATACTCCTTCTTGGCATTTGTTACCTTACCGATTTTTAGGCGGAGCCGCTCCTTATGAACGAAACAAACAACGCGCCCGGCCGGCCCGTTCCGGCGGCCAAAAACGAAAGTTCCGATTTTATCAGCGAATTTATAAAAGAAGACCTCGCGTCCGGCCGCTTTAGCTATGTCCACACCCGGTTTCCGCCCGAGCCGAACGGCTGGCTGCATATTGGCCACTGCAAGGCGATGACGGTGGACTTTAACATGGCGGAAAAATTCGGCGGCAAATGCAACCTTCGTTTTGACGACACCAACCCGGAAAAAGAAAACGTTTCCTATGTCGAGGCGATCAAGCGGGATGTCCGCTGGCTTGGTTTCGACTGGGAAGACAGGGAATACTACGCTTCGGACTATTACGAATACCTTTACGAGTTGGCGCTCAAGATCATCAAAAAAGGCAAGGCCTATGTGGACGATCTTTCCGAAGACGAAATCAGCGAATACCGGGGAACGGCCGTTCCCGACAAAAACAACATCACCCTGACCCCGCCGGGCCGGAACAGTCCCTGGCGGGACCGCGGCGTCGGGGAAAACCTGGATCTGTTTGCCAGAATGAGGGCCGGGGAATTCGCCGACGGACAAAAAACCCTGCGGGCAAAGATCAACATGGCCGACCCCAACCTGCTGATGCGGGATCCTGTTATGTACCGGATACGCCGCGACACCCATTACCGGACCGGGAACGAGTGGTGTATTTATCCGATGTACGACTTCCAGCATCCCCTTTCGGACGCGAAAGAGGGGATCACCCATTCCCTCTGTTCCCTTGAGTACGAAATTCACCGGCCGCTCTACGAATGGTTTATTCGGGAAGCGGAAGTCTTTCCTTCGCGGCAGATAGAGTTCGCCCGGCTTAACCTGACCCACACGGTGCTCAGCAAGCGCTATCTGCTCCGCCTTGTACAGGAAAAACACGTCGCCGGCTGGGACGATCCCCGCATGCCGACCATCGCCGGGCTTCGCCGCCGGGGTTACACTCCCCGCGCCCTGCGGAGCTTTATCTCCCAAATCGGGATCGCGAAAACCGACAGTACCGTGGACATAGCGTTTCTTGAATACTGTCTTAGGGAAGACCTCAACAAGACAAGTCCCAGGGCCATGGCGGTGCTCAAACCCTTAAAGCTTATCGTCGAAAACTGGGACGCGGACAGGGAAGAAGAACTTGAGGCGGTAAACAACCCCGAAGACGAAAGCGCCGGAAAACGGAAAATCCGCTTTACCAAAGAACTCTGGATCGAGCGGGATGATTTTGAGGAAGTTCCGCCGCCAAAGTATTTTCGCCTTTTTCCGGGCAATTCTGTCCGGCTTCGTTACGGCTATATTGTCACCTGTACCGGCTGCGACAAAGACAGCCAGGGGAACGTTATCGCGGTACGCTGTAGCTGCGATCCGGCAACCAGGGGCGGCAATGCCCCGGACAACCGCAAGGTTAAGGGAACAATACACTGGCTTTCCGTCCGGGACGCCGTCCCGATAGAGGTGCGGATATACGATCATCTTTTCAGCGCCGAAAAGCCGATGGAGGGCGGGACACCGGGAGATTTTCTCGAAAAGCTTAACCCCGCCTCGCTGGAACTGATAACGGACGCCTACGGCGAACCCTGTCTGGCTTCGGCGCGGGCCGGGGATCGTTTTCAGTTTGAACGGCTCGGCTACTTTGCCCGCGATCCGGACAGCAGCGGCGGCAGAGCGGTGTTTAACAAAACCGTGGGGCTCCGCGACACCTGGGCAAGAATCGCAAACCAATGAAGATACCCAGGACTTGCTCCTGGGTACTTTATTCGCAAGCGGGGTACTGGAACGGATTTTTGAATAAAAAAAACCCCCCAGGAAAAGGAGGTGAAGAAACCTGGGAGGCCGCTATTAGCGCTCCGAAGAGCTATAAATGCTAACCGCACTTTAAACATACTTTATTTTGATTTAGCGGTCAAGGTTTTTTAATTTTTTTTCGGCAATTTTCTTTTGGACAAAGCCCGCCGCGAACAAGCGCCCGGCTTGACCAGTTCCGCTTCTTTTGCTATGAATTGACACAGGCAGCGGAGGCGCCCCATGTCAGACAATCAATCAAAGAACGGCCAAGAGGCAAAACTCGAACGTATCCGTCATTCGGTAAGCCATATTATGGCCCAGGCGGTAACAAAGCTTTTTCCCGGAACCAGGGTCGCCATAGGCCCCGCGATTGAAAACGGCTTTTATTACGATTTTTTGTTCCCGCAAAAAACGGATGGTAAACCGCCCATTGGCGCCGAAGACCTCCCGTCCATTGAGGCGGAAATGAAAAGGATCATCGACTCAAAGCAGGACTTTGTCCGGGTCGAATTGAGCCGGGAAGAGGCCCTCGCGCGTTTTACCGGCGAGCCCTTCAAACAGGAGCTGATTAACGAGCTTCCCCCGGACGAGGTGATTTCGGTCTACGAAAACCGCGAAGGTTCCGGGCCGGACGCGGGAACATGCGTTTGGGCCGATTTGTGCCGGGGGCCCCATGTGGAAAACACCAGGGAAATCAATTCGGCGGCCTTTAAGCTCCAGAGCATAGCCGGGGCCTACTGGCGTGGGGACGAAAACCGGCCGATGCTGACCCGCGTGTACGGTACGGCCTGGGAGAATCCCAAAGACCTTAAAGCGTATCTGACCTTTCTGGAAGAAGTGGAAAAGCGGGATCACCGCCGGGTCGGCAAAGAGCTGGACCTTTTTTCCACCCACGAGGAAGCCGGCGCGGGGCTCATCTACTGGCATCCCAACGGGGGACGCATGCGCGTGGCCGTTGAGAATTTCTGGCGCGTCGAGCATTACCGGAACGGCTACGAAATTCTCTATACGCCCCACATCGGGAAAAGCTGGCTTTGGGAAACTTCGGGCCACCTGGGTTTTTACAAATCCAATATGTACAGCCCCATGGAGATCGACAACCAGGATTATATCATCAAACCGATGAACTGTCCTTTCCACATCATGATTTATAAAAACACGCAGCGCAGTTACCGCGATCTGCCCCTGCGCTGGGCGGAACTGGGAACGGTGTACCGCTACGAGCGGAGCGGCGTTCTCCACGGTTTGCTGCGGGTTCGGGGCTTTACCCAGGACGACGCCCACATTTTCTGTACCCCCGAACAGATGGAAAGCGAGATCCGCGAAGTGCTCCGTTTCAGCCTGTGGATATGGAACGTTTTCGGCTTTAAGGACATCAAGGCCTACCTTGCCACCAAGCCCGCCGAATCCGTCGGTGAACAGAGCCGCTGGGACGCCGCGCTGGAAAGCCTCCGCAAGGCGGTAGAAGCCGAGGGCCTTGGCTATGAAATCGACGAAGGGGGCGGCGCGTTTTACGGGCCAAAAATCGATCTGAAAATAAAAGACGCCCTTGGCCGCGAATGGCAGATGACGACGATACAGTTTGATTTTAACGAACCGGAACGCTTTGACATGACCTTTGTGGACAGCGACGGCCGGCACAAGCGGCCCTACATGATTCACCGGGCACTGCTCGGCTCCCTGGAACGCTTTTTCGGGGTTCTTATCGAGCATTTCGGCGGCGCGTTTCCCGTGTGGATCGCCCCGGAGCAGGCCGCGGTAATCCCCGTGGCGGAAAGTTTTAACGATTACGCGGAAAAAGTCGCCGCAGAGCTTAAAGCCCGCGATTTGCGGGCCGCCGTGGAATCCGGCGACAGCCGCCTTAACGCCAAGATACGGGAATGTCAGAACCGGAAGATCCCGTACATGCTTGTCGTAGGCCAGCGGGAAGCCGATGAAGGCACGGTTTCAATCCGCCGCCGGGACGGCGTTCAAGCCGAAGCCATGAAGGTCGCGGACTTTGCCGCGTATGTGGAAGAAAAGATAAAGAGCCGGAGCCTGGAACTGTAGCTCCTGTTTCGGGACTCCGGGCCGCGGTTCAGCCCTTACGGGGCCCTCCGTGGCCCCTTTTCCTCCCGTTGGTCGGCGGGCTGAACCGAAGTTCGAGTCTTTAGAGTTCTGTCTTAATCAAATGCCATATATAGCAAAACCCACGTCGCTGCTTAGTGGGGCAGGCCCTAACATTCCCTGTTTGCTGTCTATGTTGGGGTATTTGATCTTTTTCTAAACATTTAGAATTGTACGGATTGCGGTTCCGATTCAGGCCGTTTTTTGGTTGTTTATCCGGTACAGTTGCTTCAAATT